>JABIRI010000106.1 GCA_018667915.1 Opitutaceae bacterium | reverse complement strand
GGTGATCAACCTGCGGCCGCACCGACTCCAGCCCCAGCTCCGGCGGAAGGCTAATATTCGATCGAGGGTTTCATAGACCCGATACTTTCACCCCGAAGCTTTTGCTTCGGGGTTTTTTGTTTCATCTTGCATGAAACCGGTGAGGAGATCGCCCTAGTTTGTGATGACTCTGGAATATGTTCAGGCTAATACCGATGGCGTCCTGCATGATGCAGCGGTTGCGACTGTATCGCCACTGAATCGAGGGTTTCTATATGGCGATGGGATATATGAAGTGTGGCGGACCTATAGCGGAGTCATATTTGCGTGGGAGGAACACTGGGAACGGTTGCTGCATTCGGCCGCTGCGTTAGGAATAGAAATTCCCTGGAATGCTGACGTTATTTTAAAAGAAATTCAGCGCACGGTTCAGGCGTATCGCGATCATGCAGCGGGGAAGGGAGAGTTGTATATTCGCCTACAGATTTCACGGGGAGAGGGCGAAATTGGATTAGATAGCGAATTAGCGGACCGCTGTCGTTTCGTTATTTTGGTTAAGCAGCTCCCTGCGCTCAATGAGCGAAACCTCGAAGTGGGGGCACGTTTATCGATAGCCCAACGTATCCGACGTAATCCAATCCAGTGTTTGGACCCCGCGTGGAAGACCGGTAATTATTTAAATAATATTGTCGGGCTTCGAGAAGCCAAGGAACGCCGGTTCGATGATGTCGTGTTCCTCAATCTACGGGGTGAGCTCACCGAGGCATCGACTAGTAATTTGGCCTTTATTAAATCGGGCAAGTGGATCACTCCGCCAACGGCTGCGGGAATTCTGCATGGCATTACGCGGGCCCATGTGATCGCCGGGTTAGCGGAGCGAGCAGACCTCGCGGTGGAAGAGCGAATGATACGACCGGAGGAGTTGGCGGATTTCGATGAAGCGATGTTACTCTCGACGACAAAAGATGTGCAGCCGGTCGGCTGTATCGACGACGTTGATTTTCAGACCGGCCCCGGCACCGCTACACGCATACTCAAGGAAGCCTTCGTCTCCATGGCGCGGGACTATGCGACCGCCCATCCGCAATTTCAGGTCTAGTAGCGCAGCATATCAGGTTCGATCTCGTTGGCCCAGGCTTGGATTCCTCCCGCTACATTGCTTACCGCCACAAATCCCTGGTCCCGGAGGTATTCCGTGACGCGCAAGCTTCGTCCGCCGTGGTGACAGTGGATCAAGAGGTGTTCGTCACGGGGGAGCTCGCCGAGGTGTTCCGGAATCTGCCGCATAGGAATTTGCACCGCACCCGCGATACTACAGATGGCAAATTCGTGAGGTTCGCGCACATCAATCAAACGGGCCTTGGAAGTGGGATCGTCGAGAATCGCCTTCGTTGCGGTGATACTTATCTCGAGAGGTATTTCGGAATCGGACATAGTTGATGAAATGGAAGGAGTGGGGCAGTTGATCGCCTCGTAGGCAGCGGCGGAAAGCGGAGTCTGGGCGGCACCCGGCGAACACGCCGGACAGTCGGGCATACGTTTGAACGGCAGCGTCGAGGTAGACGCATTCAAGGCGTCATAAATGAGTAGCCGCCCCATGAGCGGACTTCCGATGCCGGTAATGAGTTTGATAGCTTCCAACGCTTGCCAGCTGCCGATTACACCACACAGCGCCCCCAACACGCCGACTTCGCCGCAACCGGGAACGCTGCCCGCTGGAGGAGGATTAGGGAACAGGCAGCGGTAGCACGGCCCGCCAAGATGCGGCGCGAATACGCTGACCTGTCCTTCAAATTTGTAGACGCTGCCAAAGACCAGCGGCCGTTCAGCGCGAACGGCCGCGTCGTTGTTAAGGTAACGGGAGGCAAAATTGTCCGTGCCATCGACGATCACGTCATATTCGGCGAAGCGTTGTTCGGCATTTTCGGCGGTGACGCCGTCGCGATGTTCTTTTACCTCGATGAACGGATTGGTCTCTTCGAGGCGCTGTTTGGCCGAGGTCGTTTTTAACGATCCCACTTGATCGTCCCGGTGGAGCAGTTGGCGGTGAAGATTTGAAGCATCGACGCGATCGAAGTCAGCGATTCCGAGGGTCCCGACACCTGCGGCGGCCAGATAAAGCGCCGCGGGACTGCCTAGGCCGCCAGCCCCCACGATCAAAACGCGGGCGTTTTTGAGCAGGGTTTGCCCCTCCTCGCCAATCTCAGGTAAAAGCACATGCCGGCTGTAGCGGGCAAGTTCGTTGGGGCTCAATCGGGACATGGTTCCAGCAACAAAGAGAAACGATTTCCCTGAGTCGCAAATGATTAATTGCAGAGGCACAAAACCAGCTATGGATTGTCGTCTTATGTCAGATCCTTACATCGTAATCATTGCCGGAGGAAAAGGTGAACGTTTTTGGCCGCAGAGTCGCGCGGAACGGCCGAAACAGCTGCTTCCGATTGTGGGAGATGCGCCGCTTCTCACCCAGACGATCGATCGCGTCATGCCGATCGTGCCCGCCGATCATATTTATGTGATCACCAGTGCCGTGCAGGAGAAGGGCGTGCGCGAGGTCTGCGGAGGATTACCCAAGCAGAACATCATCGCCGAGCCGGAGGGGCGCGATACCGCCGCCGCGGTGGGATTGGCGGCCGCGATCATTGGCGCACGGGATCCGAATGGCGTGTTCGCGGTGCTGCCAGCTGACCATGTGATCCATAATGGCAAAAAATATCAGTCCGACCTCAAAGCTGCATTTACCGCGGCAAAGGCCGCGCCGGTTATGGTGACGATTGGGATCACGCCCGATGAACCCGCCACGGGATTTGGTTACGTGCAACGGGGTAAGGTGTGGAAGACGATCCGTCGCAAGTCGGTGTTTGAGGTGAAACGTTTCGTAGAAAAACCCGATCTGAAGACGGCCAAAAAATATGTGAAATCGGGCACCTATTTTTGGAACGCCGGCATGTTCGTTTGGAGTGTGCCCGTGGTGGAAACTGCCATCGCTAAGTTCGCGCCGGAACTCGATGCAGGGTTGACGCTCATCCGAACGGCGCTGGCGAAAGGCCGGAAACTGGTGCCCGTCATGAAGAAAGTTTATCCGACGCTGCAAAAGATCTCCGTCGATTACGCGCTCTTGGAAAAATCCGACAACGTTGTCGTCCTGCCGTCCACCTTTGACTGGGACGACGTCGGTGCCTGGCCGGCTGTGGCTCGCCACTACAAACCGGATGCTTCGGGCAACGTCGGCCGCGGAGCGACGCTCGTAGAGCAGGGCAGTAACAATATCGTTTTCAGCGAAGGAGGGCACCTGGTCACAGTCGTGGGAGCGGATAACCTGATTGTCGTGCATACGAAAGACGCGACCTTGGTTTGCCCCATCGACCAGGCGCAGGAAATTAAGGCAGCTGTGAAGCGCGTATCCGGTCTGGCCGACGGCGCAAAGTTTCTCTAGCCCGTTGAAGCGTTATGCGCTTCCTCGGTATCGATCCTGGCACCAAGCGCCTCGGCTTGGCGCGAGGCGATGAGCTGGGCTTGGCCTCGCCGCTCCCAGCGCTGGTGCAGCCTGCGGCGGCCGAGCGTTGGCAGGCATTACTTCAAACGGTGAACCAACAAAAGATCACCGAGATCGTCGTGGGATACCCCCTCAACATGGATGACTCGGTCGGGCCGAAGGCGCGTGAAGCCGAGCTGTTGGCCGAACGCTTGCGTGAGTCGACCGGTCTTCCGGTGCACCTTGTAGACGAGCGCCTCACCTCGCAGGCGGCAGAAGCAACGCTGCCGAAAGAGAAACTCCGCGAACTTCGCCGTAGCGGCGTCATTGATTCCCGTGCGGCGACCCTGATACTTCAGGATTATTTGAACCAACGGTTTCCACCGGAACTGCCGGAGGAAACGTGGTGAGCGATGCGCCCTTGGATCAACGTTGGCGTTGCACGTGTGCTTACGACGGAAGCGGGTTTTCCGGTTGGCAAAGCCAGCCCACTCGAGATGCCGTGCAAGACGCGATCGAGAGGCGACTCCGTGAGATTTGCCAGCGTCCGATTCGCATCCATGGGAGTGGTCGCACCGACGCCGGCGTGCATGCCCGAGGACAGGTATTTCATTTTGACGCGCCGTGGCGCCATTCCTCTCAAAAATTCAAAATAGCATTGTGCGCGGGATTGCCTCCGACGATTCAGATCAAATCTTTAGCGACGGCGAAACCGGACTTCCACGCACGCTACAGTGCTCGGGGTAAACGTTACTCTTACCGTATCTACGAAGGCGTGGCGGATCCGTTCAAGCAGGCCTTTGTGCTCAGCCGGGAACGTCCGCGGCGGCTCGATCAGGAGCGCATGAAGGCTGCGGCTAAAGTCCTCTGTGGGCGACACGATTTCCGGGCCTTTGCGGCGGACAATGGGAGTGAGCTGGAGGATCCGGTGCGGGATTTGACCCGGCTCGAAATCGGCGGGAGCGGGCGCAACGTCACTTTAATTTTCGAGGCCAATGGGTTCCTTTACAAAATGGTGCGGAGCCTTACGGGCGCCTTGATTGCAGTGGGAGAGGGGCGCTTGGAAGTCACCGCGGTGGAGTCTGTTCTCGAATCGGGGCAACGCACCGGAGCCGTCGAGACCGCTCCGGCTCAGGGGCTGTTCTTGGAACGTGTTTTTTACTAGATGGCTATTGTTGGAATAACTGAAACGCTTCGGCCGGTCGCGCGCACGTTGCGCGATTTAGTGTTTCCGCCTGCCTGCCTCGGCTGTGGCGGATTGTGCGAAGAAAGTGTGTTGCGCCACGTGTGCTCGCGTTGTGCGCCGATGATCGTGCGGGTCAAAAAACCGCACTGCTTGACCTGTGGTCATCCTTTCTTCGGCGAACTCGCGGGGGAGCGGATCTGTCCGCACTGCGAGGGACTGAGACCGGTTTATAATGCGGCGAAAACAGTTACGCTCTTCAAAGGCCCGGCCCGGGAGTATGTGTTGGAGCTCAAATACCGGCACGGATTTTACGTGTTGGAGGACATGCGCACGCTCATCGCCGAAAATTTGGATATCTTGGATTTTCTGCAGGGTGCCATTCTCGTCCCGGTTCCGTTGCATCCGCGCAAAGAACGAGAAAGAGGTTTCAACCAATCGCGACTCATTGCCGAGGCGTTTCAGCAGGCGGTCTTGGGCAAAATCGCTATTGCTAGTCTACTGCAAAGACGGGTCGACACGGATTCACAGACGTCGTTCGACCGCCGCACGCGGCAAAAGCGGATGAAAAATGCCTTTGCAGCCCGTAACCAGGCCTCCATAACCGCAAATCAACGTTATATTTTGGTCGATGATGTCTTCACCACAGGTTCCACTCTCAATTCCTGCGCTCATGCCCTCGCTCAAGCTGGAGCGTTGAACATCGACGTCATCACTTTCGCTCACGGTTAGTTTTTATCGCCATCACCCGCGCCTCCTATGTCGCTTTTTAGCAAGCCGAAATACTCGACGGTTGTCGTAAAGAAAAAGGATATCCCCAAGGGACTTTGGACCAAGTGTCCCATCTCTGGAGAGGTCGTTTTCAATAAGGAACTCGAGGCCAACCAAATGGTGGTGCCCAAGAGTGGTTACCATTTCCCCATTGGGGCGAGGGAGCGCATCGCATCGCTGCTCGATGAGGGCAGCTTCACCGAGATGGACGCGGGGGTGATCTCGGGCGATCCACTCGAATTCGTGGATTCAAAACCGTATCCGGAGCGGATTAAAAAGTATACCGTCGACAGTGGATTGCCCGAGGCGGTCATCAGCGGGACGGGCCGAATATATGATATTCCGGTTTCGTTGGCCGTGATGGATTTCCGTTTTTGTGGCGGTGCATTGGGTTCGGCGGCCGGTGAGAAAATTACCCGGGCGATTGAAAAGGCCGTAGCGGACAAATGCCCGTGTTTGATTGTCAGTGCTTCGGGCGGAGCGCGCATGCAGGAGGGAATTTTTTCGCTGATGCAGATGGCCAAAACGAGCGCGGCGCTGGGTCGACTTAGCGAAGCTCGGTTGCCCTATATTTCCATTTTGACCCATCCCACGATGGGTGGCGTGTCAGCCAGTTACGCCGTGCTCGGCGACGTTAACATTGCGGAGCCTGGAGCGTTGATTGGGTTTGCCGGGGCGCGGGTGATCAAGGACACCACCAAACAGACGTTGCCACCTGGATTTCAGACGGCCGAATTTTTGCTCCAGAAAGGGTTGATCGATCAAATCGTCAATCGCCTCCAAATGCGCGATCGTTTGCGGGATTTGCTCAGCGTCATGCACGTGGGCAAGCCGCCCGTGATCGCTACTGAAGAAGTAGCCTAAGGCGGAACGCCCTCGATTTGCCATGCGGTCGCCGGATGATTTGACCGATTACGCCTCGGTGCAGGACTACTTGTTTGGCCTTAAGGCTCAGGGGGTGAAGTATGGCATCGATCGCATGCGAACGTTGGCGGCGGAGATCGGCCATCCGGAACGGAAGGTGCCGATCATTCATCTGGCCGGAACCAACGGAAAGGGTTCTACCGCGGCGATGCTCGACCAGATTTTGAGCGAAGCGGGCTACAAGG
>JABIRI010000192.1 GCA_018667915.1 Opitutaceae bacterium | reverse complement strand
GTTGGCACGATACGAAGGACACGTATTGGATCGACCGATACGAACAGCTTTGGGAGCTGGCGTGGAAGCATTACGTCGATTGGGAAAACGGCGAATGGCGCCAAAAGCTCAATCGCGACCTATCCCCATTTGAGGGAACGGTCGCTCTGCCGGTGAAGGATCCATTTCATCTCCCGCGCAGCCTTATTCTGCAGATTGAACTGTTGGAACAGGGCCGGATCCCGTCGGTGGCGAGCAACGGTTGATGGTGCAAGTATGGGCTTTCCGCCCACGCACCGATCAGGTTTGATTATTCCTTTATAGCCGATGAGTTCTACCCAGCCTTCACCCGAATCCCTTCAACAACAAGTCGATGGCATCCGTTGGTTTCATCGTATCGACCTAGGTGACGGAGTGGTGACGCCCGGGCTCGATGATACCCCTGCGAAATTGCGGCGTATTCAATTGCCCGCCGACCTTACGGGAAAGTCGATCCTCGATATCGGCGCGTGGGACGGGTTCTTTTCTTTTGAGGCCGAGAAGCGCGGCGCCAAGCGCGTTACGGCGGTGGACTCCTACTGTTGGAGTGATGAAAGCTGGGCGGGGAAAAGCGGTTTTGATCTGGCTCGTCGACAGCTCAACTCACAGGTGGAGGATCGGTTTATGGAGGTGGAACAGATCTCGGCGGCAGAGTTGGGTGGTTATGACGTCGTGTTGTTTCTGGGGGTGCTTTATCACCTGCGGCATCCCCTGTTGGCGTTGGAGAAATTAGCTGAGGTCACGGACGATCTTCTGATTTTGGAAACCAAGGTGGATCTGCTGCATGCCAAAATTCCTGCGATGGCGTTTTATCAGGATCGGGAACTCAATCGGGACCCCACCAACTGGTGGGCGCCAAATATTTTGGGACTTGAACACATGCTACGCAGCGTGGGATTCGGCCATTTTGAGGTGGTGTCCCGGCCAAAGCCGCTCTGGTCACGGCTCCTGCGTAAGCCGACTCAACCCGGCCAGTGGTGGCGGGAAGTGCAACAAGGCCGGGTTACGATTCACGCCCGAAAAAAGGGCTACTAGCCCTGGACTGACCGGGGAGGGGTCGGCGAAACCAAACTGGTTTCATGGGCAGGATCAGTTATTGAAACGGAAGAGCGCGACGTCGCCGTCGGCGAAGACGTATTCCTTGCCTTCGAGGCGATACTTACCGGCATCACGGGCGGCGGCGACGCTACCGAGAGACGAGAGGTCTTCGTAAGAAACGACTTCGGCTTTGATGAAGCCGTGCTCGAAATCCGTGTGGATCACGCCGGCGGCCTGCGGGGCTTTCCAGCCCTTCACAATCGTCCAGGCGCGCACCTCTTTCTCGCCGGCCGTAAAATAGGTCTGCAGGCCGAGTAGGGCGTAAGTGCCCTTGATGAGCTGGGACACCCCGGAATCGTTGACCCCAAGATCCTGGAGAAATTCACCGGCTTCCTCCGGACTCAGATCAATCAATTCGAATTCGATTTTTGCACTGATAGGGACGTAGGCCGCGTCGTGGTGAGTGCGGACGAATTCGGCGACCTTTTGCACAAATGGGTTGGCTTCGGCGTCGGCGAGGTCGTCCTCGGCCACGTTACAGGCGAAAAGCACAGGCTTGGCGCTGAGGAGTTGGAAGAGTTTGAGGATTTTTTCTTCACTATCATCCACTTCGAGAATGTTGGCCGGTTTGCCTTCGTTGAGGTGAGGCTCGAGTCTTTGAAGTAGGTCGAGCTCAGCTTGAGCTTCTTTGTCACCGCCGCGGGCCTTTTTGGTGGTTTTTTCGATGCGCTTGGCGACCATCTCGTAGTCCGCTAGAATCAGCTCGGTGGAAATGACCTCGATGTCGCGCACGGGATCGACTGAACCCATATTGTGGATGACGTCGTCGTCCACGAAGCAGCGGACCACATGGATGATGGCGTCGACCTCGCGGATGTTGGCCAGGAACTGGTTACCCAGGCCCTCGCCCTTACTTGCTCCGGCCACCAGACCCGCGATATCGACAAATTCGATTGCGGCCGGGATGACGACTTTGGTTTTGGCGATTTCTTGCAAAACCGCGAGCCGCTCGTCGGGCACGGTGACGACTCCGACATTGGGATCGATCGTGCAAAACGGGTAGTTGGCCGCCTCCGCCTTGCGTGAGCGAGTGACAGCATTAAAGAGGGTGGACTTGCCCACATTTGGTAGGCCAACGATTCCGGCTTTCATAAAGAGTCGAACACAGCGGGCGGAGTCGGGGCTTGACAAGCCATTTGTCGAAAGGTGCATTTCTCAGCTTTTCACAAGTAAATAACCTGTTTTTGAAACACTTCCATGGCTCTTAAGATTCGCCTCTCCCGTATCGGCACAACGCATGCTCCTGTCTACCACGTCGTAGTTGCGGAAGCCCGCTCCCGCCGCGATGGCCGTCCTGCTGAGATCCTCGGCACCTACAACCCTCGTGCCAAAGGAGAGCAACTCACGCTCAACGTCGAGCGCGCGGACTACTGGGTCAGCCAAGGTGCCAAGCCGACGGACACCGCCAAGTCCCTGATCAAGCAAGCCCGTAAGGCTGCGCCGGTCGAGACTGCCGCCGAAGCCTAATTTAGACTTCTCCGTTTTTCCAATCGCCCCGGCTTCGTCCGGGGCGTTTTTGTTTAAACCGCTCCTCATGCCTCTTCGAATTGATGTTTTGACCCTTTTCCCCCGGATGCTCGATGGGTTTCTGGCGGAGAGTATATTAGGCAAAGGCATCGCGAAGCAGTTGCTGGAGGTCGAGGTGAGGGACATCCGGGACTGGTGCACCGACAAACATCGTGCTGCTGACGACCGTCCGTTTGGCGGAGGTGCCGGCATGGTGATGAAGCCCGAACCCGCCATCGCAGCGATCGAAGCGGTGCAGACTCCCGGTTGTCGGCGGATATATCTGACGCCGGATGGCACGCCTTTCAGCGATTCGATGGCTCGTGAGTTCGCTACGGAGTCTCATCTCGTATTTTTGAGCGGCCATTACGAAGGGATTGACCAACGTATTCGAGATTCCGTGATTGATCAGGAAGTAAGCATAGGTGACTATGTTCTTACTAATGGGACACTTCCGGCAGCTGTGATCATCGATGCCTTGGCCCGATTTATCCCCGGTGTCTTAGGTGATGAAAAGTCATTGACGCACGAATCCTTCACCGGCAAGTTGCTCGACTTTCCTCAATACACGCGTCCCGCTGAGTTTCGAGGTATGTCCGTTCCCGACGTTTTAACGCAGGGAAATCACGGCGAAATCGAGAAGTGGCGGACCGCTCAATGTGTTGAGAAAACACGACACGTCCGACCCGATTTATTCAAAAAATATCGTCATGAATCCGATCATCAATGAGGTTTCCGCTCCCCATCTTAAGCAGGACATCCCGTCCTTCAAAGTGGGCGACGGTGTCCGCGTTCACACCAAGGTGCGTGAAGGCGACAAAGAACGTATCCAGATTTTTGCTGGTATCGTGATCGCTCGCAAGGGCGGAGGCGTGAACGAGGCCTTCACGGTGCGTCGTATCAGCTACGGTGAAGGTGTAGAGCGCGTATTCCCGCTCCACTCCCCGAATGTCGATAAAATCGAGGTGGAACGTGAGTCCGTCCCGATGCGCGCCCGTCTTTACTACCTGCGTGGTCGTAAAGGTAAGGCAGCTATGGCCATCAAGGCCAAGCGCTACGATGGTGCTAAAGCCTGATCAAATTTGATCATTCGCGACAGAACGTCGCGTTTTTTACAATTTAAGGCGGACCTTCTGGGTCCGCCTTTTGTTTTTCATGCGTTAGAGCAGACTTCTGCGTTGCAGGCGCGAGATCTGACCGGTCGTCTATTGGGCCCGGCTCATTCCTGGGTCCAATATCACTCCTTCGACTGACTTCATGAAGTTAAACCAAGAGATTCTCGCCCAAGCAGCAAATCAGGCCCGCGGCCTCGCCATCGACGCTATTCATAAGTGTTCGTCCGGCCACCTTGGTCTTCCCCTCGGCGCCGCCGAGATTGGAGCCGTCCTATATGGCAATGCTCTGGTGCATAATCCCGCTGAGCCCCGCTGGCTCAATCGCGATCGTTTCGTGCTCTCCGCCGGACATGGTTCCATGTTCCTTTACAGCTGGCTGCACCTGAGTGGCTACGATGTTTCGAACGAGGACGTGCAGTCCTTCCGCCAACTGCACTCGAAGACTCCCGGCCACCCTGAGTTCCGTGAGACTCCGGGCGTTGAAGCGACCAGTGGCCCGCTCGGCCAAGGCATTGGCAATGCGGTAGGTATGGCCATGTCCAGCAAGATGGCGGCTTCCCGTTTTAATACTGCGGAGCATACTCTTTTTGATAACCACGTGGTCTGCCTCGCCGGTGATGGCTGCATGCAGGAGGGGGTCGCCCTCGAATCCATCGCGTTCGCGGGTCACCAGAAGCTCGATAACCTCATTCTGATTTACGATGCCAACGACGTCACGCTCGACGCCATGGCCGACAAGACGCAGAGCGAAAATACGGCCGCGCGCTTCAAGGCGATCGGCTGGGACGTGATCACGCTCGCCGACGGTCACGACATCGCGGCCATTTCCAAGGCCGTTAACAAAGCCAAGCGCGCCAAGACCGGTAAGCCTCAGCTCATCATCGCCAAGACCGAAATCGGTCGGGGTATCCCCGAAGTTGCCGGCACCAGCAAGGGCCACGGTGAAGGTGGTGCCAAGTTTGCCGATGCCGCCCGTGCCGGCCTCGGTTTGCCCGCCGACAAGTTGTTTTACGTGAGCGAAGAAGTAAGTGAATATTTCGCCGCGCACAAAAAGCGCATGGCTCGCCAATACAATAAGTGGAAGAAAACCCACAAGGAGTGGGCCGCCGCGAACCCAGAGTTGGCCGAGCTGCTCGCCAGCCGCGATGTGGCGCCGACTACGGCTGATTTGTCCGCCGCGATTCCCGAATTTGCGGCCGACACCCAGGTGGCATCCCGCAAGGCCGGTGCCGAAGTGCTCCAGCCTCTGGCTGAGAAATTGCCTTTGCTCATCTCGGGCAGTGCCGATCTCCACGGGTCCACGCTCAACTACATCAACTCGAGCAAGGATTTTGACCCGGAGAACCAAGACGGTCGCAACCTGCGCTACGGTATCCGCGAGCACGGTATGGCCGCGATCAACAATGGCGTTGCCTACGACGGAATTTTCCGCACCTCCTGCGCGACCTTCCTTGTGTTTGCCGATTATTCGCGTCCGTCGATGCGCCTCGCGGCTCTGGCTGGACTGCCTGTCGTCTACATTTACACGCACGATTCGGTGGGAGTGGGGGAGGATGGTCCGACTCACCAACCCGTTGAAACCGTTTCCGGCCTGCGCGTCATTCCGAATCTTGATGTGATCCGGCCCGGTGATCCCGAGGAAGTGGCGGGCGCTTATGCTTCCGCGTTTTCCCGCACTGATGGACCGACTCTGCTCGCGCTCACCCGCCAAGCGATGCCGATTCAAAACTCCATCTCGGTTGCAACACGCCGCGAAGGTGTCGCCAAAGGTGCCTACGTCGCCGTGGCGGAAACCGCGCCGCTCACCCACATCCTGTTGGCTGCCGGTTCCGAACTACAGCATGTCATCAACGCCGCGCAAAAACTCGGTTCGTCCGTGCGCGTAGTTTCGGTTCCTTGTTTCGAACGCTTCCTGCGGCAGACCGAAGCCTACCGCGAGGAAGTGCTTCCCAACGCCTGCCGCAAGCGCGTCGCCATCGAGGCGGGCGTGACCGGTCTTTGGTCTCAATTTGTCGGGCTCGACGGCAAGGTGATCGGTATCGATCGCTTTGGCCTGAGTGCCCCAGGTGGCATTGCCATGGCAGAACTTGGTATTACGGCCGATGCCGTGGTCGAAGCCGCCCAATCCCTTGGCTGATACTTAGCTCAGCCAACCACCCCGGTTTAGTTGGTTCTGATCGGGTGAGGGGAGTCCGCCAGAAACGGACTCCCCTCTTTGTTTCTGAGAAAAGAGCGGTTCGAGAGACGGAACGTTTAACGTTCCACCGGGTTTTCGGGGAAAGCACTTGCGAAATATAGTTAGGGGGCTAATTATCTCACTTCCCTTTATTCACTATGCCGTTATTGATGCTCAAAGACCTGCCTCGTTACGAGAGTCTGCTAGAATGCTCGAAGCGGTTTCCGGATTTGAATCCCGAAGCGGCGAGTCTGTTCATGCAATTGCTCCGGACGGCGGATGAGCTCTACGAAGTGAAGGCGGATTTCCTGCGGAAGCACAATATTTCCAACGGCCGGTTCACGGTGTTGATGTTACTCACGGCGGCCGGATCGATGGAATGTCACGCCGAGGGAAACCCGCCCAAGAGCCCTGCTGAGCTTGCGGAGATGGCGGGCGTGACCCGAGCTACGATGACGGGTCTGATCGACACCTTGGAAAAGGACGATCTTGTGCGCCGGGAGTCAGATCCCCGCGATCGTCGGGCGATGTTGGTGCATCTCACCGATAAAGGAGAACGATTTACCGCCGAAATTTTGCCCGGTTATTTCCGCCAGGTTACCGCCATCATGGGGCCATTGTCCCGCGGGGAGAAAATGCAGCTCACCGCCATCCTCGCTCACGTTCGTGCCGGGATCGAGCATGCGAGCGAGGTGGAAGTTCCTCCGGTTTCACCCGTATAACATTTTAACTTACTTAATACCGACATGATCAAACGCTTCATAATCGCCTTTGCGGGATTTATAACCGTCGTCGCCTTTCTGGGTGTCGTCAAAGCCAGCCAAATTCAAGAGATGATGGGCATGAGTCAGGAGATGCCGCTCACCGCCGTCACGACGACTACCGCTGAGAATGCTCAATGGCATCCGACGATCAAAGCCATTGGTTCACTCGCCCCCGTGCAGGGTGTGACCATCAGTGCAGAGCTGGAAGGCACCATCACGGAGATCGCGGTGGGCAACGGAGCGGCGGTTTCAAAGGGTGATCTCCTCATCAAGTTGGATACGACGGTTGAGTTGGCTCAGCTCGCCGCCGCCAGAGCGCGTTCCGATCTCGCCAAATTACAGGCAGACCGATCACGCAAGCTCAGCGAACAGAACACCATCAGCAAGTCCGAGTATGATGCTGCCGCCGCGCAATACGCGCAGACGCTAGCAGACGTCGCGGCCCTTGAGGCCAATATCGCGAAAAAGAATATCCTGGCTCCATTTGATGGTCGGGTCGGCATTCGCCAAATCAACCTCGGCCAGTATGTCAGCCGGGGAACCCCGTTGATTCCGTTGCAGAAACTGGATCCGGTGTTCGTGAATTTTTACGTGCCCCAGCGTAACTTGCCCCTGTTGGCCGTTGAGCAAACCGTTCACGTCACCGTCGATGCGTTCCCTAGTCACGTATTTGATGCCCGCGTCGGAGCGATTAATCCCGAGGTGGATCGCGCAACCCGAAATGTTTGGGTGCAGGCAATCATTCCCAACCCCGGTGAGAAACTTCGTGCGGGCATGTTTGCCCGGGTTGAGGTTACGTTGCCGGAAGTAAAGGATGTCGTCGTGGTTCCCGCTACGGCTGTCTCGTATGCTTCCTACGGAAATTCGATCTACGTCATCGAAGAGACGGCGGGACCCGATGGTAGCACCTCTCTCGCGGCCGCTCAGCGTCCGGTGGTCCTGGGCGCCAAGCGCGGTGATTTGGTTTCCGTGGTCGAGGGCCTGAATGGAGGCGAACAGGTTGTGACCTCCGGTGTTTTCAAACTGCGCAACGGACTGCCGGTGCAGGTCAATAACGAGGTGACTCCGTCGCAGGACGAAGTGGCTACACCGCCTAACACCTGAGCCGGCCGGAACACTTAACCCCGTTTAATTTCCATCATGCTACAACGCAGCTTCACCGATCTCTTCGTGCGCAAGCCGGTGATCGCGCTGGTCGTCAATATTGTCATCCTCGTTTTGGGGATCGTCGCCTATTCCCAGCTCAATACCCGGCAGTATCCGCGCAGTGACAGTGCGGTGGTTAATATTTCCACGGTCTACTTCGGCGCGAGTGCCGAGACGGTGCGGGGTTATATCACCACCCAGTTGGAACGCGCCGTATCCAGTGCCGACGGCATTGATTATATCGAGTCCGAGAGTTTTGCCGGGATGAGCACCATTCGGGTGTATCTGAAACTTAACTACGACACCAACGCGGCGTTGGCGCAGATGAGTGCGAAAATTGATCAGGTGCGCAACGAGTTGCCGCCCGAATCGGAGTCGCCGACGATATCGGTGGAATCGAGCGACAACCAATTCGCTTCGGTCTACATGAGTTTTTATTCGGACACGCTGTCCCAAAATCAGATCACCGATTACCTGAATCGAATGGTGCAGCCGCGTTTGGCTTCGGTGCCCGGGGTGCAAAAGGCAGATGTCTTAGGTGGCCGGGTTTATGCGATGCGGGTGTGGCTGAAACCTGACGAGCTTGCCGCCCGAAATTTGAGTGCCGCCCAGGTGCGCCAAGCGCTGGTGAATAACAACGCCCTGTCCGCGGTAGGAGCGACCAAGGGAACGATGATGCGGGTGAGTTTGGTCGCGAATACCGATCTTCAGAGCGTGGAGGAATTTCAAGACATGGTCGTCGCGGAAAATAATGGCGCGCTCGTCCGGCTTTCAGATGTGGCCGAAGTCGAACTAGGCGCGGAAAATTATGACACCGAAGTCCGCTTTGGTGGTCAGACGGCGACCTTCATGGGGATCTGGGTGCTGCCGACTGAAAGCACGGTGGAAGTGATCCAGCGGGTGAGGGAAGTATACCCTCAAATTGTTGCCGATCTACCGGTGGGGCTGGAATCGGATATCGGATACGATTCAACCGAGTATATCCAAGACGCCCTGCGCGAAATTATCACGACGCTCTTGGAGACCCTCCTGGTGGTGATGATCGTGATCTTCCTATTTCTGGGATCCCTGCGATCGGTGCTGGTGCCAATCGTGGCCATGCCGCTGTCTCTGATCGGTGCGCTCTTCCTCATGTTGATGATGGGGTTCACGATCAATTTATTGACTCTTTTGGCCATCGTTCTGGCGGTGGGAATTGTGGTCGATGACGCCATCGTTATGGTGGAGAATGTCGCGCGTCATATTCGCGAGGGCATGACGCCAATCGACGCGGCCATTAAGGGGGCGCGGGAACTGGTGGGGCCGGTGATTTCGATGACGATCACGCTCGCGTCGGTTTACGCTCCGATCGGTTTTCAAGGCGGATTGACCGGCGCACTTTTCCGGGAGTTTGCCTTCACCCTCGCGGGGGCGGTTATGGTGTCGGGCTTCGTCGCACTGACCCTCTCGCCCATGATGAGCGCTTACCTGTTGAAAGGTGGCGATGGTGAGGAAACGGGATTTACGGGCGTAGTGAATCACACTTTCGATAAAGTTCGCCGCGCTTACGATCGCTTGATCGGGAGTATGCTGGAAATTCGGGAAGAAAAACGCACCCCATGGCGCTTACTCCTTTGGTTTGTGGCGGCAGTGATTCCGGCGCTTATCGTCGTGGTCGCATTGATCGCGATCTTCCTTGGACCAAGTGTTCTCGATGGCGGGCTGATTATGAAAATTGCCATGGGCCTTTTGGCCGCGGCGTTTGTCTTCGCCGTCATTACACTCAGTTTTAATCTGCTCCTTGGTCGGCGCTTCCGCAACGTGCCCATCGTGCTCACGACGGGCATATTCCTGACGTTCTTGCTGGTGCCGTTCTTCATGTTTGCGAACAAGGAATTGGCGCCGAAGGAGGATCAAGGGATCCTCTTCACGATCGTGCAGGGACCGCCCACTTCCACCGTCGAACAGATGACCATGTTTACGGATCAGATCAATGAGATGTACGAAACGGCTCCGGAGTATGACACCTCGTTTCAGCTGACGTTCGGCAATTTCGGTTTCAGCGGCATGCTCATGAAACCGTGGTCCCAACGGGATCGCCATGTGCTTGAGTTGTTGGAGGACCTGCAACCGGCCGCCGCCAAGATCGCCGGGGTCCAGGTCATCCTTAATGCTCCTGATCCCTTGCCGTCGGGTGGCACGTTCCCGATCGAGTTCGTTTTACGCTCGACCGCCGACCACGCCGAGATGCAGGAGTTTGCCAACGAATTGGTGTTGTTCGCCAATACGGGGCCTCACCAAAATACGGGAGGCCCGCCCACCTTCTTTTTTGCGGACTCCGATTTGAAGTTCGATCTGCCGCAGGTCACCATCGACATCGACCGCGACAAGGTTGCCGCGATGGGCCTCAATTTGACCGATGTTTCCCGCGATTTGGGCTCTCTCTTGGGCGGGGGTTATGTCAATCGATTCGTCAATGACGGGCGCAGCTACCGGGTCATTCCGCAAGTCGAACGAGACCGGCGGTTGAATCCCGAACAGTTGTTGGATTATCACGTGCGGGGGCCCAACGGCCAACTCGTATCACTGTCGACCATTGCTACGCTGAACCACTCGGTCGAACCGCGGGGGCTTAACCGGTTTCAGCAACTGAACTCGGTGAAAATCACCGGGGTCGGGCCCAGTGTCGATAAGGCGTTGGTGGCGTTGGAACAGAAATCAGCGGAGATTCTCCCCCAGGGTTACTCTATCGACTACGGCGGCCAATCTCGCCAACTCCGATTGGAGGGTGATGCTCTATGGAAAGCCGGCCTACTCGCGGTGCTGTTGATCTTCTTGGTCCTCTCGGCCCAGTTCAATAGCTTCCGTGACCCCTTGATTATCTTGGCAGGCTCGGTGCCGCTTGCGCTCGTCGGGGCGATGATCCCCATCTTTTTGGGTGAAACCTCACTCAACATCTACTCCCAGATTGGCTTGATCACGCTCGTCGGTTTGATCGCTAAAAATGGCATCCTCATCGTAGAGTTCGCGAATGGGCTGCAGGAAGAGGGCATCGCGAAAGTAGATGCGATTCGCCAAGCGTCTGCCACGCGGCTCCGTCCCGTGCTCATGACGTCGGCGGCGACGGTGTTTGGTCACATGATGCTCATATTTGTCGAGGGTCCGGGCGCTGCCGCACGTAACAGTATTGGTTGGGTGCTGGTCGTCGGCATGGCTGTTGGCACGTTCTTCACCCTGTTTATCGTCCCATCCTTCTATATGCTCATTTCCAAGGACCGTTCGAAATCATCTCCTAGGATGGTTGAGTCGCCGGTAGAAGTGTCCCCTTAAGCCTGAATTTATTGATATGAAGTTCTCTCCATATTTCCCCGCCCGTATCCACTCCAAATTTTTCACCGGTTTAGCGGTGACCCTGATGGGTGGTGCTTCGCTTTTGCCGGCGCAGATGCCCGAGACCTTGGATCTGCAGACGGCACTCACCTATGCGGTGGATCATAACTTCGCCATTCGTCAGGCCCGCGAACGCATCCGGGAACAGGATGGCTTAATCGTCGAAGTGAAGGGGTCGGTGTTACCCAACGTTTCTCTGAACGGCAGTTACAGCCTCGAAGACGAAGACCTGGCTAACGTCATCAATGTCGACCAAAACTGGCAGCTTTCCCTGCAGGTCTCTCAGCTGATCTATTCGGGTGGGG
>JABIRI010000361.1 GCA_018667915.1 Opitutaceae bacterium | reverse complement strand
GAACTCAGGACGAAGATTGTGGATCGTATTCCAGATTGTCTTCCGCACTTCCGTGCCATCGGCAGCCGCCAGGTCCAGTTGGATTTCCATCTGCATGGCTTCCGTCATCTTCGGCATATAGAGGAAGATCGACTTACCATCCGGCAACAAATTCGCCGCCCGCACGAATACTTGGTCCACATTATTGACCACGCCCTTCGAAGGTTCTTCCAGCGCGAGCTGCTCGAGCGCTTCGTCGGGGTTATCGATCGAGAATCGACCGCTGCCGTATTGCGGCCCCCAAATGTATTTCCATTTCTTCACCGTGTAACGCCGCACGTCCTGCGCTGTCTCCGGGTCCAGCGCGTCGGAGAACTCGATCACCACGCCATTGTCATAAACGCGGTGCGCGACGGGAGTAGGTGCATCCTGTCCCAAATAGCGCACGCGCTGGAATCCGGTGCCGCCATTGGTCTGCCAACCGCGCAATCCCATCACGTAGAGTTCGCCGCTCACGGGATGAAATTTTCCGCGCTGAGCCGGAATACTTAAATCGATGGGCAGCTTGTAAACCGCCCCCTGCACCTGTCCATCAACCTCATCGCGCATCACGCGGAAAATCGACGATCGTCCATAGGAGAAATGCAGCATCTCGTTACGGTGCTCCGTCCCCCACGTGCTGTCTTCCGGCACCCAAATCTGACTACCGCCGGAATTGTCCACATCATAGGGCATCCAAATCAGCGGCTTTTCGTAATCGGTAGGTGCTCCCGGCAACGGCTCGATGAAAGTTCTTCCGTCCCACTTACTCGGGACGACGCCATGGAAGCTGCCGGGTTCACTCCAGGTAATTTTACAGCGGGGCACAAAGGATCCTTCGTTCTCGCCGGTCGTAACTTCGCCATTTGGTCCGAGTCCCAAACCTCCCGGCGCGCGCAACCCCCAAGCATAACGTTCGATCGTCTCTCCATTCGCCGAAACCTTAAGCACCGAGCCATTGTGCTCGGTCCAAGGAGCAAACCCCCGACCTCCGCCCAATACGGGCATACCTTTAGAAAACCACAGGTTCCCTTCCTTATCCGTGAGGAGATCAAAGCTGAATTCGTGAAACCCTGATGTGATTTTCACATCGTTATTGAAGCTCTCGTAGAAGTCGGCTTCGCCGTCGCCATTAAGATCGTGCAGTCGGGTGATTTGATCGCGGCCCTGCGTGTAAACTACGCCGTCGATGATCGTCAGGCCCAGCGTCTGATAAAGTCCACTGGCATATCGCTTCCACTCAATTTCCGCTAAATCACCGCGCAAACCACTCGCGATCCAAACATCGCCGTTCCAAGTCGAACATGCCGCGCGATTGCCATCGTCAAAAAAATCAAAAGCACCAAAGCGCGTATTGGCGAACCACGGGTTATCCACCGGATACGGAATCGTATCCAAGGTGTAAGGACGTTGGTCGGTCCCGGAAATACCCTTGGTCGTTAAGACTTCAGGATAGATCAACGGACCACCTTCCGTGAACGCACTCCAGTTGATCGGTGCAGCCGATATCCCCAAACTTCCCGCACGAGCGAAAATCACCTGAAACTCCGCGCCCGCCAAACCCGATGCTATCCGGACCACCCTGCGTCCGTCAGATTGAGTTTCGAGGTCCACGCCATCGACCGCCCCCACCAGTCGGGGTTCGAGCGGTCGCCATTCACCTTGGCCGCGATCGACGGGAAAAGGATCGGCCACCACCATGAGTAAATCTTGCTCCGTAGGCCCGATCTTGAAGTGCCGCACCATCGCACCGCTCTGCAGACGTGGTGACTCCCAAACCACCGTATTAGCTACGGTATACTCGAGCAAAACATCACTCCCGTGCCGATACAGGCCGCGATACTTGGCGATGTCCCGCGGCAACGGACCATGACCATCCGAACGGGGATCATTCCATTCGCCATCAAGCGACCAACCTGGGGTGCGATCGGTCATGAAGAAATAATCCGAACGCTCTGCGGGGGTATGGGAGTTACCGCCATGATTCCCACTCCAAGGTGTGCCCGCCAACGCGACGCGTCCTTCGAAGCCCGCGACCATGCGCAACATCTCGGTATCGAATAAAAACGTATGATTTTCGTCCGCCCCCACCTTAATCGCGATGCCCTTCAGCGCCATCACGTCGGCACCGTCACCCGGTCCGCGAAAGGTATCGGATATGAACGGCCCCGTATCCATGATCTCATACCACGGCGCGTCCGACATTGACGCGGCCCGAGCCTGAGCACGATCGCCTCGCGTGGGTTCAACTGCGATCCCAGCGGTTAAAATAGCGATGGATAATCCACCGAGGAGGTAATTTCGGGAACGAATCATTCGTTGGGGTAGGTAAAACAGAAACGAGTTCGACTACAATTAGGGTGAACTGACCACAAAGAAAACGCGCCCGATCACGTCGTGGGTCAAAATCGAACCACGACCAGTAAAATACACCCAAATCACGAGAACCTTAACGATAAAAATTAAACTACGCGGGGAGTTTCTATGTCTATTGCCAATGCAACTGATCAGGCCTGATCAGAGCTCAAGAATTCTCAAACGGAGCTCGATTTGGGCCTTTCTCAATTCATTTACTAGTCGCGATTTGACATGTGTTGCGAGTGTGCTACTTTTTAAAAATGATTAAGACTGCTACCGTTCACGCCCGCATGGATCGCGAAACGAAGGATGCATCCGAGGGAGTTCTTCGCGAAATCGGTATGAGTCCAACCGATGCGGTTCGACTTCTATATCGACAGATCGCTTTGAGAGGAGAATTTCCGGTTGAGTTGCGAGTTCCGAACGCGGTGACCGCAAAAACCTTAACGGAAAGTGATGCCGATATTGGAATCGAAAGTTTCGACTCACTCGATGACCTCAAATCCAGTTGGACCGACGCATGAAGGTTACCCAGACCGCGCAATTTAAGAGGGATATCAAAAGGCAAATCAAACGAGGGAAAGATCCCAAAAAGATCTTAAAACTACTGGGTTACCTTATGCGAAATCAGGAGCTTCCCGATTCTTACAAAGATCATCCCCTGCGAGGAAATTGGAGAAAACGAAGAGATTGTCACCTAGAACCAGACTGGATTTTGATCTATCGGCTTGGCGATGAGGAGATCCGGCTTGAGCGCACAGGAAGCCATAGCGACCTCTTCTGATACCAGACCTACGAAACAACACCTGTGGTGTTGGCATCGATCGGGTTGAGCTCGATCCTATTCATACAGACCGATTTCGGCACAGAGTTGCTGCCATTCTGTCATGCTCCGTCTCAGGTAGTCCGCCGGTTCGGTGGGGAGTTTGAAGTTAATAAAACCAACCGGACCGGCATATCCTGATTCTTCGATCAATCGCACGAAGGGTCGCAAATCGTAGACGCTTTCATCCAGTGACTTGATCGTAGATTCATTCATCGATCGCACATTGCTGCGATCGAGCTCAATCAACGATCCCGATAGTATCACTGCCTGCAATCGATCCCGCGCTCTAGCGAAGGTCTCTGGCAAACTAGATCCGTTATCCGACATCAATTCATGGCACAGATTGATAGCTATGCCCAGCGAGGGACTGTTGATCTTTTCGACCAGAGGCAATGCATCTAGTGTCGTGGGAAAGTAGGTGTTGTAGTGCGGATAAAGCACCAGTTTCACCCCGTTGGATTCCGCATACTCTAATATGCCGCGAAAGAAGTCCTCCACTTTTTCATCGGTAACCGTGCCGTCCTGATCTACGTCACGCGCCCACACCCAAAGCGTGCCGCCATGCGGCGCCAAGTGGTCTATCGCCGCCCGATGCGCGTCGTCCGAGAATCCATACCTATCAAAACGGTGAGAGATAAATCCGGATACGACTTGGAGCCCCGTTACTTCGCTCAGTTCATAAAACTGATCCAACCGCTCAAGTGCCACTTCGCCGCGACTCTCCACCGTAATCCCTGCATATCCCAATCCATCCAGTAGTGTCATGACCTCCGCCGGCTCCATGTTTTCCAGTCCGCCAAAACTATAGGTGTAAAGTGAGCGTGCGGAAGAGCTCTCCGCCGCGTCGGCTCCCAGGCCAAAGCTACCTACGACGAGAGCTACGAGGAACAATACCTTGAGCTTGGCTCCGTCGAAAGCGCCAGGGAGACTATTCAATGAAATCAGCGACGGGAGTGTTGTCTTGGTCATAGTAAAAAAGTGTTCACTTATTCTTTTCGTAGCTGGTCGGAAGTTCTCCGACCCACGTGCGCAATTTCTGGGTCATCGCCGCCGCGATCTTCGGTTCAGATTCCGCGAGGTTTCGTGATTCCATCGGATCATGGACTAGATCGTATAGCTCGACCGGCGCATCCCCATGTTTCCGCTTCAGATGCAGCTTCCAATTGCCCTCGCGCATGGATGCCCCGGCTTGGGGTGAACTCGGACGCCAATACTGCGGCTTACGGCGCGATCGGGTCTCCCCCATCCAAATATCGGACACATCTTCGCCGTCCAATTGCACGGGTATTTCTTCGATCCCGACCATCGCTGCGAGCGTCGGCATCCAGTCCATGAATGACATCACACTATCCTCATTGACGCGTCCGGCTGGCACGCGCCCCGGCCAACGCACGATGAAGGGCACGCGCACGCCGCCTTCCAACTGCTCATGTTTTCCACCGCGAAAAATGCCGGCGTATCCGAGCATGTTTTGAGAAAACTCCCGGGAAGACTTCT
Organism: Opitutaceae bacterium; assembly: GCA_018667915.1. Classification (GTDB taxonomy): domain Bacteria; phylum Verrucomicrobiota; class Verrucomicrobiia; order Opitutales; family Opitutaceae; genus Actomonas. The sequence goes on along the minus strand of JABIRI010000361.1, from coordinate 1,999 downwards.
TGCCTCCAAGAATCACCGGAGCCGGTCCATGATCGCTAGAAAAAACCACGATGGTATTTTCGCTCAATCCCAGCTCATCGAGTGCAGCCATGACGCGGGCTACATTCAGATCCACGGAATAAACGTCACCGAGATACTGCTTCATCGCCTCGTCGAGTTCGCCCCCGATCTGCTCACACTCGTCGAACTTGGGCTGCATCGTAGCTGAGAAGTCGCCTCGCTTCACCTTGAGTTTCGCAAACTCATCGACCAAATCGGGATGGGTATTCACGGGGAAGTGGGTCGCGTGACCCCAGATGTTCACGTAAAAGGGGCGATCCGCGTTCTCGGTCATGAAATCAATTGCGGCGGTGAAAAGTTTAGTGTCCCGACCGCGCGGATCTTGTTCATCGCCGCCGATCACCTGCACGTCATCGATGCCATACATCCCGTCGATTTCGGTTTCTTTCGGACCGATATGCCACTTGCCGAAATGACCGGTGCGGTAGCCATTTTGGTTCAACAATTCCGTAATCGTTGTCCGATCACCGAAACCAAAGTCCGCCATATAGCGCGGATATCGAGCCGGATGTATTCCGGTCATCAACCCGGTGCGACTCGGGCAACAGGTGACGCCGGTCACATACATTTGGGTGAAGCGAGTCCCCTGCTCCGCCAGTTTGTCCAAAGCGGGAGTCTGCGCGTAAGGATGGCCGTAGGACCCGAGATCAGCGAATCCCAAGTCGTCCGCAAAGATGAAAACTATATTTGGCAGCGACTCATCCGCTGCTAATAACGGCGCGCAGAATGTGCTCACCAGCATCAGACCAGCACGCAGGGGGCGTAAAAGTTTTTTGATCATAATCTTAGTCTCTGTTCGAGATTCGGTTGAACTACGTGCATCTGATCAGAAGGCATGATCGGGTAGTGCGCGGCGCAGGCGGCGTCCTAAGTGGAGCAGAGAAGCGGAGTCGTTGATTCCAACGATGCAATGAATCGGGGTCATCAGGGGGTAAGGGAACGAGTCTTGCTAACATAACAATACTCCAGCAACCCCCATTCACTTACTTAGAGGTGCCATGACTGTCCAATCACCCCAAAACTTTGACCATCCTCAGCGACTGGTTCGAAGGCGCTACCCTGAAATCAAAATAGTTTAACTAGAGCCCGAAGACTCCCGGCAACCACATCGACAGGGCCGGGAGGTAGGTGATGAGCATCAGGCCGACGAACATCGCGACGAAGAACGGGATCATAAACGGTGTCACGCGAGCGATTGTCGTTTTCCCTACCCCGCAGCCGAGAAACAAACAGGTTCCAACCGGCGGCGTGCACAGGCCGATACAGAGATTCGCGATCAGGATGATACCAAAGTGAACCGGATCGATACCCAAGGCCTGCGCGATCGGCAAAAAGATGGGCGTAAAGATCAGCACCGCCGGCGTCATGTCCATAAACGTGCCCACAAACAACAGCAGCAGGTTGATCATCAACATGATCATCAACGGATTCTCGGACATCCCCAGCAACAGGGCCGAAACCGCCTGCGGAATATTCGTAATCGTCATGATCCATGACATCCCGGAACTCGCCCCGATCAGCAGCATGATCACCGCGGTTGTCACTCCCGCATGCAGCAGGATCTCGGGCAACTCCTTCAGTTTCACTTCGCGATAAGCGATTACCGAAAGCACGAAGGCATACGCCACCGCGATCGCCGATGCTTCAGTTGCGGTGAAGACTCCGCCCAAGATTCCCCCGATGACGATCACCAGCAAAAGCATGCTCATGAATGCCCGCCGAAACGCGACGAGGATATCCTTCACCGATGATGGTTCCCCGGTCTCCAAGCCGGTCCGCTTCGCGATGATGAAACATACGACCATTAACAACAGTCCAATCACGATGCCCGGCAGGATTCCCGCCATGAACATGGCCGCGATCGAAACCGACCCCGAAGCCACCGCATAAACAATCATGATGTTACTCGGCGGAATCAGCAGACCCGTCGTCGCCGCCG
>JABIRI010000348.1 GCA_018667915.1 Opitutaceae bacterium | reverse complement strand
TCATCGATACCGCACAAGTGGGAAACTTCGCCGAACACACCGCGCCAGTTGAGGTGTCCGGCCACGGGGAGATTCCGCCCGATTCGGTCAACACGGTTCCGCAGACCTACGAGATCGACTACACTTATGACAACGGTGTCACGATGCAGGTCGTTTCTGACCAGCCCTCCATCCGCTTCGAAGGCACCGAAGGTTGGGTCGGCAACAAAGGCTGGCGCGGCAAACTCGAGGCCAGCGATATGGAAATCTATCGCCGAGAATACGGCCCTGCCGATGACCGCATTTGGCCGCGCCCCAGCACGGAGCATCGAAATTTCCTCGATGTGGCCAAGGGCGAAGCAAAGCCGGTCTACGACGCCGAGAGCCTGCACCAACTCAGCACCGCGATGCACATGGGCGCCATTGCGATGGAGCTGAATCGACCACTCAGATGGGACCCGAAGAAGGAACAGTTCAATATCCGCCAAGCCAACGCCTTGCGGAGCCGATCTAGCCGTCAATGGGCCTAACGCGCCCAGCCGGTCGCTGTTTTCCTACCGATCCTGATAAATCGGTGAATTGATTAAGGGAACGGAGTTTTGCGTCAGATGGATGGTTATCCTTTTTCCATAAACGACTGTTTGTAGTTTAACCGTAGTTATTCTCGCCAAGACTGCCGTGAACGCCCCCGGCGCCGTCCTTCCGCCATGCCCCTGCCCTTTCGCCAATTTTCTGTTTGTGCCGCCTTCCTCCTCACGGTCGAAGCTTCAGCCGAGATTTCGTTCAATAACCAGATCCGGCCGATCATTTCGGACAACTGCTTCAAGTGCCACGGCCCTGATGCGAAGAATCAGGATTCCGAATTCCGGTTAGATACCGCCGAACATGCCTACGCCGATCTTGGGGGCTACTTCGGCATTGTCCCCGGTGATCCCTCCCAGAGCGTGCTCGTCGAACGTCTCCACACCACGGTTGAGGACGAGATGATGCCTCCGGTAGATTCGAATCTGTCGCTGAGTGACGAAGAAAAATCGCTCCTCGAACAATGGATCCAAGAAGGCGCCCAATTTGAGCAACACTGGTCCTTGCAAAAACTCCCCGAGTCCGTCGCCGTGCCTAATTCTAAATCCGGTTGGGCACTGGGCACGATCGATCGGTTCATTGAAGCCGGTTTTGCTCCCCGCGATGTCGTCCCTGCCGCGGTCGCGCCCCGAGAGAAATGGCTCCGCCGCGTAACCTTCGATCTCACCGGACTTCCCCCGACTCCCGCCGAAATCGAAGCATTCCAAAACGACGGTTCCGACGACGCGTTCGAAAACGTCGTCGATCGCCTCCTCAGCTCGTCCGACTACGCCGAACGGATGACCACCGAGTGGCTCGATGTCGCCCGCTACTCCGACTCCTACGGCTACCAACGCGACGGCGAACGCCTCGTCTGGCCTTGGCGCGACTGGGTCATCAAGTCGTTCGACGAGAATCTCCCCTACAACGAATTTGTCACCTTGCAGGTCGCCGGTGATCTCCTGCCCAACGCCGGTCAGGATGAAATCCTCCCGACCGCCTTCAATCGGCTGCACGGCCATGTGATGGAAGGCGGTATTGTACTCGAAGAATACCGCGTCGAATACGTTGCGGACCGCACCCATACCTTCGGCACCGCTTTCCTCGGCCTCACCATGGAGTGTGCGCGTTGCCACGATCACAAATATGATCCTTTGCCGACCAAGGACTATTATTCACTGACTTCCTTCTTCGCGAATATCGATGAATCCGGCTTGATTTCCTTTTTTACCGAAAAAACGCCTACCCCGGCGATGCCGCTCACCACCCCCAAAGCCGATGCGATTTTTGCCCGCACGGTCGCAGCAGCGCTGCAGGCGAGTGAAAACGCCGAGGCAATTCGAACCGAAGCCGCTCAATCCGAAGTATTCGAGAACTGGTTGAAGTTTCATCGTCCTGAGGTCGATTGGCTCAGTCCGGTCGGCCACCTGACCTTCGACGAAATGGAGGATGAAACCCTCGCCAATTCAGTCAACCCGACGACACCCGCCAAGACTTCCGACGAGAACAAAATCGTGCCCGGGAAGTTTGGCCAAGCCATGCAGTTCGAAGGCGATGCCCTCACCCATCTGCCCGATGTGGGACACTTCCAACGCGAGGATCCGTTCTCGTTTTCGATTTGGCTGCGACCCGACAAAATCGCGGCGCGGGAGAACATCTTCAGTCGTGGCGCCGGAGCCGATGACGCCGCCAGCATGGGCTATGAATTCCTTTTAATCGACGGCAAACCCACCGCGTCCCTGATTCACTTCTGGCCCGGTAATGCCTTGCGAATTCAGGCCGTGGACCCCCTCACTGCCCGCGAGTGGGCCCACGTGGTCGTCACGTATGACGGCTCCAGCAAAGCCGCGGGACTTAAACTCTACCTTGACGGCAAACCACTCGAAACCCGCGTCATTAAAGACCACCTCACCAGTTCGATCACGGACTGGATGAAAATCAAAGATGACAGCCACCGCCTGCACATCGTATTGGGCCAACGCTACCGAGATCGCGGCTTCGTCAATGGTCAACTGGACGAATTCAAAGTCTTCGACCGCGAACTCACTTCCATCGAGGCGCAGCAACTTTTTGACGGCAACGCCCTCGCCGATCTTCTCGCGAAAGACGCGACCACGTTAACGGCCCCAGATCGGGCCGATCTCCTCGACTACTTCCTCGCCACCACCAGCAACGATGCCCGCGAGATCCGACAAGAACTGCACGTTGCCCGTTCCGAATGGAACCGCACCATGGATGCACAGCCCGTGGTTTCGATCATGCGGGAGCTACCCGAACCGAAACCCGCTTTCGTCCTCGATCGCGGCGCCTACGATGCCCACGGCGAGCCTGTTATCGCGGACACGCCAACCGCCCTGCCACCCTTCCCCGCCGATCAACCCCGCAACCGTCTCGGACTCGCGAACTGGCTATTCGAACCCGATCATCCGCTCACGGCCCGCGTCGCGGTGAACCGCTACTGGCAACTGATGTTCGGCAAAGGCATTGTGCGCACGCCGGAAGATTTTGGTAGCCAAGGCCAACCGCCTACGCACCCCAAATTGCTGGATTGGCTCTCTCGTGACTTCGTCAACAGCGGTTGGGATCTTAAAGCGCTTCTGCGCCAAATGGCCCTTTCCGCCACCTATCGGCAAAGCACGATCATCAGTGCCGAGATGCGCGAAAAAGATCCCGAAAACGTCACCTTCTGCCGTAGCCAACCCAAGCGGCTCCAAGCCGAGATGATCCGCGATAACGCTCTCGCCGTCAGCGGACTTCTCGTCGACCAAATCGGCGGCCCTCCCGTCCACCCCTACGAACTCGCCGTCGGTTTCGAGCCCGTCGAGTCGGACACCGGAGACGGCGTCTACCGGCGCAGTCTTTACACGCGGACCAAGCGTAATTCACCCGCACCGGTCATGGTCGCATTTGACGCACCCAAGCGTGACATCTGCACGGTGCAACGCTCCGAGGTCGCGTCCCCGCTCCAACCGCTGATCACCTTGAACGGCCCGCAGTTTGTCGAGGCCTCTCGAGTCCTCGCGCAGGAGCTGATGGCTCAGATCGATGGGAGCCCCGCGCACGTGATCGACGAAGCATTTTACCGACTGACTAGTCGCAAGCCGGACTCCGATGAGCTCGCCCTCATGACCGACCTCTACGATGTGCAACTCGCGGAGTTTTCTCAATTCCCCGAAGAGGCCACCGCGTTGATCAGCATCGGCCAAGCACCGGTCCCCGACCACATCGCCCCCGATAAACTCGCCGCCGCCACCATCGTGGTGAACGCCCTCATGAATCTCCACGAATCCATTACACACCGATGAGTCACCCTGAACCACTCTGCACCGGTTACGAAGATACGGTAGGACTTTCCCGCCGTTCGTTTCTCAACAAGCTCGGTATGGGGTTTGGTGGCCTCGCGTTGGCCGATCTCGTTAACCCCCTCAGCGCGCTCGACCCTTCCGCGTTACTCTCCAGCACGCACATCGCGCCCAAGGCCAAGCGCGTCATTTTCCTCTATCAATCTGGCGGCCCGTCGCAGATGGACTTGTTCGATTACAAGCCCCGCCTCAATGCCGAGCACGGTCAGGAGTTGCCCGATTCCGTGCGCCAAGGACAGCGGCTCACCGGCATGTCGACCAATCAATCGAGTCTGCCGCTCGCCGGGTCTCCATTTACCTTCGATGAGTATGGCGAAAGCCGTGCTCTGCTCAGCTCCGCCCTGCCTTACACCGCTCAAGTCGCCGACGAAATTTGCTTCGTCAAATCGATGTATACTGAGGCAATCAACCATGGCCCCGGCGTCTCCATGATGCAGACGGGCTCTCAGATCCCCGGCCGGCCGAGTTTCGGTTCATGGATGTCCTACGGCCTCGGTTCGATGAATGACAACCTGCCGTCCTACGTGGTGCTCAAACCCAAGACCGGCGGTGGGCAACCCCTGACCTCGCGCTACTGGGACGCCGGCTTCCTGCCCGGCAAACACAACGGCGTGGAATTCCGCGCCGACAAGGATGCGGTGCTCTATCTCAACAATCCCCAAGGCGTAAGCCGCCGCAGCCGTCACGCGGCCATCGAATCGCTGCAGGCGTTTCACGAGCGCCAACTCGCCGAGACCAGTGATCCCGCGTTGGAGAATCACATCGCGCAATACGAGATGGCCTTCCGCATGCAGGCATCCGTTCCCGAGGTCACGGACCTTAGCGGCGAGCCCCAATCCGTGCTCGATCTGTACGGCCCCAACGCCACCGAACCCGGCACCTTCGCAGCCAACTGTTTGCTCGCCCGTCGTCTGGCCGAAAAGGGCGTGCGATTTATTCAGGTCTTCGAAAAGGGCTGGGACGCCCACGGCAATTTACCTGCCAACATTCGCAACCAAACCAAGAAAACCGATCAGCCTTCCGCCGCCCTTATCAAGGATCTCAAGATGCGTGGCATGCTCGACGATACCCTCGTGGTGTGGGGCGGCGAATTCGGTCGCACGAATTACTGCCAAGGCAAGATGACCGCCGACAACTTCGGTCGCGATCACCACCCGCGCTGCTTCACCATGTGGATGGCGGGCGGCGGCGTTAAACCCGGTTACTCGCACGGCATCACCGATGACTATTGTTACAACATCGTGCAGGACGGCGTGCACGTGCACGATCTGCATGCCACCATGATGCATCTACTCGGAATCAATCACGAGCGCCTGACCTTCAAGTATCAGGGCCGTCACTTCCGCCTTACCGATGTGCACGGCCACGTTGTGAAGCCCATCCTAGCGTAATGGAGGACCTGATACTGTTCTTGGGGCATTTCCACGTCCTCGCCCTGCATTTGCCCATCGGCATCCTGGCGTTCGTCGCGATCGCAGAGCTCTACTTCGGTTTTAAGCCCAACGCGGAACGCCCCGCCTTGGTAAATACCATTTGGCTGCTCGGAGCAGTCAGCGCGGTCATTGCCGCCGGGCTCGGCTACTTGCTCTCACTTTCCGGTGGCTACAACGAGGACACCCTCGAACTGCACTTAATCTGGGGACTGATTACCTCGGCCACCGCGCTGATCGGCTGGGTCGCTTTTGGTATCAAAGGACGGCGCGGCAAAGGCTGGGCCATCACCATCGGTGGCATTCAACTTGTCGCGCTCTTCACGGCCGGGCATCTCGGTGGCAACCTCACCCACGGCCCCGAATATCTCTTCGAGCACGCGCCCAACCCGATAAGATCACTCGCTGGCTTTGAGCCCAAGTCGGCACCACGAACCCCCGTATCCGATCTCGCTCAAGCAGACGTGTTTCTCGATGTGGTTCAGCCTCTACTAGAGTTGCGCTGCGTAACGTGCCACAACCCGTCCAAAATCAAAGGCGGACTCCTGCTGGATACCTACGCCAACATCATGCTCGGCGGTGACTCCGGTGCCGCAGTGACTCCAGGGAACCTATCTGCCAGCGAACTGAGCGTCCGCATCAATCACGACCCCGCTCACGACGACTACATGCCGTCGGGCGGCAAGACACCCTTCACTGCCGCCCAAACCCAAGTCATGGACTGGTGGATCCTCGCCGTCGCGCCCGAATCAGGAACCCTCTCAGATCTCGGGGTGGATACCGATACGCTCGATCTCATCGCTGCCGCGATCGAGGTGGAGGTCACCGTGTCTCATCTCGACGAACTCGGATTACCCATAGTCACGGCGGCTTCCCGCGATGTGATCATGAAACTTGAATCGCTCGGTTTCGACGCGACCCCGGTGAGCGAAAAATCGGGTTACCTCGACATCGACTTCTACCGCATCGGCCAAGAAAGCATATCCGACGAGCACATCGCCGCGCTACTCCAAGCCCGTGACCACATCGCCTGGCTCAACCTTGGAAATTCGGGTCTACAAGACCATCAGATCGAAACCATCGCCCAGCTTTCGAATCTCTTAAAACTAGATCTCTCGAAAAACCCCGTGACCGATACCGGAATCATTCCTCTGCGATCACTTCCCAACCTGCAGACCCTCAATCTGCACGCCACCAAGATTACGGACGACGCCCTCCCCACGCTCGATAAACTGCCCAACCTGGAACAGGCCTTCCTCTGGAGCACCGCCGTCACCACCGAGGCCAGCACTACTCGCCCCTACGCGCGCATCGAAACAGGCTTCATCGTCGTCCCCGCCGAGGACGACGAAAGTAACGAGTAACAAGTGCCCGAACAAACTTTCGCTCAGAGCTGCCTCTCCGCTTTCGTGTATTTAGTGTGTTTCGTGGTAAAAAACGAGCTGCCTCTCAGCCTCACTTCATTATGAAAAATCCACTTCAAAGCTTCGTGTTTTCGTTCGTTTCGCTTTGCATCTCGGTTTCGCTCCACGCTCACCCTGATCATGGTGACGACTACCCAACTGAAGCGTCAGTCGTCCTAACAACAGGCCAAGAGGTCATCGGGCACAATGGACTGCGTTACCGGGTCAATCGCGAGTGGAGTAAAGCCGATCGCGCCATCGCTCCCGTGACCAACGCTCATGCCATGATCGAGGACAGTGAAGGTCAGATCTATCTCGTCACGGATGACATGGCCAACGCCTTCATCGTCTACGAAAAAGACGGCACCTTCGTGCGCTCCTTTGGCCAAGACCTCAAGGGCGGCCACGGCATCGATCTCATCACCCTCGACGGCGAGGAACACCTTATCCACGTCGATGGCGGCTGGCAGCAGACCAAACCCAGCGCGTGGGAATGGGAACGCGTCAACGGCGGTGTCACCATCCTACGCAAAGACGGCACCATTCGCCTCCGCCTCCCCTCGCCTCATGAACTGGGCGTGTTCGATGCAGAGGAACGTTACCAGCCCTGCGACGTCGCGATCACGCCCGACAACGATATCCTCGTAGCCGATGGCTACGCCTCAGATCGCGTGCTCCATTACAAAGCCGATGGCACGCTCGTGCGCATCTGGGGTGGACCCAATCCCGGCAACCCCGGCCATCTCAAAAACGCTCACGGTATCTCGATCGATAGCAGCGACCCGAAAAACCCCAAGGTTTGGGTGAGCTCACGCGCGGAGAATAAGCTCAAGGCCTTCACCCTGGAGGGCGAATGGCTCGAAACGATCGATCTCCCCGGCGCCCGCGCCGGCCAAGCCTTCCTCCGCGACGACAAGCTTTACACGGGCGTGTGCTGGTCGCTCGAAAACGGCGTGGGCAAGCAGCTCGCCGAGTCCGGATTCGTGCTGGTCCTCGACTATCCCACCCGCCGCGTTGTATCCGCCCCCGGCGGCACTGAACCTACCTACATCGACGGCAAACTACAACCAATGCACCAGGCCGAAAAAATCTTCAAACATGTGCACGATCTCTACGTCGACGCCGAAGGCGACATCTACGTCGGCGAATGGAATTCCGGCAACCGCTACCCCTACAAACTCGAACTGATCCACGAATGAGTGCGTCGATGCGCGTTGTAACGTTGCTCGGATTTGCAGCGATCACCGTCGTGCCGTTGATCGGCTCGGAACCACCGGGTCCCGATTGGGAGCTACATACCCCGACCATGACGGAAGGTCCCGCCGCTGCGGGCCGACGGGTGCGTGTCACCGCACCGGAATACGTCGGCACGGAAGTGTATCATTCTCTCTATTTGCCGACCGACTGGACCCCCGAGGGTTCATTTCCAGTCATTGTCGAATACACCGGCAACTACTGGCCCCCTGCCGGTTCAACCGGCGAAGCCAAGGACGCCAATTTAGGCTATGGCTGGGGCGGCTCCAAAGGTTTCATCTGGGTGGTCATGCCCTACGTGGAAGTGGGCCGGAAAGAAAACGCCGTCACGTGGTGGGGCGACAAACAAGCGACGGTCGATTACTGTAAACTGAACCTCCCCCGCATCTGCGCTGAATACGGGGGCGACCTCGACAACGTGTTCGTTACAGGGTTCTCACGCGGCGCCATCGGCACCAGCTACATCGGCCTGGCCGACGACGAGATCGCCGCGCTTTGGAGGGGCTTCATGACCTACGATCATTTCGATGGAGCGAAGTCATGGTCCTACCCAGAGAGCGATCAAGCCTCGGCCCTGGACCGGCTAGCCCGTCTAGACGGTCGCCCGTTCTTGGTGGCCGGGGGCGATCTCACCCGCACGCGCACGCAGTTTTTAGATGATCATCTCGAGCTGGCTGACTTCACGTTCTTGGAGGTTCCGGTCGCGGAAATTTTCAACATCCCTGAAGGACGGATCATCCACCCTCATACTGACCTGTGGATGCATCAGCCGAGTCGGTATCGCGACCAGATGCGCCGGTGGCTGCGATCCGCGATCAAACGATAAAAATGCCCTGTCGTTTCATAACGACAACGCCATCAACTAAGCATTGGGAGGAGCGGGATGAGTATCAATTGACGGCACTCGGGAAAACCTAGCTGTGACTATGGCCCCACCTTGGGGCGCATTCGCAGCCTCTAGACTCCCTCCGTGAAGGAGCATCATAGAGTGAGCGACAGCCAAACCCAATCCCGAGGAAGATTCTCCGCCAGTGGGTGCAGCGCTGAGTTTAGCGTAG
>JABIRI010000213.1 GCA_018667915.1 Opitutaceae bacterium | reverse complement strand
GAGCCCGGTGCGTCGGAGTGGTGTTCTTGTTACTTGATACTTGTTAATTGTTACTTCCGCGTATGCGGCTTGTTACTTCCGCTTCAGCGGCGCTCGTCCCGTGACTGGGATCGGTTGCTGGGCCTTTTGGACTTTGATCGGGTTCGAGAGGTGATCGCGGCCCGCCCAGGTATTGGCCCAGCTGGAGGTGCCGCGGAGTTGTTGGTCCTGCATCACGGGGGCGTGATCGAGGAGTTGGGCGGCGTGGCCCGCGTGTTTGGCGCGGTCGTAGGCGCGGGACCAGATGCACTCGAAGTCATCGACTTCGCATAAACCGTCACGGGTGCCGCCGCAGGGGCCGTTACGTTGGTTCTTCGCGCAGGCAGATTCGGGACAGAGAAATTCGATGTCGGGCAGGGAGCAATCACCGCAGTCCTTGCAACCAAACATGGCCGCTTTGCTGGCGTGCTCGATGGTCCGCATCCACCCGGGGCCCTGCATGGGATCCTTGGCTTTGGCCGTCAGTTTCTTGCCGGTATTCCAAATGCCTTTGCCGTCTTCGAACATCAAACCGTGGATAAATTTGGAGAACCGGTAGCTGTAGGTGACGTTGTCGGTTGCGGGTCCAGCGACGGACAGATCGAAGCGTGCACGTTCGGGGTCGGCTAAGCCGGTTGCCTCGTCTTGTTCGTAACAGAAATACTCCTCCGGACGACTGAACTGAATCTCGCGAGCGAACTGTTTCCAGTCGTCGGGATCGAACGCACGTTCGATCTCTAGCACCCGGTCGACATCTTCGATTCGGTGCACGCCGCCTAGGTAAGAACCACGGTAACCGAGGCCCCGAAAGATCGCGATTTGTTTGGCTGCGAGTTCGAGAAAAAAGGCCTTCCCGCGATCGGTAGTGGAGTCCTGTTTCTCACAGAGCGCGGCGAGTTCGTCCGAGATCACCACCCCGGGGATTTTCTGAGTCCGAAAGAGTTTCGCGACCCGAGGATTGAGCACGTAAACGTTCCCGATGAGCGGCACATCGCCCCAACCGCGTTGTCGCAGCCAGACGATGAGTTCGTGAATCTTGCGCGAATCGTAGCCGATTTGGTTCACGATCCAGCGCGCGCCGCATTCGAGTTTTTTCTCCAGTTTGAGGAGCTGAGGGATGACTTCGTTTTCGCGGAGTTTGAAGTTGGTGACGACGCAGCCGGTGTTGAATTGGGTGGCGCCGAGACGGGCATTGTTCTTCGCGCCGGGGCGGGTGACATCCATGCCGCTATTCATCTGGGCGAGTAGGGTAAGCAGGCCGACTGAATCGATATCAAAAACGGGTTTGGCTCCACCATGGATGCCGCGGCCGGAGTAGTCGCCGGAGAGTGCGAGCAGGTTGTGGAGTCCGAGACTCGCTAGGTGCCAGGCTTCGGACTCAAGCGCGTTGCGATTGAAGTCCTTGCAGGAGAGATGAATCACGACTTCGCGACCCGCCGCGCGAATCAGGTCGCCGAGTGCGCCGGGAGCGAGCTGCGGATTTCCGCCGGCGTTGTCTGTGATCGATACCCAATCGATGTCATCGTGAGCGGCCAATGCTTCGGCGAATGCGACTGATTTGGCGGCGCGGGTTTCCACCATCGTGCCGCGAGTGGAAACGAGTTCCACGCCGAGTAGGAAACCCTGCGGGTCATTAAATTTTTCCGGCAGCGTCATGGTGAGGAAGAGCGAGAGAATACGGCCCCCGGCTGCTTAGGCAGCGGCGACCATCTCGAGGAAGAGTTCCACGCTCGAAGGCGCGTCTGCTCCGTAGCCATCAGCTTCGATTTCGTCGGCGAACATGCGGTTCACCGGCGCGCCGCCGACTGCGATTTTTACGTGGCCCAGGTCGGCTTCTTCGCGGAAAGCATCGATGACCTTTTTCATGTAAGGCATCGTGGTGGTGAGCAGCGCGGACATGCCCACAATGTTGGCATTGTGTTCGCGGCAGGTATCCATGAACGCCTCGACGGGTTGATCCACGCCGATGTCGATAATTTGGAATCCGGCACCTTCGGCCATCATCGATACGAGATTCTTGCCGATGTCGTGGAGGTCACCTTTGACCGTGCCCATGACGACGGTGCCACGGGGTGGATTGTTCTCGGCGTCGGCGACGAGCAGCGGCTTGAGAATGGCCAAGCCGGATTTCATGGCGCGGGCGGCAACGAGGACCTCGGGCACGTAGAGGATGTTGTATTTGAAGTCCTCGCCGACGACGGACATGCCGGCGATCAGGCCTTCGTTGAGGACTTCGTCGACCGGGTTGCCCTCGTGGATGGCTTGTTGGACGAGAACGCCGACTTCCTTGGCTTTGCCCTCGTAGAGCAGTTGATTGATGAGTGCGTAATCAGGCATGATAAATGGGGCTGGGGGTTAGGCGGAGGCGCTGTCGATGCAGGCCTGTTTGATAGCGAGAAGGTTAGCGGTCGGTGAACCGAACGGCACCACGGCCGTGCCTAAAATGTATCCGGGAATGTCTTTGCCGCGGGCGATTTCGCGGGCGGCAACTTCGTAGACCTCTTCCGGAGTGCCGGTTTCGATCAGGCGCGGAGAGATGTTGCGGCGGAAGGAACGTCCGTGCTCTTGGCAGACGTCGGCCCACGCGTCGAAATCGGCGGTAAAGTCGCAGAGCAGATTGTTGGCGCCGGATTCCGCAAGGAGCTCGGCGATCGGGGTGGTATTGCCGCCGATGATGAGCGGTAGGTCACGCACGCCTTGTTCGGCGCACCACTTTACGAGGTCCTGGGTGATGGGGAGGACGAACTCCTCATACATGTTGGGCGAGAGGAGCTCGGGCGAAGCTTGAGAATCGAAGACGACGAGGTCGGCTCCGGCATCGATGTAAGCTTTGGAAAACTCTTTGATGATCCGACCGGAGTATTGCAGCACTTCTTCGACCCATTCCGGTTCGTCGAGACAAGCGAGGAAGAGGTCTTCGGCACCGACGAGTGAGATTGCGAGGGAGAAGGGGCCGGAGATTGAACCACGGATCCAGTAGTCGTCGCCGAGTTCTTTCCGGATGTTGGCCGTAGCCGTGATGTTGACCGGCATGCGGCCGTCGGTGAGCGGATTGGGCAGCGGGGCGTTGGACAGGTCGTCGCCGACTTTGACCACGTGATTGCCGGGTTTGATGCCGGGGATGGAGGTGTCGTCGCCTTCGTAGAAGGATACTTTGCAGCCGACCGTTTCAGCTTCGAGATTGTAGACATCGACGCCCACGGCGAGGGCGTCGGGACCGACAGCTTCGTATTCTGCCAGCAGGGCCTTGGTGAGCAATTCGGCGTCGCGGGAGATAGCTGACGGGGTGCTGCCGATGAAGGCAGCCTTGTGCTCGTAGATCGCGGGCAGGAAAAGCGGCACGGGGCGCGCGTCAGGCGAGCAACGTAGGACGGATTCAACTTCCGCGCGGGTTGCGGTGGGATGGGGAGGAGTAGGCATGACGATTAGAGAATGAAGAGCTTACGCGAATACCGGCTCGTTGTCTTGGCAGATGGAGCTTGTAGCGGTTGGCATATCGGGCAATTTATCAAATTCACTCCTCTCATGCGCGTTTCTCGTCCCATTACGGTTAAGCTTCCGCCTCACGGCGTCCTATTCGCTGAAAGTTCTCATTCGGGCGAGTTCGAAATGGCGCCTCGTCAGGATCCTTATCATAAACTCCTTTACGTCTTAGCCGGGGAGGTGGCGTATCGGGAAATGGATTCGGAATTGGGAATCCCAGTTAAAGCGGGCTCCCTCCTGATTGTGCCGCGTGACACCGCGCATCATATCGCCGATCGGGAGCCTTCAACCCTCTTGCTGATGTGCTTCCACGATGCCTATGCGCAAAGTGAAGATGACTTGAAGGAGCTGTGGCGGAGGCTGGGCGATGTTCCAGGGCACACGTTGCAACTCTCGCGGCCGGCGCAGCAACGATTAGAGAGCATGTGGCGTCGAGCGATGTTCGAGTGGGAACATGCGAGAGTCGGCGGGGCGACGACGGTGCGGGCGCTGGCGGCACAGACCATGGTTTTGCTTTCGCGACTACCGGTTGAGAGCGGCGGCGTATCCGCCCAAGCGCGGGTACTGGCGGTAAAGGTAGAGATCGAAGAAACCTTTTACGACGATTGGGACTTAGATCGGGCCGCGGTCCGAGCGGGACTGTCGCGGCGACGATTCACGGAACTGTTCCGTCAGGCGACGGGTGAAACCTTCGGAGTGTTTTTGTCGGAATTACGTTTGGAGCATGCGGCAAAATTATTGCAAACTGGCTACCACTCGGTGACGGGGGTCATGTTTGCGAGTGGCTTCAATGATGTGTCGCATTTCTACCGACGTTTCCGTCAGAAGTTTGGGAAACCTCCCCGCACTTGGTCGGCGGAAATCCAACGCGACGACTGAAACTTTCCCCATAATTCCCCACTTTGATGACTGAAGATCTCTTACAGATTGCTGATTTAGAACCGCCGATGGGCGACTTGAACATCGGGCACCGGCTTGATGAAGGTCGCAGTGTGTGGACCCGGCGGTCGGCGGGTGAACGTGATCTGCCGAGCCAGCGGATCATTCATCAACGCGTGCTGCGACTGCATGGACCGGCGCGATTGGAGAAACTTGGGCTGCGCCCGGCGCTCGGTTTTCACAAATGTGCGAGTTCTGGCGACCGCGATTGGATCGTAGATTTTCGGCTGCGTGCGCGTATCGATGGCAAATGGCGCGAGGTGCTAAATAGGACAGGAATGAGTAGGCCGCGTTCGGAGGATTTTAGGTGGTTTAAGCTGCCGAATAATACCGTGGCTGACGCGGTGGTGATTGAACTGCGCCGTAGCGGATTAGATGGCGCGTGGACGTCATGGAATCTGGCGACCGGAGGTCTCGCGTTGTTGGGCGAAAGCCTGTCTGAGATCGGGCCGCGGTTCGAGCGACGACTGGTGGTTGAGCAATTTAACTTAGACAAACTTCCCGCCGGAGTGAGTGCCCAACGTCGCGATGGAACGGTGCGGTTCACCACGAAGGATTTTGCGGTGGGTTTTCGTCTCGATCGACCCGGGTTTTCGTTTCTGAGCCTTGGGATCGAGGAGGCGGATGCGCTCGAAACCAACCTGCTGTTATCGAATCCGGTTAAGTGTGATCAGGGGCCTCAAATTCATGCGGTGGGAGCCGCTCCACGTTTGGCGCCGGCGATTCGGTGTGACCTTGCGGGCACGGTAAAAATTTACGGCGGAGATGTCTCTTACGACATCACCTCGGGAGCGCAGCGCTACCGGTTGAATTGGAAAGTCCGGCGCTCGGGTCTCACGCTCAAAGTAGTGCGAGAGTCTCAACGCGTGGAACATCTCTGGCACAGTTCGGCATGGACGCTAGGCTGGGACAACGCGGTGTCGCCCACCCACGCAGTAGGGAGCTTGCGGGAGAAGGGGGAGTCGGGTGGATTGCATCTGCCGGTCTGGGTGAACGCGCCGGGGTTTGGCTCCTGGTTGATCGAGTCCTCGGATGAGGCGGCGGACATCCGGTCGGAGTGCCGGCGTCATGCGGATCTTCATCAACTGGAAATCAAGGTCGGCGAAGTTGCCGAGACCTCTGGTCTGCATCGCCTACCGGTGGGGCGGTATGAAGCGACCTTCAAGCTGCGGCCGTTGCGTCCACCACAACCCTTGCAGCGGAACGCTCCTGCGATCGTGCGTCGTGCACTCGATCGCACCTATCTGGTCGCGCCGACGCTGCGGGCTGACATTGCGACATTGGCCAACAGTGGTGCGTCGATGACGTGTCCGATCTGTATGGATTCGTGGTCCGCTGTTTTACCGCAGCAGGATTTGGCGGGTCTATCGGCTGGCGCGCCGAGCGGTGCCGAACTGTTGCGCATATCAATCGAACGTTGGTTGGCTGGGGGACCGGGTTATGCGGCGGGCATGCTTTCCCATGGAGGAAAGGTTCACGATGCAGACGACGAATACCTGATGACGGGCGCGGCGATTTTGCGCGGGATTGGAGACTATCTTACGACGTGCGCGGACAAGGGTTGGTTTCGCCGCCATCGCGCGGTGATTCTCCGGAAGATCCATGCGGCGGAAGCACGAGATTTGGATGGCGATGGGTTGATCGAGAGTCCGCATCGCACCGGCACGCGTGGTAGTGGACAGTGGAGCACGTGCTGGCTCGACGTGCTGTCGTTCGGTTGGAAATGCGCGTGGAGTAACGCGATCCTTTACGGCGCTCTGCGCGAACTCGCGGCCGGATTTGCGCGGTTCGGCGATCGCAAGACTGCTAAGCATCTACGCGGGTGGGCCAAGCGTCTCAAGACGGCGTATCGCCCTGTATTTTGGAACGAATCGACGGGTTGGCTGGCGGGTTGGCGCTGCCAGAACGACGAACTGCACGACTATGCGTTTCTGCCGATCAATGGCCAAGCTGTGCGCGAAGGTCTGCTCACTCCGAGCGAGGGCCGTCGCATGATGCAACGGTTGCTGGCAGAAATGGGTCGCGTGGGACTGCCCGATCCGGCACTGGGTTTGCCCATGAATCTTTGGCCTATTCCCGACGAAGATCGCGCGGATATTTTGCAGGGATATCCGTTTGGTTATTACCAAAACGGTGGCCGCACGCATTCGCAGACCCGTCACTTTGTTATGGGACTTTATCACGTCGGACTGAATAAGGAGGCGGACCAGATGCTTGAGCGATTGTGCGTCGGTTTTGCGGAAGCATCCACGTTTGGCGGCAATCGCACCGGTGTGGATTGGCGGGACTGGAGCGACACGCCTTGCGGTTATGAAGGTCTCTTGACCGATCAATTTGGTCTCTTGGAAGCGATTCTCTGGCGCTGGGGCAAAAAAACCGCCAAAGCTTAATTAATCATGATCGAAATTCATCAACTCCGCTGGTCGGACCGCGAACTACATACCCGTATTCCCTTCAAGTATGGGATCGCGACGATGGTGAAGGTCACGCACGTATGGCTGGAGTTTGACGCGACGATTGATGGTGAGCGCGTGCGGGGGCAGTCGGCTGATCACCTGCCACCGAAGTGGTTCACCAAAGATCCTAACCGAGCACTCGAAGACGAAGTCGAAGAAATGCGTGAGGTATTGAATCATGCGGGTGCGGCGGCGGTAGGCGTGCCCAAGGAAACGGTGCATGCGATCATGCAACATGTCGCCCATGCGCAGGGGGAATGGGCAAAGGGTAACGGGCATCCGTCACTGCTGGCGCACTTCGGCGTGACGTTTGTGGAGCGGGCGTTGATCGACGCATTTTGTCGCCGGCACGGAGCGCCGGTGGGAGAAGTTTTGCGCAGCAACGGGTTGGGGGTCGTGCTCGGCGATTTGCATCCGGAGCTGACGAATTGGGAACCGCGCCAAGGTTTGCCGGAGGCCACGCTCGGCCGCGTAGCCAGCCGCCATACGGTGGGTCTGGGCGATCCATTGGAAGAGGCCGATGTGCTCGACGATGAGCGACCCACAGATGACCTGCCGGTTTCGCTACGCGCGGTATGTCGTCACTATCGCTTACACGATTTTAAGATCAAAGTCGCGGGGGACCCCGATGCGGCGTTGGATCGATTGGAACGGGTCGTGCGATTAATTAGTGAAGAAACCAACGGCGAGTTTGTCGCGAGTATCGATGGCAATGAATCCTTCGCCAAGATGGTGGACTTCCGCGATTTCTGGACGAAAGCCCGCGAACGGTCGGGATTGGCGGATTTCTGGTCACGGTTGATGTTTGTCGAACAGCCGCTTCACCGGGATCACGCCTTGGTGGATGACATTGCGGAGACGCTGCAGGATTGGACCGAACATCCACCACTGTTGATTGATGAATCAGGTGGCTCCGAAAGTGATCTGCGCCAAGCGCTGAAGTTGGGCTACATCGGCGTGAGCCACAAAAACTGCAAGGGCGTCATTCATGGTCTCGCTAATCGTTGTTTGCTCACCAAGCGCATGAGCGAAAATCCAGAGCTTGCGCTGCAGATGAGTGGTGAAGATTTGTCCAATGTCGGTCCGATCGCGTTGCCGCAGGACTTGGCCGTGCAGGCGGCTTTGGGCAACGCCTCGGTAGAGCGCAATGGACACCATTATTTTGCCGGTCTCACGGGGTGGCCGGAGTCGGTGTGGTCACAAGTCGCGACGAAGTATCCGGATCTGTATCAAGCGGACGCAACGGGCTGCCCCTTTGTTTACGTGGACGGGGGGCATCTCGATCTCACGCGGGTCAATGCCAATGCTTTCGGCGGTGAGCTATTCGACATGTCCGGAGCTGGCGAAGTCTGGTTGGAACAGGACAGCTAGGGATCGTCCGACAGAAGTTTAACCGAGTTAGCGCTGTTTTTTGCCGCAAAAAGTCTCAAAAGAACTCCTTTGCTCAAGATTGGTTGATGGCGCCTATAGGCGCGCGGATCACTTCCGAAAGCAGGGATGATATTTTTGCGCCTCTGTGCGGCTAATCAAAATCTGTCGGCTAAGGGCATCAGTTACCCCCACCGACCAGGCCCAAAAAAGGGCCCCGTAACGGGGCCCTCAAATTAAGAAAGGATGTTAGCCGAAGCTCAGCCTTTGGTCACGGTCTTGGGCGTGAGTAGCAGCTTGCCGTCTTTGCGCTCGACGGTGCCGGTGACTTTCACGCCTTCGGTGGTGCCTTGGCAGAAATATTTACCATGCTCCATGTTGGCGGTGAACGTGTAGGTGCGGACCTTGCCGTTCTTCTTGTTTGTGACCTGAAGCGCGTTGGTGCATTTTTCGGCTTCGCCGAGTTCACATTTTGCGCACATGGCCGTGCCCGTTAACTTGACTACCTTCGCTTCTTTGGCGTCGGCGGCGTAGAGACCGCAGGACAAACCGAAAGCGGCGGCGAGAATGAGGAGTTTTTTCATAGGAGGGGTGGGGTTGAGTGAGGGGACGATGGGTTCGAAACGCCCGAGAGTCGGGAGAAAAACGAAGCAGATAGAGGGGTTACTAAACCTAATTTGATGAAAATCGCGAGAGCGAAAACTTACCGCGGATTCGCCTATTTAATCCAGTAGATCTCTAGTAAGCCGATGCCGGGTGCGGTGAGGGAATTGTCGGACATCAACGCAGTGTAGACGCCTGGTTTAAGGGTGATCAGCAAGGCGGAATCTTCGGCATTGGCGGCGAGTGGGAAACTGCCGATTTGCTGGGAAAGGCTTTCGATTGCAGATGCGGCGGGATGGGTCATCCAGTTTTGGTTTACCGCTACATCCATCGGGCCATTGGAGGCCTGCCGGACAAGCCGGACTTTGGGTTGCAGGGAAGGATTGAGGATGCCGAATGAGCCGAGCGAGGGGCCAACGGCGCGGATGAGGACTTGGACGGGCGTGTCACCCGTCACGACAAATCCGGCGATGAGTGAGTCGTCGCCGAAACCGACGGTGCCGCGCGTGGAGAGGTTGATGAGTTGTCCGCTATCGCTGATTGCGGCGTCGTAGATTTCGGCGAGGGTGATTCCTGAGTTGCCTTCGATCTGCAGGGTATAGGCTCCGGCGGGTAGATCGGATAAAAGCGCGGCGTAGGCGCTTCCGTGGCTAAATGCGAATGCGCCAACGTTGGTGGTGATTCGGTTGAACCGAGGAAGGTCGGACGTTGTAGACCATTGGGTGTTGGCTTGCAGCGGAGTTGTTGCGCCGGAAGGGTAAAGTTTGATGGTGGGGTTGTCGCTGGCGGAGGCGACTCCGAGGCCTTGCAAGGCGGGAGCAGCACCGCGCAGGAGCACGGGTTTGGGGGCGTCTCCAGCGAGGACGAAGCCGAGGATCATGGTGGCTTCGCCGGCGCCGATGCGGCCGCGGGTGCTGAGATTGCTGATGGGGTTACCCACGAATTCCGGTGCGGTGTAGAATTGCCGAGCGCGGAGGAACGCACGGGCGCCAACGCGACTGCCGACGATGCGCCCGCGCAGGTCGTTGGACGCGATGTGAATACCCCCGTAGAGTCGGGATATGCCGGCTTCGTCCGCCGCGTCGTAGTAGGTGCGCCATTGCAGGAGGACGTCGCTCGTGGGGCCTTCTTCGAATACGAGAAACTCATTGCGCGGTGCACGGAACTCGCCACGGCCGCCGGGGAATTGAGCACTGCCGGTGAAGAGGGTGAGCACTTCCGCGGCGGCGCGGCTGAACGTGCTGTGACCGGAAACGTAGGCCGCGAAAGGAGGTGTCACAAAATTGGCGCGTTGATAAGGGAGCCAATCGACGCCGCGAATCCAACCGACTCCGCCCACGCCGTTGGCAGCGTCCTCCGGTTCGCCGCGCCATGCATAGATGGCGATTTCGTTTTCGTGTCCGACGAGGTGGGCGAATTTTTGGCCGGTTGCGGTGAGGGCGGGTGTGATGACTTCGACGAGTCCCGGTTCGAGGGGCACAACGTCGGCGTGATAGGCGGGTTGGGCGGGGTCGGAGGATTGGCCATTACCACAAAGGTAACGGATCATGGAAACCGGGCGCGTGTAGTCGTATTTGGCTTTGGCGTCCCACGCGGCGATCGCGGCGTCATGGAGCGCACCGTTGAGCGCGAGATAGAGTTTGGTGTCCCACTCGAGGCGACCGAGGGTTTCGCCGATACCGTAGAGTTGGTGCGTGCTCGCAGTGTGATCAGAGACCGTGTTGGCGAGCGTGTTCCAGTGTCCGGGGGGCGTTTCAGAGTCGGGGCCGTCGGCCCAAAACTCGGCGAGCACGCGGCCGAAGTCGGCGTGTTTGACGAGGTAGGCTTCGTCGGTTGCGACGGCGTGCCCCGTGCCGCTGTTCGTGCCGAGCGAATTGTTACCGTGGGCGGCGGGAGAGAGGTCAATGTCTTCGGATTGGGTGGGGTCGAGCAGACTGCTGTAGCGGATAACCTCGAGGGCTTCGGCACGATATTGCGCATCGGTGGCGGTGCCGAGTTGGGGCGGTGGCCCGGGGTCGTGATAGACGTCAGAAGGGCTGGACCGTGTTAGGGCGAACGGCGTGACCGCGCCCCAATTGACGCCGACAAACGACTGCGTGCTCTCTCCGAGTGCGATGCCGTTTTGTGTGACGAGATTGAGAAAGCGGAGGGGCTGCCAGCGGTTGGGATCGGCCAGGGTGGCGCCGGATTCGCCGATGAGCAGGGCTTCGTTTACGGCAGAATATCCGGTGGTGTCGGCGTAGGCATTGGCTTCGTTTGCACCGTCGGTGGGGCCGTGCGCGATCACGGCGGCGCCGATGCGGTTTCCTACGGCGGCCGGCGAATCGCCAGTGGTTGTGGTAATGGTGGAATCGTAGCCAAGTTGCCGCATCACACCGTCGAAGCTGAAGGTGGACCGATCACTGCCGGCGGAGTTGTGGTAGCGATGATAGAGAATACGGTAGGCCGCGTAACTCATGGCTTCGCGACGTGCACGCGTTGAGTCGGTGGCTACTGCTGCACGTTCGTCGTGGAGGTAGGGGCGCGCGCGACCGGTGTGATCATAGGCGACCCACGCATCCCACAGTGCGACGGAAAGATGGAAGAGGTTGCGGGCATGGATGGTGGGGCGCGGCAAATCGACGCGGATGGCGTCAAGGTTGGTTTCGTTCCAGATGCGCGCGATTGATTTACCTTCAAGACCCCAATCGATTTGCACGGGAATCGCGGAGGTGGTGACGGTGCCGGCGGGGTTGGACGCGGTGACGGTGTAGGAACCAGAATCGTAGGGATGGGCGTGAGCGATGCGATAGGTCGGAGCGTTGGCTCCCGCGATGCGCACGCCGTCTTTGAACCAATTGTAAACGGGAGTGGGTGATCCTGAAGCGGTGGCGCTGAGTATTACGGTAGAATCCTTGGCGCTAATTTGCGCGGGACTTACCTGCGTGAATTGAGGCGCGGTTTGCACGCGGTCGCCGGGTTCGGTGACGGTGAGTATTTGGTTCGTGGCGATGTTAGTCAGCGTCTGCACTGTCCCGCTTGGCCACGTGATGGTGATGGATTCGATGGGAGTGGTTTGCGGTCCCAGTCCGATGTGCACGAGGGGTTCGCCACTGGAGAGGTAGAGGTTGGTGGGGTTGTATTCGAATACCCGTGACGGCGAGCCGTTGCCGGGAGAAAATACGAGGCGCGCCCCGATACCATCGCGGTTGGAAACGGTCCCTTCTAGACGGAGGCGCAGCCACGCGTGATTGGAGCTGTCGTCATTGCGGTAGAGGATGGGGTGGCCGAGATTGTTGACGATGAAGAGATCGAGGTCGCCGTCGTTGTCGTAGTCGAAGGTGACGAGGCCGGTGCCCGCGCCGTCATCCGTGATGCCTGCGGCGGTGGCGGACTCGGCAGCGAAGCGACCGTCACCTTGGTTGGTCCAGAAACGGGTCTGCTCGAGGTCGCGAGTGACAGGTAATCCGCCGGGAATGCGATTGGTGGCTGCGAGGTCGAGGTCACCGTCGTTCTCTTGGTCGAAAAATTGGGTTCCCCGGCCCCAGCCGCCATCGCGCACGGATGACGATTGGCTCACTTCCGTGAAGGTGCGGTTGCCGTCGTTGCGGTAGAGTCGACTTCCGGTTTTTCCCTCTGGGAATTGGAGTCCCGGGTTGTCGAAGATGGAGGTAACATACCAATCGAGATCACCGTCGTTATCGTAGTCACCGATGGTGCCACCCATGCCATTTTGATCACGATTCACGCCGGCCAATGCGGTGCCGTCGGTGAAGGTGCCGTCACCGTTGTTCCAAAACAGTTTGCTGGTATTGAGGTCGCTCGCGATGGCTAGGTCGGGCCAGCCGTCGGCGTCGAAATCGCTGAAAAAACTGGTGAAGGCGAATTGGCGATTGGCGTCGAGATCGGCCAGCGCAACTCCCGCGGATGATGTGGTGTTGGTGAAAAACCCGGGTTGAGCGTTGCCGCGATTGCGGAGGAGGACTGAATGGGTGAGGGGATTGATATCCGGCGTGTTGAGGTAGTGATCGTTAAAATGCAGATCGAGGTAACCGTCGCGATCGTAGTCGCCCGCAGTGACGCTCATGCCAGCGTGCGGTTAGGCGGTGTCGGGGGTGGCGATGGCGCGCAGCTCGGCCTGTTCGACGAAGGTGCCATCGCCTTGATTGAGGTAGGCGTAGTAGCGCGGAGAATCGATTGCGGTCAGCAATAGGTCAGCATCGCCGTCGTTGTCGATGTCGACGAAGGCGGCACCATTGGAGTGGATCGGACCGGTGAGACCACGAACGCCGGCTTCGTCGTTGAACGTGCCGTCACCGTTATTGATGAACATCAAGTTTCCGCCCGAGAGCCGCGTGACGAAGAGGTCGAGCCAGCCGTCATGGTTGAGGTCGGTAACGGCTAAACCTCCAGCATAGTAGAGTGGAGATGAAGGAATCGGTGTGGCTAAAGTGCCGTGAAGAAAATCAACCCCTGCTTGTTCGGTGACATCGGTGAACTCGGCCTTGAGGGTCCCCACGAAGACGAAAAATGCGAGCGGCCAAGCGATGTTCAGCCGTGATCGTCCGCGGTGGGGCAGGAAAGAGTTGATGAGATTCCGGAGCATCGGAGGTTCGGGACGAAAGACAAAATTGCATAAAGTTGCAATGTAACAGTCACCCGATTCGACTAGGTCCCTAGTCGATAATTAGATAATCACGACCTGACCCCCTTTAGCTGGAAGCGAGTTGGTCGCGGTTGCGCCATTCGTAGAGGCCGAGTCCACCGACGAAGAGCCACTCGAGTGCGAGGTGGATTGAACCCAGAAACATATCGGGTGACCAAAACCAATAGGCGAAAAACAGGCAAAGGGTCGCCCAGGTGAGGTTGGCACCGATCAACAGATTAACGCGCCATGGAGGTCGAACGCGTTGGTTCGCAAGAGTGAGTGAATAGGTGGCGTAGCTTAGACTGATGCCGCCGTGGAAAATAAAAAACGTCCAAGGGATCTGGTAGAACCGACTTAAGAACCCGCTCAAGCTAAGCACGGCCAATCCAGAGATCAATCCGGCCAGTCCGTCGAAAAGTAGCAGTCGTCGTCCGAAGCTCATTCCGATGAGTTTGATCGCGGCAACTTCGATTGTGCCGTCTAATTCAGGGACGAATACGCTGACTGAGCCGCAGGCCCAGCCAGGCCATGGGGATATAGGCCAGTAAAAGGTCGAGGGCGATGAACCAGGCGGGGGCCGGAATCATAAAGGAGGCCGCGATGCCACCAGCCAAAAAGAGTCCGCCGATTACATAAGCGAAAACGGCTCGGCGTGAAACGGCGATGAGAGACGCGACCGTAGCCCCCACGAGGGTGCCGACTGCATGAGCGAGGAAGGGGAAAAGGAAGTGGAGTGGGGTCAGTAAATGAATGCCCTCGGCCAGACTCTCTACGTCGCTCATATCAACACCCGCAGGCGGTGGGACAATGTGTGGACCCACCAGAACGATCGCCATGTTTGCCACGCTGCCCAGCACAAGGCCGGCAACGACAGCGAGAGCGTTTATCAGGAGAGTTTTCATTTGGATTCTTGGTTTTTTCGCCCGTTCGAAGTTTTTGCAAAAAATGACCACATCGCTGCCCCCCAAGCGACTCCGCAGAGTGGAAATACAATGAATGGTATGACGAGCTGTGTGACGCTTTGTTCCCCCTTCGAATACAGATTCCAGCCGACGAAAAGGACCGCAGTCAAAAGCCCCCAACCAAGAACGCCGAAAGTGATAATGAAACGAGTTTTCCCGAGAGTCTTCATTTGGGGGAGTGGTTCAGGTTTTGGATTCCAAAATCCCAGGGGCAGTTTGGTGGGGTTCGAAATCGAAGAACGATGTAGCTCTTTGAGCAGGATTATTCTCTTTAACGTAATGGATTGAGCATGTCTTTCACTGATTTCGCTGATAACGACATTTCGAATGTATCATGACGCGGATGGGGCTGTTCTAGTCGGCGAACACAGCTGTGAAAAAAGTGACCATGCGCTCCTTGCTATCGGAGGGGCCGCCGTGGCCTCCGGAGTCGGCGAGATGGAGTTGTGCTTTGATGCCCGCATCGATCAAAGCGTGATGCATGTTGTGGGATTGAGGCCATGGCACGGTGCTGTCGTTGCGGCTGTGGAGTAGCAGCATGGGCGGGTCGCTCGGATCGAGATGAGTGACGGTGGACGCACGTCGCCAGTGGGAGTCTTGGGCGGAAAAAGGAGTGCCAATCCAGGCGCCGTTGGAGAGGATCTTGGTGTCGACATTGGGTTGGAGGGCGCGTTGCTCTTCGTCCACGAAACGGGCGATGAAATCGTATACGCCGGCGATGCCGACCACCGCCTGAATTCCACTCGAGAAATCCAAGTGCTCGTTGCCCGCGTCGTGGTCGTCGGAATCGGAAGTTGCGAGTAGGGCAGCAATGGTCGCGCCGGCGGAACGTCCCATGGCTCCAATCTTGTCCGGGTCGATGCCGTGTTGGGCGCTGATCTTGCGCACAAAACGGGTCGCCGTTCTTAGGTCGGCGAGCGTGGCAGGATAGGTGTGATCCGGTTGTCCGCGGTAACCGATCAGGGCGGCTGCGAGACCGTGCGCGGCGAGGTATTCGGCGAACGGTTTGAATTTCTGTCCATTCTGCGCGCGGAAACCACCACCTTGAATCACGAGCACGCAGGGCACGTCGGCGGTCGCGTTTTGCGGTAAATAGAGATCCATTTTGGAGATGGCGTCTGCGGTCGAATAAACGAGGCCAGGGCGCACCTCAAATTTTTGGCCGCCGGTGTCATCGGCATAGGCCGCGGTAATGAAAGCCAAGAGCATCAAAATATGAGCGAAGGTTCGTTTCATGGTGGTCAGTCGATTGGCCGGAGGCTCAGGGACGTTCGGATTTGGTTTTGAATTCGGGCACCGCCTGTTGTGGTAACCACTGCGCGAGTTCTTTGCGAATCGCCTGATGCGCGGGATCCTGCGCGAGATTGTGGAACTCGTCGGGGTCCGTGCGGTGGTCGTAGAGTTCTTCTGCGCCATCGCGATAACTGATGTAGCGCCAGTCCTTGGTGCGGATGGCGTGGTTGCCAAAATAGGAAGAAGTGATGGCGGGTTGAGTCCTAGCAGTAGCGGGATCGTCGAGTTGCGGGACG
>JABIRI010000220.1 GCA_018667915.1 Opitutaceae bacterium | reverse complement strand
CCGATGCAGGCGGTGCGGTAACCCGCATTTTGGAACAGTTCTCCCATCGTAATTTCATCGGGATGGATTCCGGAGGGGGAGTCCGCGCGATGGACCCAGATGTGGTTGCCGACGCGGCGAGGGTAGGAGCCGGTCAGGAGGCCGGCACGGGAAGGACTGCAGATGGGGGCGGCGGCGTAGTAGTCCGTGAAGCGAATGCCTTCCGTCGCCATGCGATCGATGTGCGGCGTCTCGATCTCGGTCGCGCCGTAACAACCGAGGTCGTAGTAACCCTGGTCATCGATGAAGATGAAAATGACGTTGGGTCGGTTGTCGGCGGTGAGAGCGGTGGCGAGCAGGAGGCCAAGCAGGAGGATCCAACGCGAGGAGAGGCGGGTGAGGGGCATATCTCATACGAACGGGGAAAGAGGACGGTAGGCAACTGCGGAGGGGCGGGGTGTGTTTGATTGCCGCAAAAAGGAAGAAAAGGAGCTTGGCGAATTGAAGGATCATGGCGCCTATAGGCGCGCCGACGGTGACAGATTCAGAGCCGCGTTTTTGTGACTTTTTGTGGCTAAAACTGTTTCAGGTGTATGGGGATTTTGAAGAGCTGAGAGGCAGGGAAGCGGGCAGGCAGTGGCGGACGACACGAAGGTCGTCCCTCCTTGGCTCTGAGGGTAGGGCGTGACCGCTTCCGCCGTCGCTGAAGCTTTGGCGGACATGGCGCGCGCCGACGGTGGAGTGGGTGCGGTGGGTCAGGAAATCTGTGCGATTTGGGGAAGGAGTCACGTCGTGACTAAATTGCTAGCGCAATGCGTCTACGACATGACCCCGCTGGGCACGCTGCTGGTGGGGGGGGGATATGGTTTGGGAAAGCAGTGCGGTTCGGGGTAAGGAGTCGCTTGGACGTGCTTAAGCCTACGCATTGATCGCCGCGGCGTATTCGTCGATCCGGGAGTTGAGACCTTGGATGGTTTCGGCCCAGAATTGTGGGTCACGGATGTCGCGGCCGAGGGACTGTTGCACGACGTCTTCGCAGCTGGCGCGACCGGTGAGGCTCAGGAATGTTTCGTAGCGCTCGATGAAGGCAGGGCCTTCGCGTTTGAATTCTTGGAAGAGCGCGGTACTCAACAAAAACCCGAAGGTGTAGGGGAAGTTGTAGAAGGATAAATCCGTGATGAAGAAGTGGAGCTTTGAGGCCCAGAAGAGCGGATCTTCGCCGCCTTCCGCGAGGGTGTCGCCGAAGACTTCGCGTTGGGTTTCGACCATGAGCTCTTTAATCCGACTCACCGGCACGGGTCCGGCTTTGCGTTCGGTGTAAAACTTCGACTCGAAGTGGAATCGCACCGGGATATCGAGGAGGAACGCTGGAGCGTGCGATAGGCTCTGTTCGATCAAAAAGGCCCGTTGCGCGTCATCGAGGTCCGGATTCTGCAGCATACCGTCGGCTAGGATACTTTCGGCAAATGTCGATGCGGTTTCGGCCAAGGTCATTGGGTAGTCTTGCGCGCAGGGCCGTAGTGTATTGAGCAAATGCGAATGCCACGTGTGGCCTGCCTCATGCGCAAGGGTGGTGACTTGGTTCATCGTGCGACCGTAGGTCATGAAGATGCGTTCCTCACTAAGGAGAGGAGATCCAGTGGCAAATGCACCGGCACGTTTGTTGGGGCGTTGTTCGTTTTCGATCCAATGTTTTTCCAACATGGTGCGCAGGTAGTCCTGAAGTTTGGGATACATCTTGCCGAAAGACTGATCGACTAATTCCACGCCGCGTTCCCAGCTGAGCTCAGGCAAGGTGTCGGGGAGTTGAGGGGCTCCGATGTCATACCAAGAGAGTGCAGCGGTTCCTTGCGTCTTGGCATTGAGGCGGAGAATCCGACGGGGAGTTTCGTAATTGGCTGCAATCGCCGAAAACATCGCGTCGACCGTCTCGCGTGAGACTCCGGCGTCATGGAGAGGCGCGTCGAGGAAATGGTCCTGGCCGCGTCGGCCGTAAAGGGTGTGGCGGGTGCCGGCAATACCGTTGAGAGCCGCGCCCATGATGTCTTCGTGGGCTTCCCAGACTTTGTTGCTTGCGGTAAACGCGGCAGAACGCACCGCCCGGTCACTGTGGGTGATAAGGGAGCGGCGTTGCGACATCGGCGTGGTTTCCACGCGACCGTCGGGCCATGGCATGTCGAATGTCATCTTGCCACTCACGGTGTCGTAGAGCCGTCCCCAGCCGCTGATGCCATCGACACCGAGATCGGCGGCCAGTGCCTCCGCGGCTTGGTCCATCTGGAACTGAGCGGACTGACGCAGCTGGTTGAGCGTGTATTCAGCATCCTTGAGCCGGTCGTCGGCAAGAAACTCCTGCCATGCCTCATCGCTGGCCGCGCCGAGACCGGATTTAAGCGGAGTCTCGAGTTTGGAGTATTCCGCGTGTTGGGCGGCGAGGGTGGCTTCGGCACCTTGGTAGGCTTCGTTAGCAGCGTCGGCAGCCGCCAAGCAGCCTAGATACGATTCGAGGTGAGTTAAGCGGGCGCCGAGATCCTCGTAGCAGAGGAATAATGTGATCCAGTTTTCTTGGGTCGAATGTTCGAGGGGGTCCAATGCGGAAGCCTCGTCGATGGCGCTGTTGATGTCGGCGTCGAGTTGGGACGTGAATTTGCGGTATTCGGGTCCGTCAAACGACGGGAAATAACTTTCGAGCGACCAGGTAGGGGAAAGTTCAGGCATGAAGGATTCGAAACGCATTCACGTGGCCGGCGCCAGCACATCTTCGCGTGGAAGTGATGAACGAGGCGTCGAGCCGATATCCCGTGCCGATGGTGCGAACCGGTTAAGGGGTCACGTCGTGAAAAGTTTACTTCGCTCCGCTGCGTAGAACTTTGTCAACGACATGACCCCGTGGGCTTCGAACACGATGGAGTCGCTCATATTCTTGTTACTTGGTATTTGATACTTGGCACTTCGCGCCGAACCGTCGCGCTAGTATCCAAACTCGTCATACCAATCTTGGACTTTGAGTCCGGGGTGCTGGTTGGCGGGGATGAATTTCGCCAGTCGCTGTTTCGTTTTCACGTGGGCTGGGTCGTTGGCTAGATTGATCCATTCATCCGGGTCGGCGTGATGATCGTAGAGTTCTTCCGAGCCGTCTTCGTAGCGGATGTAGCGCCAGCGTTCGGTGCGGATCGCGGTGTTGCCTTCACCGTAGGACGAGATGGCGGGGCCGCGCGGATGAGTGGGGTCAGCCAACTGCGGTTTGATTGACTTACCGTCGAGGTAGCCGGGTAGGGGGAGTCCGGCGAGATCTGCGAGCGAGGGATAGACATCGATCAGGCTGACCGGTTGGGTCGAAACCGAACCGGCTTCGACTCCGGGAGCAGAGACAATGAACGGGATGCGGGTGGTCTGTTCCCAGATTGCGCCTTTGCACCAGTGTTTCTTCTCGCCGAGGTGCCAGCCGTGGTCGCTGACGAGCATGATGATGGTCTCACGACCGCGTGGATTTTTGTCCAAGACGGCGAGGAAGCGGCCGATCTGTTTATCTACAAAGGAAACGGATGCCTGGTAGGCTTGGATTGTGGGATCCCATTGATCGTATGCGAGCATGTGCTCGTGATCACTGAGGCCGTTGTGCATGTCCTTGTGAGCATGCGTGCGGGCGAGGCGCTGGGCGAACTCGGGCATGTCGTCCCAGTCGTCGCCGACCGGTTCGGCGGGACGCTTGATCGTCTCAAGAGGAAATTCCTCGAAATAGGGTGCGGGCACCTGCAGAGGACGGTGCGGGCGGAAAAACCCGACGGACATAAACAGCGGTTGATCACTTGGCGCCTCCCATTGGTCGATGGCCCAAGACGCGACTTTGTAGTCGCCCATCGCTTCGTCGGGCACATCGAGGGCGTATCCGTCGTTGGGCGGATTCAGAGCGTCAAATTTATCCTTGGAAGGGGGAGGTTTTGGATCGCCGGGGCGTTTCAGAATCGCATCACCGTTACTGCCCGGTCCGGTGTGATGGACCTTGCCGCCACTGGCGACACGGTAGCCGTTGGCCGAGAAAAACTGCTGCATTGTTGGCGTGGTGATGCCGGTTTCGTTTTTGGCCCTGGCGTTGAAATACGTGCCGGTGCGGAAGGGATACACGCCGTGGTTTAAGCTCGTGCGCGAAGGCCGACATTGCGGTGAATTACAATATGCCTGCGTGAACAACATGCCGTTGGACGCGAGGCGATCGATGTTGGGGGACTTGGCGTCGGGGTGGCCACCGAGGGCACCGATCCAGTCGTTTAAATCATCGACGATAATAAAAACGATGTCCGGGCGGTTGCTTTCGGGCGCGGACTGCACGGGCGCGGTCCACCCGAGGGCGAGCACGATGGAGAGGGTGGTGAGCGATCGGCGAGTCATGGCAGTAAATTCGAGGACTAAGCTTTGGCGGGTTTTTTGACGGCGGGTTTGCGAGGAGGCGGCGGCGGGATGTCGCGCATCGGCGGGCCGCTTTGGGCCACGAGTGCATCGCAGCGATCACGGAGGTTGCGGAGTGCGTCCCTAGTCGCCGCGCTGCGTTCGCTCGCGGGCTGCGCAGCGAGGTTCACAAGTTGGTCCGGGTCGTTGACGAGATCGTGCAAGAATTCGAACGGCGGCGCATCCGGTCCATCGACGAAGTAGCGGGCATAGGTGAATTTTTCGTCCCGCACGCCTTCCCAGCGGGGAATGGTTTTAGGGATGGCGATAAACTCGCAAAGGAAATCCGTGCGCCAGTCGACCGGTGTTTGGCCTTGGGTCAGTGGAACAAGACTGCGGCCGGTGTGGGCAGCCGGGATTGTTTCGCCAGCGAATTCAATCATGGTCGAAGCCAGATCGGAGTTGAGGGTCATCTCGGAGCGGACCTTCCCGCGCTGGGATGCCGGGAGTCGGGGATCGTAAACGATCATCGGTATGCGTAACGACTCTTCGTAGTGGGTCCACTTGCCGGCGAACCCGCGATCGCCGAGGTAGTAGCCGTTGTCAGCGGTGTAGATGATGACGGTATTGTCGGCGAGGCCCTGCGCTTCGAGTTCCTCGATAAGTCTTCCGAGAACGTGATCGATGCCGCTCAACATGCGGAAATAGGCGCGCATGTTGGTCTGGTATTTCTCTGGGGTGTCCCATCGCCAAAAGAAGCGTTCGCGGTTAATCGAGTTTTTGAGAAAATCGGGCTGTGATTCGTAGATGGCCGGATCGTTGAGGTGGGGCTGGGGCATCTCCTGATCGTCGTAGCGGCCGTCCATGACCTTCGGCCACGGGAAGTGACCGATGCCGGGACGCTTGTCGCCGTCCTCGGCGTGAGTGGCGTTGAAACTGACGGTCAGACAAAAGGGTTGGTCGTCGGGTTGCTCGCGGAGGAACTCGATGCCCCAGTCGCCGAGGATCTGCGTGGTATGACGCATCGAGCCATCGGGCTGTGCTTTGAAGAAGGGGCGGCGAAATAAGGGCCGGCGCACATCGAACATTTGGGCGGCGGACTCGTCGGCGAGAGTCACGTGTTCTTTGCCGATGTGCCCCGTTCGGTAACCGGCGCTTTTGAGCACGGTGAAGTAGGATGTCTCGCAGAGCTCCGGATTAAGCGGGCCAGGGGCGACGCGGTAGAGATGCCGGCGTTCGTTCGTCCCGGTGAAAAGCGAGGCGCGGCTCACCCAACAGGTCGACGTGGTGACGAAGGCGTTCTCGAAACGCACGCCCTCATTGGCCAGTTCGTCGATGTGCGGGGTCTGCACGATCGGATGACCCGCGACGCCGAGCGTGTGGTTACGCTGATCATCCGCGAAAAGGAGAAGGATGTTGGGACGGTCGGCCACCGAACCGACGGTGCAAGTTGTCAGGGCGAGGGCGATGAGGAGCGGGGATTTCACGGGGAGGGGGAGAACAGAGCTGAACGTGCGATCACGGATGGTGACGAACTTCAAAACAGCGGATCACTCATTTCGGCATTCATGGACTCCCAGCGAGCCACTAACTCAGTGAGTCGATCGGGGTGGGTTTTGGCCAAGTCGAATTCTTCCGAAAGGTCGGCGGAAAGATCGTAGAGTTCCCACGGTGCGTTGCCGGGGGCATTTCGTCCCCCCATACGCACGAGCTTCCAGTCGCCGTGGCGAAGCCCGGATCTACCGCCCTGACGCCAGAAGAGCGTTTTGTGCGGCGTGCCGTCGTTTACGCCCGTCACGTAGGGCACCAAATTAACGCCCTCTATGTTCTTGGGAGCGGAGGTGCCGCTGTTCGCGGTGGCGGTGGCATAAATATCCAGCGAACTGATTGTTTTATGGTAAGTCTGACCCGCTGGTATCGTGCCGGGCCATTGCATCATAAACGGCACGCGAAGGCCGCCTTCATACATCGAACCTTTACTACCTCTTAGGGGTAAGTTTGAAGACGTGAGTTCTCGGGTGGGACCGCCATTGTCGCTGAGGAAAAACACGATCGTATTTTCTTCGAGCCCGGATTGGCGCAACTTCGACATCACGGCGCCGACACTATCATCCAGGTTGGCCAACATCGCGGCGAATATGCGGCGATGGAGATCCTCGATGTGGGAGAACTTCTCCATATAGGCATCAGCTCCTTGGAGTGGGCTGTGCACGGCATTGTAAGAGAGGAAGAGAAAGAAGGGCTTGTCGTCGTGGCGATCGATGAAGTCGACGGCCTCGCGGGTCAGGGCATCCGTGAGGTAGGCATTTTCCACGACCGGTTGGCCGCCGCGAGTGATGGGATTATTCGCGTCGTAGTCGGGTTCGTCGCGTCCCATGTGATCGGTGTAGTGGAGCCCCTTTTCGCCAATCCAACGACCTTCCGCGCCACCGGGAAGTTGCTTACGCCGTAGCATTGTAGTCACACCGTTATAGGGAGGCGGAACGAAATAATGGCCTTCGTGGGAAAACCCAAAAAACTCGTCGAAACCGTGGCGAAACGGATGAAAGTCGGCGGTGCCACCCTGGTGCCATTTGCCGATTAGGCCGGTCGTGTAACCGGCGTCATGCAGGGCCTCGGCAATGGTCGTCTCGCTGGTGGGCAAACCCACGCCCGGGCGTTCGTTGACGGGCCCGATGGGATTAAATTCGTAGCCGAAGCGAGTGGGCGTGCGGCCGGACAAAAAACCGGCGCGCGAGGGGCTGCAGTTCGGGCCCGTCACATATCCGGAGGTGAAGCGCACTCCGTTCGCCGCGATGGCATCAATGTGAGGCGTGGGGATTTCGGGATTGCCCTGACAACTCAGTTCGCCGTAACCCAGATCGTCAGCAAAGAGGACGATGATGTTGGGTTGATTGTCGGCGTGGACCGAGGCAATGAGCGAGCACAGGCCCAGGGCGGATAGAGTCAGGGCGGATAATCGAGACATCATGCTGGAGCGGTTTTATTGCTTCAGATGGTGAATCAGGAAGTCTACGTCGTTGTCGATGGGCAGTTTGATTTCGGGGTATTTTAGAACCACTTCCACACCGGCGAGGCGGAGTTTTTCTTCCATCGCGATACCGAAGTTGACGTGATGAATTTTCCAGCCGCCGGCCCTTTTCTTGTCCTCGGGCACCTGGTCATCGGGTTTCATCCCGTAGGACATAAACGTCGGAGGATCATCCGAAGTGATATGATTGATGATCGAGATTTCGTGGACCAGGCCGCGGGTGATGACATCGCCATATCCGGTGCTACCGTCCGGACTACGGTGAGGTTTGTCGTAGCCGGGAATGTTTTCGACCCACCAATCGAGATCGAGGGTGGATTGTCCGGCCAATGGTGCAACGGCGGTCAGGCGGGTGGATTCGCGGGAGATGGGATCGTCGCTTTCAGGATTCGCGAAGTCTTCGCTCCAGGCGAGGTAGGCGACAAGTTGAGCGCCAGCGGAGCCGCCGTAGGCGGCGATGCGGTTCTTATCGATTCCCCATTCGTCGGCTTTGCTGCGGATGAACTGGAGGGCGCGCACAGCATCCTCATGAGGAGCAGGGAAGGGCGCGTGGCTCAGGAAACGGTATTCGACTGAGATATGATGGATGCCGGCGTCGACGTAACGCTTCACCTTTTGGGCGGAAATTTTGTCGTGCGAGCCGTTTCGGAAGCCTCCGCCATGAATGTAGATTACCGCCGGAGCCGGGCCATCAACATCGGCGGCGTAGAAATCCATGATCTGGTTGGGGTGGTCACCGTAGGCCACGTTCTCGTGGGTGATGGCAGGCGCAGTTGGCTTCGACTGGGCGCTACTGATGATGGGCAAAAGCAGTCCGGCGACGAGAATGAGCGGAACGCGGACCGAGCGATTAAGAGTAGGCATGGGGAAAGAGTATGGGGTAAGCAGCCGAGCTTCGGCAGAGGCCAAATATGGAACGGTTACACAAGAACGCGCAACTCTGAGGATCATGAATTCGTAATTTCATCATCGTGAAACCGGAGCGGGTGCGTTTGCTCAAGGCATGACTCTTCGATATCCCGCGACGAATCGATTTGCTTATGTCCACGCTTTGGCCGGGGCGCTGATTCTTTCGCTGGGGCTCGCTGGACTGTCCCGCGGCGCGCAGCCGCCCAACGTGCTCTTCATTTCGATCGATGACCTGAACGACTGGACGAGGTCGCAAGGCGGCCACCCGCAAGCGATTACTCCAAACATGGATCGACTGGCGGGAGAGGGGATGCAGTTCACCAACGCGCACTGTTCTCAAGCCGTGTGCACCGCTTCGCGAAACTCCCTCCTCAGTGGGCTGCATCCGGCGAGCACGGGCTGGTATAGTTCTACGTCAGCCATGCGCCGCTCTTACGACGACGTCATGGGCGACCACAAAATGTTGCCGCAATATTTTAAGGACAATGGCTACACCACGCTCGCGGTCGGGAAGGTGTTTCACAGCGGTGTAAGCGACTACAAGGAGCGCACGGGCGACTTTTGGGACGCGACGGCACCGGACTACAAAATATCCAAAGAACTCAGAGCGCGCGGCAGCGGTTACGGTGGCACCAAGTTCTATCCGTTCCCGCACGAGGGCAGTCAGATCATCAATCACTACGGCGAGAATTTCGATAGCGGCCAGTCTCTGTGCTGGGGCGCTCTCGAACGCGAGGATATGCCCGACGGAAAAATGTTCGACGAATTGATCGCGGATTGGGCCGTCGATCAACTTGAGCAGGACCACGCCAAACCATTTTTCCTCGCCGTCGGTTTTGTGCGCCCGCACGTGCCTTACACTGCGCCTAAAGAATATTTCGATCTCTACGACCTCGATGAGATCAAAGTGCCTATCGTGCCGGATGACGAGATGAGCGACATTCCGCTGATGGGGAAGTCCATCGCCTACGGCACAATCAAGACCGGCGACCATTACGCCGTGGTAAACCTCAGCGACGACTACTGGCGGGAAATGGTCTACGGCTACCTCGCCTGTGTTTCATTTGTTGATGATCAATTGGGCAAAGTGCTGCGCGCTCTCGAAAATAGTAAGTATGCTGAGAATACCATCGTCGTGCTGTGGTCGGACCACGGCCAAAACCTCGGCGAGAAGAAACACTGGCGGAAACAGTCCCTTTGGGAGGAGTCTACCCGCGTCCCGTTGATGGTTAAGGTTCCGGGCCATGACTCCGCCGGTCGTCAAAGTAAGCGAGTCGTCAGCTTGCTCGACGTATATCCGACGCTAGCGGACCTGTGCGGATTACCCGTTCCGGCCAAACTGGAAGGGCAGAGCCTTTTGCCGCTACTAGAGGATCCCAATCGATTGTGGACCCGCCCTGTGCTCAGCACCTGGTATTACCGTAACCATGCCGTGCGCAGCGAAGACTGGCGTTACATCCGCTACCGGGACGGCAGCGAAGAACTCTACAACCACCGGCAAGATCCCGGTGAGCACGTGAACCTCGCGGACGATTCCGCCTACGCCGAGGTCATCGCTGATCACCAAAAATGGTTACCGAAAACCGATGCCTTACCGGTCGGCACCACCGCATGGAAGCCGGACAGACTAGACCGTCGCGTCGAAGCCTGGCACGCGAATGACTCGGTGCCTGAATGGTTAAACTAACTTCATAATATCCCTTCTCATTTCAGATGAAAATCCTCTCCACGCTCCTCCTCGGTTCACTCCTGTCCGTCGTCGCCTCAGCGGTCACGCGGTCGCCTAATTTTGTGGTTATCATGACCGACGATCAAAGCTGGGTGGGAACCTCGTTGCAGATCGACCCCGCCGACGAACGGTCACGTAGCGACTATTTCCGCACGCCGCAGATCGAGCGACTGGCGAGCGAGGGCATGAGCTTCACCCGAGGCTATGCACCCGCGCCGTATTGTTGTCCCACCCGTCGCAGTCTGCTCATTGGGCAAACCCCCGCGCGTCACATCTACCAAAAGGATCAACCCAACTGGACGGCAAACTACCGCCAGCAGCTCAGCATCCCGCAGATGTTGAAGCAGGCCAATCCAGCCTACCGCGCCGCTCATTTTGGGAAATGGGACATGCGTTACGATGACGTGACTCCGGCGGAAATGGGCTACGATGTGAGCGACGGCTACACCGACAACGGAACCGGCGGTGGCAAGGGAGCGGGAGGCCCGGCCGCGAGCACTGACCCCAAACTCATCGTCGGTATCACGGAACGGACTGGCGCGTTTATGGAATCCGCCCGCGACGCCAATCAGCCGTTCTTTGTGCAGGTTTCACACTATGCGGTGCATCTGGATATTTTTTATCGCGAAGAAACCTACGCGGCGGAATCCGCCCGCGCCAAAGGCGAGAAACACACCATGCCGGAATTTGCGGCGATGACCTACGACGTGGACGAGGTGATCGGCACCGTGCTTGATAAGATCGAATCGTTGGGCCTTACCGAAACGACCTATGTATTCTTCCTCTCCGACAACGGCGGACGCAATACGATGCCGAAGCAGCAGGGGAGGACGGAGCACCGTAATTTTCCGCTGCGAGACGGCAAGGGCTCCGTCTATGAAGGTGGGATCCGTGTGCCCTTCATCGTGCGAGGTCCGGGAGTCGCCGGGGGCGCGATCAGCGATGAGCCTGTCACCGGTCTTGATTTCTTCCCCACCATCGCAGAGCTGGCCGGTTATGCTAAACCACTACCGGCCGCGTTGGATGGCGGTAGCCTGACTCCGGTGATCCACCATGGCGGCAGCGGCACTGTGACCCGAAATTACCCGTTCCTGCTTTTCCATCAAGCCGTCGCTCGATCAGCTGAAACCGCCTTACTCGCCGGTGACTACAAGTTGGTCAAAACGTGGGCGAGGGATCGGCTCGAGTTGTTCGACCTCAGTAGAGATGTGAGCGAAGTCCGCGACCTCTCCCAGAAGATGCCAGAGAAGACCGCCAAGTTACACCAAATGATGGTGGACTTCCTGACCGAGGTTGATGCCGAGACCCGCAAGATCGGATCCAAAGCCGAAGTCTACGAACGCGCTAACCCGAGCAGTTGACGGAATTACGTGGAGAGATGATATGAATTTACCCCATCAGATGAAACGATTGCTCCTTATTTCAGGTCTCGTCGTAGCGATCTCGGCGCCCGCTCGAGAACGGCCCAACATCCTGCATATCATTGCCGATGATATGGGATATTCGGATATCGGCTGTTACGGTAGTGAGATTGAGACACCCAATCTGGATGCGTTGGCGGAGCGGGGAGTGCGGTTTACTAATTATTACGTCAACAACATGTGTTGGCCCACCCGGGCGAGTCTGCTGACAGGCTTGTATCCCAAGACTGCCTTGCCCGCCAAAGGGAGTCACCGGGCGGGACTGCATCCTGAGGCCGTCACGTTACCGCAAGCGTTGAAGTCGGTGGGATACATCACGATGGCCTCGGGAAAATGGCATTTATCGAATCGGGACGAGAACGACGGGCCCCATGCCCCGCACCATCGTGGGTTTGATCAGTATTTTGGCACTCTCGATGGGACCTCGGATTACTTTGCTCCGAGCATGGTGCAGCTCAATGGCCGGAATATGGAGCACGAGTGGGAGGACAATCCTGACTACTATTACACGGACTCGATCACCGACTATGCGCTGAAGTTTCTGCAAGAGGCGGATCAAACGCAGCCCTTCTATCTCTACCTTTCCTACACTGCAGCGCACTGGCCGCTGCATGCCAAACCGAAGGATATTTCGCATTATTCCGGCCGTTACCAGATGGGGTGGGATGAATTGCGGGAGCAACGTCATGCACGGATGAAGGAGCTCGGTGTTGTCGATCCGGACTGGCAATTGTCGCCGCGAAATGAAGACGTTGAAGCCTGGGAAGAGACGGAGAATCAAGCATGGCAACAACGCCGGATGGAGGTCTACGCGGCTCAGGTTACCAGTATGGACAGGAATATTGGTCGGGTGATTGACGCCCTTAAAGCGGCGGGAAAACTTAACAACACGTTGATCCTATACCATCACGACAATGGAGGGTGTCATGTGGAATATTTGCCCGAGCGCACGGGATACTGGACGCGGGAGTTTACGACGGACGGAACCAAAACCCCGATCGTGCCAGGTAATCTTCCGGAGGTCATGCCGGGGCCCCAGTCCAGTTTTCAATCATATGGATACGGCTGGGCCAACGTGGCCAATACTCCGTTCCGGTATTACAAACAATATGACCATGAAGGGGGCACGCGTTCTCCATTGATTGTTTCGTGGCCGGAAGGGCTTCATCCAGAATTGAGTGGAGGGGTGACCTCTGAATTGGGACACGCGATCGACATCATGCCGACGTTGGTCGAGGCCGCCCGGGTAGGCCGGTTTGATCAAAAACCGATGCCGTTCGAGGGAGAATCATTGCTCCCCGCGATCACGGGTGAGCCGACGATACAGATTGAGCGCGGTCCACTTTTTTGGGCCCACAATAAAGGTTGGGCCGTTCGGAAAGGAGATTGGAAACTGGTTTCTAAGAATAAGAAGACGTGGGAGCTCTACAATTTGATCGAAGACGGCACGGAATTGAATGATGTTGCAGCGATGCATCCCGCGAAAGTGGCGGAGATGGCAAAGCTCTTCGCGGCGTGGGATAATCGAACCCATTTGGCGGCACGGGGGGAATAAGGAAAACTAAAGGATCGGCCTCCGTGTGCCTAAATAAGCGGTCGTTGCCTGAGAAATTGATTTAGGTCTGAATCCAATTCTCCTCTGGGTCCGCGCGGTGCCACGCCGGGTAGCTGCTGACCTGAAGGAGCATGGGTTCGATCCAAGGGCCGTG
>JABIRI010000359.1 GCA_018667915.1 Opitutaceae bacterium | reverse complement strand
GGCCACAAAATTTTCGTCAGCCAACGCTTGAAGCGCATTTCGGCCACGCCCACCTACGCCAACGAAGGCAAGGTTCACGCGATTGGTTGAGGCGACACCGTCTTTTTGACCACGGATAATGGCGGGAAATGCTGAGGCTGCGGCAGTTGCGAGGGTCGTTTTCTGCAGGAAACTGCGACGAGAAAGCGCGGGTTTGGATGACATAAGTAGGGTATTTAGGGTGAAGGACCCTCAGGGTTGAGGGGCCAAATTAGAGTTCTAGAGAGACCGAGGAGGGTTTGGCAACTTCGGGTCGCCTCAACCTGACATTTGTTCGTGAATCGGAGCAAATATGGCGGTGAACCTTAAACGGGCGTTCATTCTGCAATCCGAGCCTTTACCCACGCCACGATCGCCGCATCGTCCTCCAGATTACGCCAAACGAGCGCGAGAAACTCGGCCGGCATTATATTGTTGGTTAAGAAGAAGTTACGATCTCCGCCACAACTATACATCATACTGGCGGGCATTTCACCATGGAGCTTTGCCTTGGCCTTGGGGATGATGCGCGGAAGCCAACGTATGCCATCAATCTCGTCGGATTTCGCGGGCAAGGTGTCTGGGTCCAAAACCATCTCTGATGGCACGCCTTTTTGCGCGGTGAGAAAAAAATCCCGGCGCACCGTTTCGATGGTCAATGCGTTGCCGAATCCCGGGGCGCCGTCGACCACGTCGTCTTCGGCGTAATCATACATGTGCTGAGTGCTGATGCCGTTGGCCGCGAGCCAGGTGGTTTCGTCCGCCGTGAAATACGTGTCGGCACCACGCTGACCGTCTTGGTAGAGCTTGTAGCCCTTTTTGTAGAGCTCACGAAACTTGGCGGGGAAGTCAAAATGCGCGTGATTCATCGCGAGAATTGTTAGGCGATGAACGCCCGAAAGGCAAAGGATTCAGTGGAATTAATTCCAAGCGGGCGATCGCCCGAGAGAGCGGTTGAGAACGCAACGCTTCTCGCGCGGCTGCAGCACCCTCGGGAGTGCTCAACAGGGTGAAGGCGGCACGAACTGAGGCGGGTTCGCCCTTCATCTTCATTTCCTCTACCGCAGTATGAACGAGGGCGGCACGCGACGTGTCTGGCAAACTCAGCAGTCCTTCGATTTCGAGTTTAAGTTCAGGATTTCCCCGGGCCGCCAGCATGAGGGTGGCTATGTCTTCCAACGCGCCGGATGCTTCGCGAAAGGAGAGAATTGATTTTAGATGATCAAACACGCTCATACGCTCAGACTCCGAATACTACGGGATAGTGATGGGGGTTATTCTTCCAATTTTTTAAGAAATGCGGCCACGTCGACCAAAACGTCCGCCCCCCCTACAAGATCGGGAAATTCACGAAGAATTTGACCTTTGATGCCGCGTGAGATTCGCCCGGAATAGATGTCTAGAATACCTTGTTGATACGTTTTATCCCTGTTGAGCAAAATGGCCTGTTTGGCTACCTTGATCCGTTGTCCTTCGTCACCGGTTACTCGATTCGATTTCAGTAGTCTCTCAATGCCGATTCGAGCCATCTGCTTTTCCTGGGCGGAGGAATCGGGAGCCGTAAGCACAGCCAACCAAACGTCACCGCCCGAAATGTCAGTCCACTGTTGCAGTGATTGCAGGGCGTTCGGTCGGAGCGCGTGATCCGACAAAATTAGGTCCTGCAAGTATGCGGCCGAGGCGGGACCCGAATTTCCATCGAGAATCGCGAGCACATCTCGCCGCAATTCATTTGAAGCCGCCGCCCGCAGGGCCGGAGCATAATAATCGCGCCAAAGGAAATCGGGAACCGCTAGGTTGGCGGATAGCTTTTTCAAGCTGCCTTGGGCCTGTCGTTTGTCGGGATCATCCGAAAGCACGATATTTAAGAGCAAGGCGATACTCGATGTATCACCAATGACTTCCATGCCCCTAAATGCTGCTTCGCGAATCGCCGGGTCGTTTCCAGGCCGTCCCAGCCGATTGATGGTTTCCAAGACACCGTCCGAATTACGCAGGACCAACAGTTGAAGCGCGGCGGCTCGATCTACTCCTGATCCGTCGCCCGATACTGTAGTCATGAGTTTTTTATCGGCCGAAGGTGCATTGAGTCGTGCCAGTGCAGCGGTCGTGATTCGATCGCGGGGATCGGCCAGATACCGATCAAGGAGCGGTTGGTAGCTTGTATCGGTTCCCACGATACCGAGTGTATTCACCACGTCTGCGGTGACCGTCTCCGACGCGTTCCCCAGTAACGGGAGCACTGCTGGTTCGTAGCGCGACATTCTTCCATCCGCTATTGCTCCCAAAATGACGGATTGATCGGCGGAACTCAGATTAGGCAGTAATGCCACGGTCTCATCCGCAATTCGGGAAAGCATGGATTTTCTTAACAATACCCGACGATTCACATCCGTGGGATCTCGTAGCACTTCGTTGAGTCGTTGCCAGGCACTTCCCGAATCGAGACGGAGCAATTGCTCGAATGCCCCCGCTTGAATTGCGGGTGATTGACCAGTTCGGGCGAGCGAAGCCGCGAGTTTTTTGTCGGTTAAACCCGCATTCAATAATGCCAGTTCGATTTCGGTCTTAAGTTGATCGTCAGCAGTAGCGTGAGCTTCGAGCAAAGCCGCCCGTGAAGAACGGCTACCAATTTTACCGAGTGCTAACGCTGCTTCGGATGAACCCGCAAATAACTGGTCGTCCAGCTCGTTGCGGGCACGAGGTTTGCCACGATAAGCGAGGGCGTCGGCGTAGGCCTCTTGGTGGACTGGCGCGGCGGCGAGTGAGGCCTTCTCCAAGCTGACGTCGGCCGATGAAGCCGGAAGCGCTGATAGTGCCCGACGAGCCAGATCGGCGATTCGTGGATCGCGGTCACGGAGAAGCGCTGAAAGAGGTTTCACCGAGGCAGAGTTACCCACCAGCTCAAGCATACGAATGGCCCAGTCTCGGGTGGCAAAATCGTGGTCGGATCCGATCGCGGTGATCAGTTCTTTTTCGAAGCTGCGAAGTTTGGATCCCGATGCGTCGACGAGCGTTTGGCGAAGATCCAAACGAGCCGATTGCCGCACCTCGTAATCGGGAGAGTTGAGGTTGGTGATGTAGGTGGTAATCTCGCTGGCGATTGCGGAAGTGGCAAAGAGGCCGCATGCGATGATCGAAGAAAAGATAGATTTCATGATTCGAAGAATTGAATGCGTCTGGTTTAGGCCGGGAGTTCGTAACCGGCGCGGCGAGGGCGATCCTCCCAACGGCTGGCTCCGGCATCGTCCACGATGGATTCTACTCGAGGATCCCACTTGATGGGCCGATTTAATCGTTCCGAGATTCCGGCGAGTTGGCAGATGGTGGCCGTGCGATGTCCGATGGTGGCATCACAA
The DNA here is from genome assembly GCA_018667915.1 of Opitutaceae bacterium. Taxonomy (GTDB): domain Bacteria; phylum Verrucomicrobiota; class Verrucomicrobiia; order Opitutales; family Opitutaceae; genus Actomonas. The sequence goes on along the minus strand of JABIRI010000359.1, from coordinate 4,938 downwards.
ATCGGCCGTCGTCGCGACCGCATGCATTCGAGCCAGTTCTGTTGATGGTTACTGGACTCGTAGAGGCGAACGTCATCGGGTGACAACGGGCGCTTGGCCAGTTCCGGACGGGAGGTGTCGAGCCGATCACCGCGGCTTACCCATACATCTCCTTCAGTTCCGATGAATCGAATCATATGGCCGTTATCGATGGGGCAGTTCCGGACGACCTTGATGCCATCTGCGTATTGAAAATACTGATATTCCTCGCCCTCGTGGCCCTGGGGAACAAAGAGAGTGGGGCCGGTATGGTCGCGACCGAGTGCCCACTGCGTGATGTCGTAGTGATGCGCTCCCCAGTCTCCATTTTTGCGGGAACCGTATTCCCAATAGCTGCGCCAACCACCGCCATAGTCACCTAAGACGCGATTGGAGGTGTAGGGTTCGTAGGGTGATGGGCCGAGCCACTTATCGTAATTAAATCCGGCTGGAATGGGTTCTTCGGGCGCAAGCGTCGGAGGCGGGAATACCCCAAGGCGGGTGTGCACTTCTTTGACCTCCCCGATCCAACCGCTTCGCACCATTTCGGCGGCACGACGGAAGGCGTGATTTGAACGCTGTTGGGAGCCGACCTGCACAATCGAACCGTAGCGGCGTTGTGCCTCTACCATGGCTTTGCCTTCGGCGATGGTGAGCGTCATGGGTTTCTCGACATAGACATCTTTCCCGTTGCGCATGGCCGCGATGGCGATGGCGGCGTGCCAGTGGTCAGGAGTGATCACCATGACGCCGTCCACGGCAGGATCGGTCATGATGTCCTCAAAGTCGGGCGTCGCGTTTACGTCGGGATAGCCGCGGTCGGCCATCATGCGTTGAGCCTTTGCCAGTTCGTTGGACTTCACGTCGCAAACGTAGAGCGGTTCGACGCCCTCGGTTTTGACGATATCAGTGTGGCCGTTCATTTGTTTGCCGAAGCCGACAAATGCGAGGTTGATCCGACTATTCGCGCCGGGAACTCCATGTCGGCCCAATACTTCGGACCGGACGATTTGAGGGGCGTAAATGAGCGCAGCTCCGAGAGCGGCACTCTTTTTAAGGAAGTTTCTCCGCGATGACGGACGAGGGGAGGGCAATGGCTTCATAGCAATAAGGGTAAGGGTAAAGGGGGGTAGCCGACATACTTGTCATCGGACCGTTCGTTTTCCCAATCAATTTTGAGCTTCCGTGGTCTTTGTTAACGAGAATTTCCCTCCCGCCGAGAAATGATGTCTATTCTTTAGACTTGCGGTGGCGCAGGGCGTCGAGGGTTACGGCAGCTACAATGATGGCGCCGGTCACGATTTCCTGGACCCAATTGGCGAGGCCAAGTTTAGTGCAGCCGTTGGCGACGACACTCATGATAAGTGCCCCAACCAGAGTGCCTACAACGGTGCCGCGACCACCGGACAGACTGGCTCCGCCGATTACGACTGCAGCGATGATGTTTAATTCCAGTCCCACCGCGGTCGTCGGGTCACCGCCGGTGAGGTAGCCGAATTGGAGCACCGCGCCCAGTCCGGCGAAGGCCGCGCCGAGGGTGTAGACATAAATCTTTACCCGTTCTACCGGCACACCACAAAGTCGGGCGGTCAGCTCGTTCGAGCCTACCGCAAAAAGATGTCGACCGAAGCGGGTGAATTTTAAGACCAGAGCGACCAGCACGGCAAATCCGAGCGTGAGCCAAACACCACTGGGGAGGGTGCCTTTTTCGCCCAACTGCATCAGGTTATTCAGCCACGTTTCATCGTCGGGATAGATGGGTTGTTGTCCGGCCAGTCCCTTGGCCGCGCCGCGCAAAGCTCCCATCATCCCCAGCGTCACCACAAAGGGGAGCAGCCGAAGTTTAGTGATAAGCAGGCCGGATAAAACACCGCAAAATGCACAGGCACCGACCGCAGCGACCGCAGCTGCCATCGGTGGCCAACCGGCTTGTAGCATCAAAGCCAGCACGATGGTCCCGAGCGCGATGATGGAGCCGACCGAGAGATCAATTCCGCCCGCGATAATCACCATTGTCATGCCCAGAGCTGCGATGCCGATCACGGCGGTTTGCTGGAGAATGATCGCAAAATTGTCCCAGGATACGAAGGTCTCCCACCGCAATGACGCGAACAGTGCGCAGATAGCGATGAGACCGATAAGGGGACCGACTTGAGAAAGGGATTGGCGAAGTTTTGCGAGCACGATGAGGGAGGAATTAAGCGGCGTCTTCGGTGGCGCCGGTCGCGGCGAGCATGATTGTGTGTTCCGTCCATTCCGCGACGGGACGAGCAGGACCGAGCGTGCCGCGGCACATTACCGCGATCCGATCACAAGTGCCGAGTAGTTCGGGTAAATAGCTACTGACGAGGAGGACTGCTTTGCCTTCGCCCGCCAATGCGTTGATGAGTCCGTAGAGCGTTTGTTTGGCTCCGATGTCGATCCCGCGAGTGGGTTCATCGAGGAGCAAGATGTCGGCGTCGTTCCGGAGGAGACGTCCGAATGCCACTTTCTGTTGATTCCCCCCGGAGAGTTCGCCGACCGCTTGATCGGGGCCGGCCGCGCGGACGCCAAGTTTTTCGAGCCAACCGCCGGTTTCGATGCTGAGGGTGCGCGGATTGATGAGATTGGGCAGACGCGGAAGCGTGAGGTTTTCCGCCAAAGATAGGTTGAGAGCGAGACCTTCGGTTTTGCGGTCTTCGCTCAGGAAGCCGATCCCCTCGCGCCACGAACGACGGGGGGAAGGCCGCCCGGAGTATCCCGCGATTTTGATCTCACCACTTTCGACAGGAGCGAGGCCAAACAGGGTTTGTAATAAATCGCTGCGTCCGGCGCCGATGAGACCGGCGAGCCCCAATACTTCACCGCGACGGAGCTGGAGTGATGCGGAGCATAGGTTGGGTGAACTGGCGAGCTGATCCGTTTCCAGAACAATTTCGCCGGGGGCATGAACCGTGCGGTGATAGAGTTCGTCGACCTGCCGTCCCACCATGTGGTTCACGATGTCGTCGGTCGTGAACTCGGTGGTCGGAGCGCTGGCGACAGTCGCACCATCGCGGAGCACCGTGCAACGATTGGAGAGAGTGGTAACCTCTTCGAGAAAATGGGAGATGTAGACGATGGCCGTGCCTTGATCACGCAACCGCCGAATCAGGGCGAAGAGCTTGGCGGTGTCCGCGGCGGTGAGACTGCTCGTAGGCTCATCCAGCACCAGAACCCGGCAGCCGACGGCAAGGGCGCGGGCGATTTCCAGTAACTGTTGCTCGGCAATACCTAGGTCTCCGGCAAGCGTGTCCAGCGGGATATCTGGTCGACCGAGTTCCGTTAAAGCCTCGGTCGCTCGTCGATTGATTTCGGCTTGGTCGAGTAGGGGGCCACGCGTGGGTTCGGCACCCAGCATGATGTTGCCGGAGACGGTTAGATGCGGTGCGATGGCCAACTCCTGATTGACCATCATAATGCCGGCGGAGCGTGCGTCCGCGGGACCGTTGGGGCCGTAGGTCGCGCCCTCCAAAGTCATCGCTCCGGCATCGGGTTGATGAATACCGGCGAGCACTTTCATGAGCGTGCTTTTCCCGGCACCATTTTCGCCCACCAGTGCGTGCACTTCACCCGGAGTGATCGTCAGATCAACTCCGGCCAGAGCGATCGTCGCCCCAAAGTGTTTTTTGATTCCGCTGAGTTGAAGGATGGGCGGCATCGGAATCGCAGCTATCTCAGTTGCCGCCGAGAACGGCCTTAATGTCGGGAGTATTGACGTTCTCTTTGGTAACGAGAACGCAGCCGGTATCGATCATCTCCTCGATGGGCTCGCCCCGTAAATGGGCTACCGCGGTCTTCACGCCAAGATAACCCATCTTGGTCGGATTCTGAGCGACGAGGGCTTTAACATCACCGCGCTTCAATGCGGAAAGGAGGAAGGAAGAGGTGTCGAAGCCGACGAGGGTTTTCTTTTTGATGAGTCCCGTTTGGCGTAGCGCGAGGATCATGCCTTGGGTGGCCGACTCATTGGAGGTGAAGATGCCATCGGCTTCGCGCAGGCGATCCAACATGTTCATGGCCGTGTCTTGGGCGGCGCTGATCGTGGCACCGGCGAAGCGATTGGATTGAATCACTTCGATACCGGGATGCTTCGACATGATGTCCAAGAATCCCGCTTCGCGTTTGGCGGTGCTCGCCGAACCTTCGGAGTAACGGAGTAGGACTACTTTGCCTTTACCGCCTAGCAGACGGGCGAGCTCTTTGCCGGCGATTTGACCGCCGAGGTAATTGTTGGTCGCCACAAAACTGATGAAATCCTTACCGACTTCGCCTTTGAGCGAGGAGTCAAAAATGACGACCGGTTTATTGCGCGCCATGGCCGAACCCACCGGATTGCGCAACGCGGTATCATCAAGAGGCGCAAGCACGATCGCATCGGCATCATCGACCACGAATTGTTGAACTACCGCGATTTGTTGGGCGCGATCGTCCTCCTTTAGCGGGCCTTTCCAGACGATCTCAACACCGAGTTCGGCACCCGCGTCGCGCGCGCCTTTTTCGACGGATTTCCAAAAACTATGGGTGGTGCCTTTGGGGATGACGGCAATTTTTTCGCCGGCAGCGAAACCGAGTGAACAGATTGAAAGGGCAAGGAATCCAGTGAGGAATCTCATAGTCATGGGGGCTGGGAAAGGGTAAGGGTAAGGGAAGGATGTTCGACTGTGCTCGAGTGAGGCGCAAGCGAAAGCTCTACGGGATGGGTCAGAGCCAGCACGTAAATGCAGGGTTGCCTAGGGCGGGCTCTTCCACTCGCTCCATCCACAAACGCAAATCGTGGGTAAGGCGTTGCTTGATTTCAGCGTAATTCGGGTCGTCACTATAGTTGTGCAATTCATCGGGATCTTTTTGCAGGTCAAAGAGCCAGGGTTCGTCCTGATCTGAGATCACGAGCTTGTGACG
>JABIRI010000210.1 GCA_018667915.1 Opitutaceae bacterium | reverse complement strand
TGGGTTCGCTGGAACCGTATCCGCACGGTAGCGGCAATGCTGACCGGTTCTTTGCTCTTAGTTTTGCTGGTAGAGCTGTAGACTTATCCTCTCGACCAAAAATTCTCGGCGTCGCTCGAGGTAGATTTGTCGTTACAATTTATCCAAATATCCGATCAGGGCGGCGCGGTCTTCCGCCTGCAAGAGTCCCGTAAATTCCATCTTCGTCCCGGGAGCCATCTGCTTCGGCGCTACTAAAAATAAGTTGAGTTGCTCGGGTGTCCACACCTGCCCCGAACTCGCTAGGTTTTTCAGGGCATTGGAGTATGCATACCCGTCCACCGCTGCGATGGGCCGTCCCACAATATCAACCAGCGATGGTCCTAATTGAAGTGATTCACGTTGGCCCACCACTCCATGACATCCCGTGCAAAGAATGTAGAGCGCTTCTCCACGTTTCTCGGCATCGAGCATTTCAATTTGCGACGGGTCCATGATGTATTCGCCCCTGAGGTCCATCATGCGAGCAATCTGACGCGGGGTCATGTTTTCTCGAATCCGCCGATAGGCTCGGGCCTCAACCACCGCCACATTGATCTCGAGGATTCCAAGTTCTCGCGAGAGTTTGGCGTAGGCCTCAGCATCAAACGACTCCGCATCATCTCGAAGCAGTTGCAATTGGTTCAGGATGGCATCCCGCACGCGCAAAAAATCGGCTATTGATCCTTCGGAGTCCGATACCGCCGTTCTCAAAATTGTTTTTTGATGATGCGTGAGCATAGCCAAAAACGACTTAGCGATTTGCCCTCGATTCGCAGCATGCCCACTTTTCTGGCGAATACTCACGAATCCGAAAAATTGCGCGGGTTGCCCCAACGGGATGATCCGACTGTCCGCCGGTTCTCCCGTGATCCATGAAAAGTTTTTCGCAAACAGATCCTCCAGCTGTTTGAGCTCATTTCTGTCCAAGGCTTCGCTTCTAATTCGATGGTCGTTACCGGGCCCAATAGCCTGTTCCGGATCTTGTCGCCACTGAGCCAGCGTCTGTCGCTGGGTATCACTTAAAAGGTCTTCCATCGCCGCGAAGGCCCGCGCTTCGGTCAACGCAACCTGCCCGCCAATTTCCCCGAAACGTGCCCCCAACTCCTCCAGCCCCGCGGTATCAATCTCTCCGCCTTCATAGAGATGGATTTCGAGTAACCGTAACATCTGCTCGCGAACCGTCCACCATGCTGCGAGTCGCGGAATCTCCTCCATGACCGCTTTTTCTAGCAACGCCCGTTGAGCATCCGTTGCGATCCCATGAAACGCTCGGCCCAAGGCGCCCCGATTGGCCGCCCGGCCTGATTGGTAGCGTAGCGCGACAAACCCAAAGAGCTGCGCATTTTTACCGATCGACAATTTTTCGTTGTCGGCGGGTGACCCACTCAACCACGCAAACCCCTTGGAAGCAAAGGCCGTCTGCATGTCCTTGGCCGTGCGGCCGGAACCATACTCACTGGCAATCCAATCGTCAGATCCTCGCTCTCCGTTCGGTTTCTCTTCAACCGCTGTCAGTTCGAATATTCCGGCAACATGTAAGAAAATAATCCCGATCAAAACCCGACCAATTTTATTTCGCATGACAATCAAGACGTGCACCACGGATTGAGGTTTCACCGAACCCGCTTCAACCACTGCGAAAGCATCGGCAGTTCGCTGAATATTCAGGTATAAAAATCGTCCACACAGATTGATTGCTCTTGAGGGAAGGGACGGTCTGGGGACCGTTGGAGATATGGATTTTGCCCCTACCCCGGCTTCCGCTGCAGCGTCTTACCGCGGATCAATTCGCCCCGTGGTTCTTTGGGCGGTTCTCGCGCTGGGACTGCTGGTCGCCAATGTGATTCACATCGTTACACGGTCATGGGAGTCGTCGTTTTATCAGACCAGTTACGCGACGATCTATTTCCCGACTGATGTGCCCACGATTCTCGAATGGCACGAACGCGAAGGTGGCATCGAAGCCGAGCTCAACTGGATCAAAAATCCCGACGGTTGGGTGATCCTCAAAAGCGGCGAACCACACACGTCCAACGACGGTCCCTTCCCATTTTTCCCCGAACTCGAGGACGACATCGGCTGGAATAACTATACCGCCATTCCCCAGCCCGCCGGTATCGGCGCACCGATCGAACTCGAATTACGATTTTTACCGTCCGATTATTGGGACAGTGTCGGGCTCCCTCGCCCCAGTTCATATATGATTCGGACCGACTCTCCTCACGGCCGATTCGATCAATACCCCATCAGTGAGTGGATCGACAACTACGCCTATTTGGCCACTGAAGACCTCACTGAGATCGACCGCATCCTCACCGAAGAAGTCGGCATCAACGAATCCGATGGCACGTTACGAAAACTCGAAAAACTCACGGTCCACTTCCGCGATGCTCTGGGCACACGCTGCCGCGGCAATCCGGATCACGACGACCGCTGGCGCGACCCGTTTCTCATTTATCAGAATATGCGCTCCGGCGAGGGTCAGGGCTACTGCACCCAACACGCCCAAATTTTTCTACTCTTCGCCAACCGCGCGGGTCTTCTTTCCCGTCTCGTCGTGACGGCCCGAACCAAAGACAATAATTTCATCTACACGGGTCACAGTTGGGTGGAAACTTGGGTGCCGGAACAAGGTCGTTGGGCGTGGAATGATCCGTCTTTTGCTCTCATCTACGCCCTCGATCCCAAGGGAGTGGTCCTCAATAGCGTGGATCTATCCCACCTGCGCAAACATGGCGCTTGGGAAGGGGTCACCGGGCGGATCTACAAAGATTGGGGCTGGCCCGATATCGTTGGCGAAGAAAAGTCTTTCGTAGACGCTCCCTTCCCTGAAGTCGGAGGCGTTGTTCAACGCCAATTTTTCAACAGTGCGATCTACAAATGGCGGCGACCGCCCAACGTCGAAGACTTCCGTTCTGACTACACTTTGCTGTTCAAAAACTGGGAGTTTTTCTGGGGCAATCTGGAGCGCTACTATTTCAAACCACCCCTCGCGATCGCCAACTACCCCACCGAAGGCAATCGCACCTACTTCATCCGCCATATCCTGCTTTGGAGTTTCCTCGCCGCTCTCTTCGGGGTGATTCTCTCCCGCCGAATTAATCGACGAGCAAAACGGAGCTGATCCTAATCATCCCTCCGGAACCGTGCGTTCCTCACCACCCTATTCGTTCCCATGAAAAAATACCCGCTATTGATTTCCATTATCCTGCTTCTGAGTATACCCTTCGGCTTGTCTGCCCAGACGACCGGACCGGCTAGCGGGGCCCTTTTTATTCATGGTGGAGGCCGAGTAAATTTTGGGGAGTTCGTCGCACTCGTTAAGTCCACCACTGGCAAATCGGACCCGGTTATTCGGGTCATCACCACCCCTCAAGGCCCCCGCCGCATCCAACCGCTCAAAAACGGTGAAGTGTTTCCCGTAGTAAGCGGACTGCGAAAACAATATAGACTGAGTGACGTGCAGGAGCTCTTCACGCTTTCGCCCAAGGATGGTAACGATCCGAATCTCTATGGACATATTGATGGCGCCGACGCCGTTTACATGACGGGCGGAAATCAGAGTTTTCTCACCGACGCGTTTCTAAACACCGAAACCCTCGCTGCCCTACACCGATTACTTGATCGCGGTGGAGTCATCGGCGGCGGCTCGGCCGGCGCACAAGTGCAGTCTTCCTTCATGACCCGCGGTGACTACAAGCGACGCGTAATACTGGGCGACAAAAAGCATCAAATCGGATTCGGGTTTGTCACCAATTCAGCCTTCGATGTGCACGTCGAAGAACGCAACCGAGAGAACGATTTATATCAGGTATTCAAAGCCCGAAAACGCCAGCTCCAGGAACGGGATCTCGACCCAAACCAACTCCTCGGCATCGGTATCGACCAAGGCACGGCCGCTATCGTAGTCAAAAATGAACTACGCGTAAGCGGCGGTGGTCTCGTGCGCATTTTTGACCCTCAGCAATGGAACAAAGATCGAAAGCCCTTCTACCTCGAACTGGAAGACGGAGACACTTTCGATCTGGAAAGCCGGCAACAGTTGAACGACTAACAGGTCCTCGAGCAGGCTCGGTAGACAGAATGAACTTTCGCGTCATAGAACCCGGCGACATGGATGCAATTTTCAATGTTCGCATCCAAACATGGCACAACCCGAATGGCGCGGAGGAACTCAACCGCATGGGCATCACGCCCGAATCGGTCTGTGAGATGATGCGAATTTCCCATCGCGGTTGGCTGGCCGAAGAAAATGACCGCGCAGTGGGATTTGCGATGGGAAACAAGACCACCGGTGAAATGTGGGTCATCGCCGTATTGTCAGAATTCGAAAATCAAGGCGTGGGCAAACGCCTACTACAATTGGTCGAAGCATGGTTGATCGCTGAAGGATGCATGAAACTTTGGCTCACCACCGACCCTGACGAAAACATGCGGTGCGTTGGGTTCTACCGTCACTTAGGTTGGAAAGACTGGAAATTTGCCGACGGTGACCGTTTCATGCGCAAACAAATCGCTTCGCCTCGGTGATAGTGCGGTCTCCGAATTTTCAAGCAACAAACCTCAAAATGAACATGTTTCGATGCATCTGTCTCGTCATTCTGACGAGCACCATCGCTCAAGCAGGAGATTGGGCGGTAGCGTCGGTCACCGAAAAATCCGAAGACGGTAGACGTTATCTCACGATAACCCTATCGAGTTCCGAAGGTCTTCCTCGGCCCTACCATATGACCCGTAGAATGAGGGATAAACACGGGCAGAGGTTCACCGTTTCCATTCCTAAATACGATCGCTCCACCCCCAAACAAGAAACGCTGACATTCTTCATGAGCGAGGAATCTTTGGCTCAAAGAGAAAACCCGGCATTCCATCTGTCCATCGAAGCCGAAAACTATCCTACTTTAGAAGTTCGTCACCCGCTCGAATAGCGACCCACTATAACGCGTTATCTCTGCGCACGTTCACCGTCAATGCACGCGCGGGATTGGTCGTGAGCAGTTGGTCAATTTCCGCCACAGATAACCCGGCTCCCAGCAGACGAGGAATCATTTCTTCAAAGAGCAACGTGTAGCCGCGAGGCTCTCCTCCGTTCGGTTTCGCGGGATCATACCAACCCGCATCGTGGGAAATCAGAACTTGGTCGAGATGTCCCGTCGCTCGGAGCATGAGGATCCGACTAAGGTGTTGGTCAACGGAGCGACCTCGAATGCCATCGAGTGAAATCCATGCTCCCCGTTTTGCGGCCTCCAGCACGTCGGCATCTTTTGCACCTTGTGCATGCACCCAGATCCAGGCGGAGGGAGCGACATCGTGTTCGGCCAAGATATCGAGCTGCGCCAAACCGGGTCCCGGTCCCGTATGCACCGCAATCGTAAGGCCAGTCTCGAGGTGGGTGAGTGCGGCGGCGTGGATGAGTTTCGCATCCACCGCCGACATCTCCGCATCACGGTCCACGGCGGACTTGATGAAACCCGGTTTGATGCCGGTTCCGTCAATGCCATCGCGAAACTCCGTGATCCACCGATCAGCCAACTGCTCCGCCGTTTCAGTCCAAGCATACGGGGGAAGAAACTTATCGTTCACCGCACCATAGAGACCGGTATTGGTCACAAATCGCATGCCGGTGCGCTCGCTCAACTCCGCCAATAACCGAGAGTCGCGCCCAATGAACATAGGCGTGCATTCGACCATCGTTTCCACGCCTGCTGCTTGAGCCGCCTCAATAAAAGGTAGCATCTTTTCGATCACCTCCGCGCGATCATAACGCTCGGGTGAAACGAGATCGGCTCCGACAAAATCGACCAACACGTGTTCATGCGCCAGCACAGTGCCCAACTCGTCCGCCGCGACGGGCCCGGAGACCGTGTGGACCACGGGCTTAGCAGCCGTATTTCCGCATAAAACCAAACCCGCCATCAACCCGGTCAGCCATTTCTTCACAGTCATGGGCAAAAGTCTGTTGGCCACCACTGTAGGCGCAATCTCCGGAATCGAGATTGGCGGCATCTTTTTGATCTGACTTGGCCCCATCACCCGCTCACAATCTTCATCAATGGAAACCATGCTCTACGCGGCCGCAGCTCTCACGGTCCTCATCGGATGCGCACATTCCTATTTAGGAGAAAAATTCATCCTCCAACGTCTGTTCCGAAACGGCAATCTGCCGCCGCTTTTCGGTGGCACGGAATTCACCCAAAACACGCTACGGTTTGCGTGGCATCTCACTACCGTGGCCTGGTGGGGATTCGCCGCGCTGTTGATCATGATGGCTGATTCCTCGCTGTCTGCTTCTCGCATCGGACAAGTGATCGCCATTGTTTTCGGGATTCACTTCCTGGTCGCGCTAATTGCATCCCGCGGTCGCCACTTCGCCTGGATCGTTTTCCTACTCATCGCCGGATTGGCCTGGACCGCTTCCTGTTGAGAATAAGCTGCCCCCCCACCCGCACTTCATGAAAATCTACGTCATTGGTGACAGCATCTCGGTTCACTACGGACCGTATTTGGAGACCGCTCTCGCGGGCTTCTCGGAATACGCCCGCAAGGGTGGACCCGACGCGAATGGCACGGACTGGGAAAACCCGGCGGATGCCAACGGCGGCGACTCCAACTTAGTGCGGAGCTTCCTTACCGAAAATCTCCCGGCGATAACCACCGACTTCATGCTCCTCAATTCCGGGCTGCACGACATCCGTTTCGATCGAGAAACTTGCACTCATCAGGTGCCAATCGATTCCTATCGCGCCAATCTCGCTGCGATCATCGAGCTCATGCACCGCGCCGGCATCACGCCGATTTGGATCAGCTCGATCCCCTTGATTGATGAGGTGCACAATGCCCACCCCCTCCCCTACCAACGATTCCTGGCTGACGTGATAGCCTACAACGAGGCCGCCGCAGAAATCATGGCGAAACATGCGGTTTCCGTCATCGACTTGTTCACTTTCACCCAATCGCTCGGTCCCGACATTTATATCGATCACGTCCATGTGACTCAGGAAACACGCGAACAGCAGGCTCACTTCATCGCCGACCGGCTGAAACAGTTGCAGACCTCCCTTTAAAAGCGGGGGCAAGGCGGGCTTGGCTTCGGGTCAGCTTTTGATTTGAGTCGCGGGACTCTACCCCATGTCCGACTCCACTGGCACCCCGCTCCCCACTTCGTTTTTTCGTTCCCTCCGCTATATCGGCCCCGGTCTCATTTTGACCGCGGGTATTGTCGGCACGGGTGAACTCATCGTCACCCCGCACCTCGCGGCCGAACACGGTTTCACGCTGCTCTGGCTGATCATTGTGGGCTGCATCGTAAAAGTCTTCGTGCAGGTCGAGCTCGGCCGCTACGCCGTCGCCACGGGCACGCCCACCTTGCAAATGATGGACCTCGTCCCTGGGCCGCGATTCAAAGTCGGCTGGATGGTCTGGTTCTTCCTCCCCGTCTATGTCGCTATGATCTCCGTGCTCGGTGGCATGCTCGGTGGTATGGCCCAGATCTTCACGATGGCGGGTATCCCACTTTCGCCCCAGGCCACTGCTATCATGATGGGCCTGACCTTGGCGCTGCTGCTCGGAGTCGGCCGATATACGATGGTCGAACGCGTCTGCATCGGCCTTGTGATTCTCTTCACGCTCTCGACGATATTCGCCCTCGTCGCTCTGCAGTTCACCGATTTTGAAGTGAGCGCCGCACAGGTGATGGAAGGACTACAATTCAAACTTCCGGACAACTTCGCCGTCGCCTTCGCGGCGCTTGGCTTGATCGGACTGGGGGCCGGAGAACTGATCTACTATCCGTATTGGTGTTTGGAAAAAGGTTACGCGAAACGCGTCGGCGCGCGCGACTCCGGATGGCTGGAGCGCGTAAACGGTTGGATGCGCGTGATGCGAACCGATGCCTTCGCCTCGCTCATCGTCTACACTTCGGCCACGGTCGTCTTCTACCTGCTCGGCGCAGCCGTCCTCCATGCCCAGAACCTGAAAGTCGCGAACAGCGATATGGTGCCGACCCTCGGAAACATGTATCTCGAAAGTTTTGGGCCGGCTGGTTTCTGGATCTTCCTGATCGGCGCATTCGCGACCCTTTACTCGACCGCATTTGCCGCCAGTGCCGCCAACGGCCGTTTGCTTGCAAATCTGTTGCCCATGTTCGGCATCTGCCCAGCCACGACCGACGATGAAACCAAAGCCAAGCGAATCAAAATCAGCTGCGTCGCGGTCACGCTCTACGGGATCCTCGTTTACTTGATCTGGCCCAAACCCCTCACCCTGATCCTTATCAATGGCGTCGGCCAATCCCTGCTGCTTCCCTTTCTGGGCATCTGTGCGCTCTATCTGCGCTACCGCAAACTTCCCGCCGAACTGCGCCCCGGCAAACTCTGGACCACGTTCCTGTGGCTTTCCGCCCTCGCCCTCACTTCCGCCGGAATCTACCAGCTTATCGATCGTTTTTAGAGCACCCGCATGAACCTTTCCAGATCCCTGTTTCTGTTTGTTCTCACCCTGGGAGGGGCTTCCTCCGGTTTCGCCCAAGGCACCGGCTCCGATGCCTTTCCTCGCCGTGACAAGGAGTTCACCGATCGAGGACGTGAACTTTCCTCGATTTACTGCCGGTCCTGTCACGACTACCGCCGCACGCATATCGGTCCCAAACTGGGGGGCATCACCCGTTATCGGTCCCGGGAATGGTTGATGGATTTCGTGAAGGATCCGGCCGGACTCGCGGCCAGCGGAGATGAAACCGCCATCGAACTCATCGCGCGCTACAAGGTGCCCATGCCAGGATTTGGTGCCCTGCTAACGGACGAGGATCTGGAAGCGATCTTCTCTTCGATCGCGTCCTACAGCGACCGGCGAAACCTCACGTTCAATCCCGGTGAAGACAACCCCCGCATTCAAGAAATGCTTTCCATTCCCACCGAACCTGCACCCGCCGCCACCCACGCATTGGTGCTGGAGGATGTGGTCACCATGCCGGTCATCCCCAATCCACGAGACATCGCGCGCATCGCCACGTTGCGTTCCGTGCCCGGTGACGATTCCGGCGACCTATACATCAGTAATCAGGATGGCTCTATCTATCGCATCAGAGAGGGTAAGAGCAAAGAGGTGCTGAACCTCCGCGAACACTTTCCCGACTTCTTCAACTACCCGGGTCTCGCCAGTGGTCTGGGCAGTTTTGATTTCCACCCCGATTTCAACGACAATGGTCTCATCTACCTGAGCCACACGGAGGCGTATTCAGGCCAAGCCACCCTCTATTTGCCCAACAGTCCGCTAGATGAAGCCGTGCTGGCGGTGGTTTCCGAAATTCGCGTCAAAAACCCCGGTGAGGTAAATTTTGACGATGCTTCATGGCGAGAGATCATGCGTATCACCTTACCCACTACAGTTCACGGCATGCAGGACATCACGTTCGCCCCCTTCGCTCGCCCCGGTGACACCGACTATGGTTTACTCTTCATCGGCATTGGGGACGGCGGATCGACCGCTTATGGTTACCCCGACCTGACTCACCGTCTCGATGCGCCGTTGGGATCGATCCTTCGCATTGATCCCCTCGGCAACAATGGACGCAACGGACAGTATGGCATCCCCACCGACAACCCATTCGTGGATAATGAAACGCCCAACGTTTGGCCGGAAATTTACGCCTGGGGCTTCCGCAACCCTCATCGTCTCACTTGGAATCCCTTTGAAAATAACCAACTCCTCGCCATCGATATTGGCAGCAATCTGTTCGAGGAAATCAACGTGATCGAAGCCGGCCGCGACTACGGTTGGAACGTGCGCGAAGGTAACCTGAAGTTTGACCCGATAGCGCAGAATCCCATCGAGATCCTCCCGTGGGGTGTCGACGAGCCGGAATACGCCGCACCGCTATCGGCCTACAGTCACCTCGAAGGCCGTGCCATTTGTGGAGGTCCGGTTTACCGAGGCTCCGTAGCGTGGTTGCGCGGCAAGTTCATCTTCGGCGATATTGTCACCGGAAATCTCTATTACCTCGATCCCGATAAACCCGGTAAGCCTCAGCCGTTTTTTCGCCTATCCGTTACGGACGAACAAGGACGCAGTGGCCCCCTGGGCACCTGGATCAAAGGACGAGTGGAACTGCGCTTGTGGGAAGATGCGGCAGGCGAACTCTACCTCCTGACCAAGACCGACGGCGGGGTGCGGCGTGTGGTCGATGTGAAAAAGATCGGCCAATAGGCCGGCCCGTTCAATCTTCCACAATCCAACGCACAGCTTCTTGAGCGGCCGCTAGTCCCATCGCACCTGTCACCCAAACCGCGGTGCCAAACCCGCTGGCACAGTCGAGTTTCAGATTACCACCCGGTTCGGGTTTGGCATTACACGTTCCGTCCGCCCAAGGGTAGGTCGGATGCTCGGGCGAGAACACGCAACGCACGCCATAGTGGTTGCCCTCCCCCCGTTCAAAACCGTGATCGCGTCGCAGTTTTTTGCGCACAATTTTCAGTAACTCATCCCCCCGGGCCTCTCCGAGATCACCGATTCGCAACTGTGACGCATCCCGTTTCCCGCCGGCTCCACCGACCGTCACACAGCGGCGGCCCAATCGCACGCAGGAACCAATCAAGTTAGCTTTATTCGTCATGCCATCGATCGCATCCACAACCACATCGAACGCCGGCGCGAGCAGACGGTCCGCATTCGCAGCCGTAAGAAATTCCATCACGATCTCGACCTCACTGGACGGATTGATGAGCCGCACCCGTTCGGCCAGCACCTCCGCTTTGGGTCGACCCAAATTACCTTCAAGCGCGGGAATTTGGCGATTCGTATTCGTCACACAAACATCATCGAGATCGATCAGAGTCAGTCGCCCCACTCCACTTCGCGCCAGCCCCTCAACCGTCCACGAACCGACGCCACCGAGACCGACCACGGCCACGTGAGCGGCGGCTAGTTTCTCTAGCGAACCGGCACCGAATAATCGACCGAGTCCGCCAAATCGTTCCAGGTGATCCGAGTCGCTCACGAGTCCCGCTTCGAAGCCAATCCCGCGATCACATCCGCCCCGCTGGGTTGCTGATATACCTTCAGGTCGAAGACCTTCGCGACGGACAGGAGATGATCAAAAATATCCGCCTGCACGCCTTCGTAAAAATTCCAGTTGGTGTCATTCACGAAGACGTAAATCTCCAGCGGCAAGCCGTGTTCACTCGGTTGCAGTTGGCGCACGAGCAGGGTTTTATCCTGCGCGATGTGCGGATGGGTTTTTAAGTAGCTCACGCAATAGGCGCGGAAGGTGCCGATGTTAGTGAGACGTCGGCCGTTTCCGAGCACGCTCGCATCGTCGCCCAGCTTCTCGTTATCCTTGGCAATCTCCTCCCGTTTCTTGGCCAAATGCTCGCGCACATGACCGATCTTCGACCACGCCTCGAGTTGCTCCTCATTGGCGAAGCCAATTGAGGTCACATCGAATTCGATCGAACGTTTAATCCGGCGACCACCGGAATCCGACATGCCGCGCCAGTTTCGAAACGATTTCGAAATCAGATCGTAAGTTGGGACCGTGGAAATAGTTTTGTCCCAATTCTGAACCTTCACCGTGGTGAGTGAGACATCAATCACATCGCCATCCGTTCCGGCCGACGGCATCTCAATCCAATCGCCCACCCGCACCATTTGGTTGGTTGATATCTGAATGCCCGCCACAAACCCAAGTATCGCATCTTTGAATACGAACAACAATACCGCCGTCAGGGCACCCAGACCGGAGAACAAATAGAGGGGCGATTTATCAAGTAGGATCGCGAGAACGAAGATCAAGGAAACCACCACCGCCACCAACTTGACCGCTTGGATAAAGCCCTTGATCGGCACGCCCTTGGTTCGCGATTTTTGCTGGGCAATAATTTGCACGGCGTTGAGCACCGCAAATAACACGCCCAACCAAATGCAGATCAGGTAAAGACTCACGGCATCATTGACGCCCGCCAATACCATATCCGATCGGCCCAGCACCCCAGGAGCGAAGGTATTGATAACCAGCGCGGGAGCCAGGTGGGACAAGCGGGTAAAGACTCCCGTATCTACCAGAACATCATCCCACTCGATTCGGCTGCGTTTCACCACCGCCTTGACGAGTCGCAGGATAATCCGCTTCGCGATCAAGTTAACCAGCCAGGCTAGCACGACCAGCACCAGCAGGCCAAGACCAATCGAGGCGCCGTTGGCCCACGCTTCCGGCACGTTTTTACCCAGCAGGAGAGTTTCGATCTGATCGACAAATGCGCTCATATTACCGCTTATCGAAGGCGACGCACGGGACGGCGTCAACCCGACTGCCGTTTACTCTGAAATTCGAAGCGTGTAAGCCCGCCCTTGCGCCGCGTGGTTGCCCGTGCCCACCACCAGTCGAGAATCCGCAATTTGCGCAATGTTACTGGCACCACCACTGGTATCTCGACCCAGTTCGATCCACTCGGACCATTCACCAGCGGGATCCTCCGCGATGAGTAAAACATGACGATAGGTCTTCTCGGTTTGGTCGGTCGCGGTCATCACCCAGAAGGATTTCCCCTGCCAGTTAATCTGCACGCACTGGCCGAGAAAACCCTTAGACCAAAACTGCTGCGCCGGAGACCAGGTTGCCCCGTTATCGCCGCTCCGAAACAACGTCGCGACCCCGGATGCCAACACATAAATATCGTCCCCATGGCGGAAGAAATCCATCAGATCACGGGCTTCCGGGAAGTCAGCCTGCTGCCGCCACGTTTTTCCTTCGTCAGCCGAGTGAAATACTTTGCCGGATCCTTCGTATCCGATGCCGGCCCAAATATGCTCGCCGCCCCAATACCCGAAGCAGGTCACGTTTTGTCGCGGACCCTCCGCCATGACTTTGATCCAGTTATGCGTCACAAAGGCATCTGTTGATCGCAGGATACTGGTGCGGTCGTTTTCTGAACGGCGCAGTCCCACCAGCATTGTGCCACTGTCCAATTCGACCAAACCGACGGTCCGGCTGGATCGCGCTCTAGCCAAAACATCCCAGCTCTCGCCTTCATCCATAGACCGAGCTACCAACGCCGGCTCCGAAGTCGTAATGTAAATATAGCCGTCCTGCGCACGCAGGTAGTTGCGCACGTCCTGAATCCCCCACGCCTCGCCGCCGTCCCAAACCTTACGCCAGGAATTGCCCCCATCGGTGGTTTTGAACATGTCGCCCGTCTCCTCCGTGCCGATCAGGCCCGCGCCGTCAGCCAAGGAAAACGAAGAACGCACGTTGGATTCACCCGCGGGTTCGAACACCCCGACCACTTCCACGCGGGGATATCGATCATCCATTTTCGAGGCCGGTTCCGATGCAGTTTCGACCGGAGAACACCCCGCCCCGCCGATCATGATGCCCAACCATGCCGTAATGGGCAGTGATCGTTTGACGCAGTGGAACGGAATCAGAGGCAGACTTAAATTCATCCCGCCAATATGGCATCCACTGCCACTTTTGCCATCTCGAATCGGTCGGCTCCCTGTCCTGAAATCCTGACCCAGGGGAGCCGCCTCTCTTCCAGCATAACCAAGCAACGCGAAGCCGATTCCCTCCACGCGGCCGCATCCCGGAAACTACGTTGCGGATCCTCCGCCCAAGGCAGGTCGGGTTCGCAATAAAGATACAACGCGTAGTCTCGACTGCGCGTGTCCGCCGCACCTCGCAACCAACCCGGGCAATGCCCGGGGAACAGCTCGTCGGCCCACCGCACATTCATCAGCAGGTCGGTATCGCAAAACACCACCCGGTCCGCAGCGGCCGCGGCCGTCTCTTCGTTGGCGATTTGCCCCCGCGCAATCGCGCTCAAATCCGTGGGCAGTATCGTTCCAGCTCGGTCATCCCAGAACCAACGCACATATTCCGACGCCCAGGGTTCTCCAAAATGCTCCGCCAATGCCGCCGCTAAGGCAGACTTACCCGTCGACTCCGTGCCGAAGACCGCGACCCGTTTAGGCATCATTCGATCCCCCAGACTGACTTCGCATAGCTCGATACCATGTGACCCATCCTGAAATTCCCATCAACAAAAACACCCCAAACAAAAATGCCGTGTAGTGCAGACCCGCCACCCAATAGGTCGACGTTGCCACGGCGTTTACCAGCACCCAACCCATCCAGTTCTCCAGTCGCTTCCGCACCTGTAAAATCTGGGCAACCATGCTGAACGAAGCGATGAAGGTATCCCGATAAGGCATCACAGCATCGGTATGGTTCGCTTGCCACCAGCCCCAAACGAGCGTGACCAACACCGCTATCCCCAACCAAACCGATCGGGTCGGCCAAGTGAGCGTGGAGATGGGCAATTCTTTCTGCCCCCCACGGTGCTTCACCCAGTGCCACCAACCATAGGCCAAACACCCGAAAAAGAAGATCTGTAGCTTCGCATCCGCATAGAATGTAGCCTGCCAAAGCAAAATCCCCTGCACCGTCACCGCGACCATCCCCACCGGAAACGCCCACAGACTGCGCCGGATCATCAAACCCACCGCTACAATCCCTAGCACGAGATTCAATTGATCCAATCTGCTACCCGTTATCAATCCCTGCCATATATCATTCAAAATGTTCACTTAGTTAATCTTACGTTATCTGTGTATGAGTTTTAAACAGGGGATCGGACAATAATTTGCGAAAATATACCAAGTCTGGATCAGGCGAAATCATTTCGTGAATCCGTCAATGCCCTAATGTCCCCGGAGTTGGAACTCGACCTTAGGTTCAAAACCACCCACTATAACTAAGGTAAACACCCTATATTGGGTTGCCTAGTTCCGATCCCATGGTTTTCATCGCTCCGCGATGACCGCCTCAACCCAACCCCTCCTATCCTCGATCTCGAGGAATCCAACACCCATAGGGTGCTGGAATGGCTTGGGTTTGGCGATCTTACTCATCGCGATGACCACGATCCCTACTGCGGCCATCACGGTGACATGGGATGGCAGCGTAGGCACCGGTGCTTGGGCGACGGGAGCAAATTGGGACTCTGGTTCCGTTCCTGGCACCGGAGACGATTTAGTCTTCGATGCCAATGCGGCGAACTCCCAATTCACGCTCACACTCGGCGCAAATCGCACCGCCCGGGGTCTGACTTTCGCCGCCACAGGCAGCAACGGGTTCACTTTTAACAGCGGCAACCAGCTCACGCTCACAGCCGGCGGCATCACGAACAACAATACCTCGACCCAGACCTTCGATGCCGACGTTCGGGCCAACGCCACTCAAACTTGGGCCGCGACTTCCGGTGACCTCGATTTCAATAACGTCCTCATTAATCGGAATATCACCCTAACGGGAGCGAACAACTTTGATATCGCCGGAACGCTTACGGTTCAAAGCAGTCGATTGATCACCAACAATGGCACCGGGTCATTCACGATCAACAACATCGATACGTCGGCGGTATCGACCCGCCTCCTGACGATTACGGGCACCAACGACACGACCATCAGCGGTCTGATTTCCAACGCCGGCCGCATTCGTAAACAAGGCGCCGGAACGCTCACCATCTCGGGAGCCAATACCTACACGGGAACGACCATCTTGAACGGAGGAACCGTGATTATTGGCGACAATGCGTCGTTCGGCACGGGCCAAATTGACTTCAACAATATCACGATCGACGGCGGCGGAGTCGCCCGAAACATCGCCAATACCTCGCGCTTGGTGAACACGCTGCGCTTCGGCGGCACCAGCGACATCGAACTCAGCGGTGGCATGACGTTGACCAGCAATCGCCAGATCTACGCCGACGGAACTGGCGCCTACGAAATCAGCGGGGACGTCACACTGTCACACAACACAACCAACCGCACCCTCACCGTGCGCGGCGCGAACGATCTCACGATTTCCGGCGACATCAGCAACGGTGCCTCCGCCACGGCTGGTCGCCTCACCAAAAGCGACGCTGGAACCCTGACCCTTTCGGGCACCAACACCTACGACGGCACTACCGATATTAATGCGGGCACGGTCATCATCACCGGCGACAACAGCGGACTGTCCGGTCAATTCCGCCTCGACAATGGTGACGTGCACGTCGGCGCCGCCGACGCCTTCGGTTCCGGTGAGCTCCGGCTGGCCAACGGCGACATTCAAGCCATCGGCGCGGCGCGCACCATCACCAACAACACCATCACCCTCGCGGGCAACGGCACCATCATCGAGGGCAGCCAAGACGTCGAGTTCACCGGCGCAATGACGGCCACCGACGGCAACCGCACCATGACCGTGAACAATACCGGCGATACCACATTCGGCGATATAGCCCTCTCGAATAACGCTACGAGCCGCCGCCTCACGCTCAATGGCACCGGCAACACCACCCTTTCCGGAGCTATCACCAATGGTTCCGGTGGAGCGACTGCGGGTCTACTCACCATCAACAATACCGGCACCACCACCATCAGTGGCACCAACACCTACGACGGGACCACCGATATCAACAACGGCACCGTCGTAATCACCGGTGACAATAGCGGAATTTCCGGCCAGTTCCGTCTCGACAACGGAGACGTGCAGGTAGGGGCCGCCAACGCGTTTGGCACCGGCGAACTTCGTTTTGCGAACGGCGACATCCGAGCAATCGGTTCGTCTCGCACCGTTACTAACAACATCACGATGGGCGGCAATGGCACCATCATCGAGGGCACCGAAGACCTCACCTTCACCGGCACCGCCACCTTAAACGGCAACCGCGTGATTAACGTCACCAATACCGGACTGACCACATTCGGAAATATTGATCTATCCAATTCAACCAGCAACCGCACGTTAACGCTGACCCACGGAGCAGGCTCGGATGTGGTGATCGACGGCGTCATCTCAAACGGATCATCCTCCAACAGTAGATTGACTAAAAACGGCGCCGGCACCCTGACGCTGACCGGTGACAATACCTACACGAACATCACCACCCTCAACGCCGGCACCCTCAACATCGGCGACGGTGGCACCACGGGATCATTGACCAGTAATATCACGAACAAGTCTGCCGTGGTCTTCAACCGCTCTAACGGTTCAACCTACGCGAATATAATCTCCAACGTCGGCACCGTAGAAAAAACCGGCAGCGGCAACCTCACATTTTCCGGCGACAATACCTATACTGGCGCCACCACCGTTTCCAACGGCCCCCTGACTCTGGCCCACAAAGACGCCCTCGGCAGCGCCGCATCCGGCACCACCGCAGACTCCGGCGCCACCCTCGCCCTCACCAACAACATCACGGTCGCGAGCGAAGCGGTCACCAACAACGGCACGGTCACCAATACGTCCGGCACCAATACCTTCAACGGCGTCATTTCCGGATCCGGGGTCCTCACCACCACCGCGGGCAACCTCACGCTCTCCAATACCAACACCTACTCCGGCAATACCACCGTAGGTTCCGGCACCACCCTGACCCTTTCCGCCGACGACGCCCTCGGCACCGGCAGCACCACGGTCAACTCCGGTGGCACCCTCGCGCTCACCGGTGGCATCACCGTCGACCAGACTTCCTACGACCTCTCCGGCACGGGCAATGCCTCCGCCGGCGCCATCCAAAATCTCTCCGGCAGCAACCGCCTCACCGGCGACATCACGCTCTCCGCCGACACCACCTTCCAATCCGACGCGGGCACCCTAAACATCGGCACCGACGTCGACGGCTCCTTCTACGAAGTCTCCGGTGACCAAATTACCCTCGGCTCCAACAACCTCACCTTCGATGGCGACGGCATCTCCATTCTCCGAGCTGATCTGACCGGCACCGGTAACCTGATCAAAAACGGTGATGGCCAGTTCATCATGGCCAACGGCACCAACGCCTGGACCGGCACCACTCAAATCAACGACGGAGAGATGGTTCTCGCCACCTACTTTAACGACGCCC
>JABIRI010000254.1 GCA_018667915.1 Opitutaceae bacterium | reverse complement strand
TGAGTGTTCGACGGCCTCAGATAGAGGCAAGTGTATTGTCCGGGAGCGCTGGGAAGGTGAAAGGGAGTTAATCTTTTCCCATGGTTTGCTCAACCGTGATGACCAAATTCTTCTCCGGGTCACAGTCCGCCCGCATCGCGACAAACCCGTCCCGGTGTTCGTCATAGATGGGCCAAAGGGCGGTGCGGTCGGTGGCAGGGAGGGGCAGTTCGTCGATTGCATCACGACTAAAAAACCCGAATTCACCCTCTGCCATGGGTGGTGGGAGCGCCCCGATCGGGCGGTTGCAACGGAACAGAAACAACAACCAATGCGATTCCCCTTCGTAGGCCTTCTCGGCGATCATGCCGAATAAATGCAGGTCCTCGGGGGTGATTTCGTGGCCGGTTTCCTCATGAGTCTCGCGGGCGGCGCATTCAAAGGGGGATTCGCCGATCGCAGTCTCCAGCTTGCCTCCGATGGGGGTCCAGCGGCCCAGATTGGGTGATTTGGCCCGTAAAAGTAGGAGTTGTTCGCCCCGTTCATTCTCGATGAAGACCAAAACAGCGATTTTGTGGGCGAGCGGAGGGGGAGCAGACATGGACGATTAAGGTGGTCGGGCGGGGAAAATGAACGTGACGCCACGGCCCCCCTGCTCAATGAATTTTTACCCGTCATGATTCGTCAACGTGCCGTATTTTGCCTGTTCCTGCTTCTTGTAATCACTGGACAGAGTCAGAATGGCCCCACGGTGTCGACCATGGCCGAGGTGGAAGTCGAAGATGTATCCTTCCAACGGGTCCGGGATTCGGCGGGCGAAACTTGGTGGGAAGCCGCGGTTGAAGTGCGCGTGAGTCCGCGGGCAGGACAGGTCGGAAAATTTGCTCACCGGGTGCAGATCGCCTTCAATCTTGCGCATCAATCGGCTGCCGAAGCGACGGATCTACAGTTCTACCGGGCCTCTGTCACGACCGCTGCGCTCGAAACCGGCCGCGCGACGTTTCGTTTTTATCTGCCTCCGGTGATTGTGGCTCGCGATCGACTGGCCGGTGATGCGCGCTTCTGGACCGTGGATTTATCGATCGATGGCCAAGCCCAGCCCCCCGACCGGCAGCAAATCGCGGCGGGCTTCAGCAGTGCCGCCGCGGTGGCGAATTTTCGCCAGCAGCTTTCCGAACGCGCTCCCGTCAATGACGGCATTTTGCTCCCGCGGCATTTGGTTCCCGCGGAGCGGCTACCGGGAACGGATCCCATTGCGATTCGGCCTGAAGCGGTCGAGAATCGCCGCTAAACCACTTTCTCAGTTCATATGCCCCTGTCCTCAAAATCCCCCCGTGTTTCGATGCATGCCGTGGTGGAAGTGGGGGTGTCGCATGTGGCCGCCGCGCGGTTTGCTTTAAGTGCCGAAGGCGGGAAAATGGTAGCCTTCGCGTTTCGCGAACTTCCCCTGGTCGAAGAATTAAGCGCAGTCACAGCCCAGACGGAACAGGCCGCCGCGCTGCGGGAGGTTGCGAACATTCTGACTCGCCGTGAATCGGCGACATTGGTGATCCCGGGTCACCTCGCGCTGACGAAAACCATCAAGCTGCCGGTCGTCGCGTCTGCTCAACGTGAAAAACTCATCACCTTTGAAGCGAAACAGAGCATCCCTTTTCCATTGGACGAAGTGTTCTGGGATTACCAATTAGGCACGGAAACCGAGAGTGAACTTGAGGTGTTGTTGGTTGCCGCAAAATCTGGAGGCGTGCGGGAAATCGTCGAGCAGGCGCAAGCCGCTGGGATCGTAGTCGATCGCGTCGTGCCGGCGGGAATTGCGATGGAGGGACTTCCTCTGAACGCGAATGATGGCGCGCTGCGCGTGGGCATCGGCGCGCGTTCGACCCACCTGCTCTTTTGCAGCGACCAGACTCGCCAACTTCGCACGTTGTCTTTGGCCGGCCAAACCGTGACCCGCGGTATTGCGGATAAATTGGATCAAACCCTGATCGAAGCGGAGCGGTTGAAACTGGGCGTGTTTTCCGGTGAGGTCGAGTTGCCCGCTGACACTCCGGCTGGCGAAGCGGTAAAGGTCGCGGCGGATAGTTTTGCGGCACGGTTGCAGTTGGAAATTAACCGATCGCTCGTTACGCGACTGCGGCAAGCTGGGGTGAAGGCTCCCGGCACCCTCGCTCTGACCGGAGGCGGCGCTCGCATGTCGGGCCTGATCGAGCACCTCACGGCAAAATGGGATGGGAACGTAGTGGAGCTCGATCCGTTGGCCGAAATTGAGGTCGCGGTGGAGGCCAAACCAGAAGTGGCTCGCACGGGCCCGAATCGGTTGGCTGATCTGGTGGGGGCAGCGATCGGCGGCGATCGAATTACGATCAATTTGGCCCCGCCGGAATTAGGTGCTGCTCGTGAAGCCAAGCGCCGCAGGCCACGCTGGTTGATTGCGGCGGGATTGCTG
>JABIRI010000280.1 GCA_018667915.1 Opitutaceae bacterium | reverse complement strand
GGCCGACGCCGATGAAATGGTGCGCGACATGGACGCCGCCGGAATCGATGTGGCCATCATGCTGGGCTGGTATTGGCAGCGGCAATCAACCTGCAATGAGCAAAATGGTTGGATGGACGATTGGCAGAAACAACACCCCGATCGTTTGCGCGCGTTTGCGGCCGTGAATGCGAGCGACGGCGGCGATGCCGTCGAAAGCACCCGGCGCTGGTTGAACGAAGGCTTCCTCGGCATCGGCGAACTCCTCGACTCGGTTCAAGGCTACCGCTACACCGATGAATCTTTTCACGAACTTGCAACCGTCGCCCGCGAATTCGACGTGCCGTTCAATCTCCATGCAACAGATCCGAAACTCGATGCCAAACCCGGCATGCAAGCGACCCCGCTGGACGAGTTTACGCGCTTGGCCGAAACGCTACCGGACAACAATTTCATCCTCGCCCATCTCGGCGGCGGATTGCCTTGGACGTCCGAATCTCCGCTGCCGCCCAATCTCTACTTCGATACCGCCGCTGTTCCACTGATCTATGACGCGGGTTGCTACCGGCAAGCAATCGATGCTGTCGGCGCGGATCACATCCTTTTCGGCACGGACTACCCACTTCGCGTCTACCCTCGTGCGAGCAAAGCGCCCGACTTCCAACGCATGGTGACGGAAATTGAAAGCCTCGGACTAACCACTCAGGAATTGAGTGCCATGTTCGGTGGAAACCTGCAAAAACTTCTGCCCCGTGTCTGACACCAACCCGCAAGCCTGTTCCGTGCGACTGCAGTCCGTTGCTAAAAAATTCGGCGACGGACCGGATGTTTTGCAGGACATCAACTTCGATGCCGTCGCCGGAGATTTTGTTGCGATCATCGGGCCGAGTGGCTGCGGAAAGTCCACGCTCTTGCGCATGCTGGCGGGATTGGTTTCTCAGAACTCCGGACAAATTGAAATCGACGGATCTGCGCCCGGGCGAAACTCACCGGAACTCTCCTACGTCTTTCAGGAACCCACCTTGCTAGCCTGGCAACGGGTAGCGGCGAATGTGGAGCTGCCGTTGATTCTGCGAGGCGTGCCTGCCGCGAGACGGGCCGAAATCGTGCAACGGTGCCTGCGCCAAGTCCGACTCGGCGAGCGCGCCGATGCCTTCCCGCGACAACTATCCGGCGGGCAACAAATGCGCGTTTCCATCGCGCGGGCCCTCGCGCTCGATCCTCGACTATTGCTTTTGGACGAACCCTTTGGCGCGCTCGACGAGATGACGCGTAACCATCTCAACGAGGAACTCCTTTCGTTGCGGGAAGCGGCTAGCTGGACCGCGTTTTTCGTAACGCATTCGGTTGCCGAAGCAGTTTTTCTCGCCAACCGCGTCATCATCATGTCGGCCAACCCCGGATGCATCGCTCACGAAGTTGCGATCGACCTTCCCTACCCCCGCACCCCCGCAACGCGCGAGGAGCCCAGCTTCCAACAGCTGGCCGCCAAAGTGTCCGGCCTGCTGCGAACCGTTGAGGAGGCCGCCAAGTGAAAATCCGCTGTTCCACCATCTGGCCTGCTTTGATCGCCGGCAGTGCTTTCATCGCCATCTGGTATGGCGTTCGCGGAATCATATCTCCGGCTCGCGAATTCATGCTGCCTCCTCCCCACGAGGTTCTAGCGGCTTTCGGCGAACACGCTACCGAACTGCTCAATGCGTCGCGCAATACGGGCATCGGAGCGCTGCTAGGATTCTCACTCGCCGTGGTGGTCGCGGTCGCGATGGCGCTCACGCTTTCTCTCAATAATCTGATCCGCGCCGGCCTCTATCCCTATCTCATGATGATGCAGATGATGCCGGTCATCGTGATCGCTCCAATTCTGGTTTTATGGGCGGGAGCCGGTCTGCCGTCGGTAACGATCATCACGTTCCTGATCTGTTTCTTTCCCCTCGTGGTCAACACCACCCAAGGCCTGATCTCAACCGATCGCAGTTTGGTGGAACTCTTCAAAATGTATCGCGCATCCAAATGGCAGGAGATCGTTCGACTCCGTGTTCCGGCGGCATTGCCATACTTTTTCACCGGTCTGCGAATCGCCGGGACTCTCGCACCCATCGGGGCTATCGTGGGAGATTTCTCCGCGGGCAACTCAGCTGGCAACGGAGGCGGACTCGGGTTTCTGACCCTGATCTACGGCGCCCAATTTAAGATGGCTGCCCTCTTCGCTACGGTTTTTTCCGGCTGTGTATTGGGATTTGTGTTTGTCGCGGCGGTTTCTGGCCTCAGTTGGTTGTGTCTGCACCAATGGCACGATTCCTACGAAAAACCGGACAACTGACTCTCGCAATCGTGCTGCTCGTCGGCAGCGCCTGCCGAAAGGATCCGGAGGCCGAAGCTACGGAGTCGG
This sequence comes from Opitutaceae bacterium, assembly GCA_018667915.1. Lineage (GTDB taxonomy): Bacteria > Verrucomicrobiota > Verrucomicrobiia > Opitutales > Opitutaceae > Actomonas. Next base: position 6,948 of record JABIRI010000280.1, on the reverse strand, counting down.
CTGGCTTGACTCCAGTCCAGCTGCAACTCGATTGGTTCCCGGAACCCGCACACGGCGGATTTTATCAGGCCCTAAAACAAGGATTCTACGAAGATGTTGGTTTGGCCGTGGAAATTCTTCCCGGAGGTCCCGGCGGCCGTCCCACCCAAAAAGTCGCTTCCGGCCAAGTCCCGTTCTCAATGGGCCGCTCGGATGACATGATGTTGGCTGCCGCTCAGGGGCTACCCGTGCTCATCGTAGCGGGTCTGATGCAGCATGATCCGCAGGCCCTACTCCTACACGAAGACAATCCCGTAAACACGTTCGCCGATCTCGACGGACGAGCAGTCATGGCCTATCCCGGCGCGGCGTGGATTCCCTATCTGCAAAAGCGCTTCGATATCAAATTCGACCTGCATCCGATGAGCTTTGGATTAGCGCGATTCATCGCCGATCCCAATCTAATCCAAGCCTGTTTCGTTACGGATGAACCCTTTCGCCTGCGCCAAGAAGGCGTTCCCGTGAAAACCCTGCTATTGTCCGACTCCGGCTATGATCCTTATCGGGTGATCGTAGCTCACCGCCCTTTTGCCGAAGCGCACCCCGAAATCGTGCGCGCATTCGTCGCCGCGTCGATCCGGGGTTGGCAGGACTACATTCGTGGAAATCCTGCCCCAGCACATGACCTGATCTCCCGAGAGAACGATCACATGACCCAAGATCAGATGGTGTTTTCCCACAGCGAAATGATTATCCAACGCTTCGTCGATGGCGACCCCGCCGCCGGGGAGGAAATCGGGGCACTCGATCCCGTGCGCCTCAATCATCACGCCAAACTCCTCCATGATCTCGGCGTGCTCGAAACGCTCTTGCCCCTGGACGCTTACGCCGACCTCTCCTTTCTCCCGGATTCCGAATAAATAGTATTTGTCACCATAATGGTGACAAATGCTGCTATCTCATTTTTTTTGTGTGGTTTATGGTAGTTATGGAGGTTGATAAATCTGAAGTTTTGGTGTTTTTTATGGCATCGTCACGTTTAACCTCGGCAGGACGGGGCGGGGGTATGAGAGGAAGACATGAGGATTGTTAAGGGTGCTAAATCTTTAACTAACAACTCGCGCTGATTGCGCTCTCATGTTGTCCGTTAGGGTTTGAGGTCGAAAAGCATCGTTCGCTACCTCGACCACCGATCAACATGCAGCATCCGTTTACCGTTTCTTTTTCAATATTCGCCTTCGTCCTAGCCGGGTTTGGCAGCGCTCGTGTTTGGGCTCAACAGGTGCCTGAGACGGACACGGTGATGGAACTCGAAGAGTTCATCGCAACCGAATCTTCCTTGGCTACTTCAGGCGATATCCTGCCAACTTCGCGCCCTACGGGGTCCGTTTTCGGGGAGCTCTCAGCCCTGGATGCACCTCGTTCTTTAACCGTGCTGACTCCGGAGTTGATGGCCCAGTTCGACATCCAGGATTTCAGTGATCTCGGTCGGATCGGCGCCGGCACCCAACAACGCAATTACTATGGCGTGCCGGGAACTCCAGTTCTCCGCGGGGCGGAAGGTGGCGTATTTTTCAACGGCATTCAACGGGCGTTTCAGCGCAACGAAATGCCCCTTTCATTCGGTTCATTTGAGGCTATGGATGTTGTAAAGGGGCCCGCCCCCGCTCATTTGGGGGTCAGCCAGGCCGGGGGCTACACCAATTTGATTCCCAAGTCCCCTTACTTCGGCCAGCGACGCACGATCATCACAGGCGAAGTGGGCACAGACGACCACCACCGGGTGCAGATCGATTCGGGCGCACCGTTGCTGCTCGGTAAGCGCCCGGCGGCCTATCGCATTTCTTTGACCGGCCAGTATTCCGGTTCTCCTTACAATCGGATCCGGAACGACTTCGCGTCCCTCTACGGATCGATCAAGGTCCAACTCTCACCGCAAACTACCCTTTTCATTGGGGCCGAAGCGTTCCGTTTCAAATCCAATGAAAACGCCGGCTGGAATCGTCCCACCCAGCAGCTGATCGACGATAATCGCTACGTCATCGGCGAACCCATCAGTATCGCATCAGCCGACTGGGGCGATCGCGCGAATCGCTATCTGCTCAACCAAAACCCCGCCTTGGTTGTCCCGGCGAGTGTCGTGGATGCTGCGCTGAACGACGGCTCGATTACTCCATCACAACGTAGCGCGATGCTGAATCTGGCGGATCCCGCAGAGCGGGGCCAGGCATATGCTGGCATCACCGCAGCTGACTTAGCGTCGATCACGCCAACAACGAGTGGCTACCAGTATACGCCCGCCTACTTCTCCGCTGGTGGCACCGCATTTACCGCCCCGATCAGCACCGGCACCGTGCTCGCATCCGACGATGATTTTGCCGACGCGGACAACTTCCTCTATTTCGCTGATCTGGTTTCGCAGCGTGATTCGGGCGGACAATTTAAGGCCCAATTTCTCCTCGATTACATCAACACCCACAAACGTTCGACCTACGGCTACGCGGTAACCACGGACCAGCTCGTGCTGGAGGCCAAAGGGAGCTATCGCCAGTCATTCGAGTTCCTCAACACCACGCTCACCTCCGGTCTTTCCGTCCGCCGGACCAAGGCCACGATGCGACAGGACTTTTTCGATGAACCCTTCAGTCGCCGGGACATCACACGCCCGCAGATTTCCGGCAACTCCGTCATTCCGGTCGGCGAGCAAACCGATCCCAACGGAGTTAATTTCTGGTCCCCCACGGCGCAGGGTGGAGCCAACGCCGATTCGACCCTCTGGTTATTCAGCGCGTTTGCCTTTGCCGAAAATCAACTCTCCGAAAATCTGCGCACCTATACGTCTCTCGTCCTGACGCACGCGCCTTACGAAACGAAGTATCCAAGCGGAGTAGATCGGGTGGGTCCCAACGATCCACTCCGCGCTCCCATCGCATCGGAGAAAAACTTCACGAGTTTCAGTTTTAGCCCGGTGTGGTCGCTCAATGAATTCGTGCGAGCCTATGCCACCGTGCAGCGCGGCACGTCTATCGATCCACTCGACGGAGGAGCCATCATCGGCAAAGGTAATTTCGCCAAAAACTCGATGGACGAAATCGGACTGAAAGCATCCCTCGCCGAGGACACTATGTTCGCATCGATCGCTGCCTATCAATGGAAGCAGACCGCGTTTAATGTGCGGGAGAATAATGCCGAGCAAGTCGAAGGCGAAGGCATCGAATTTGAACTCACCTACGCCCCCACGGAACGTTTCGCGATCATCGGCTCGATCGGGCATCAAGAGGTGCGCCGAATCACCCCTCTCGGTTTCAGATCTATCCCGCTCACCGAGCAGCAGTGGGCGCTTTATGCCGGCCAACTCAATCACGGCTTCAGTGGCATCGCTCCCGCCGCCGGTTTTGGCCCCTACTCCGTTCCCGCTTCGAATCCTGATTTGGAATATCCCGGGACGCCCCAGGATCAGGCGAAGCTGCACATCTTCGCGGCTCTTACTGGTAACTTCAGTCTGACGATGGGGGCGCGCTGGAGCGATGCCTACTGGCACAACTTCGATCGCACACTGCGACTGCCCGCGACCGTGGCATTCGACGCCTCACTCTCTTGGAAGCACGACAATTGGGACGTCACGCTACACGGATTTAACCTCTCGGACGAAGACGTATTCACCGGTGCAGAACCCGTATTTGGAGCCAACACGCTCATCACCAAGGCACCGGGCCCTTCCGCGAAACTGGTGATCACCCGGCGTTTTTAGGCGGGGTCGGCAACGTCTCCTAGATTGCAATCTACGACATCTCGAATTCACCTACCGCATGTTTAGTCACATGCGCGGATTCGCCAGTTTACTCACCCTCAGCATCCTCGCCTGGAGTGGCTGTAGTAAATCACCATCGGACGACAAGTCCGACACGACCACGGCCATAACCGTGCAATTGGATTGGGTCGCGGAGCCCGAGCACGGAGGTTTTTATCAGGCTCAAGCCAAGGGTTTTTTCGCCGAGGCGGGATTGGACGTCACTTTGATCCAAGGCGGCCCCAACGCGTTTCCCACCCAGAAAGTCGCCGCCGGCCAGGTCCAGTTTGCACAGGCCGACAGCACCAATACGATCCTCGCCATCGGGGAAGGCTTGCCGGTCACGCAAGTTGCCGCGGTCTTCCAACAAAATCCGTCCGTGCTCATGCTGCACGCCGAGAACCCCATCACCTCGTTCCAAGAGTTGGAGGGCCAGACCATCATGGCACGCCCCGAATGGGCGTTCTTGCCGTATCTTAAAAAGAAATACGCCATCGATTTTCAGCTTATTCCATTCAACTTCTCGGTCTCCAATTTCATCGCAGATCAGAATTTCATCCAACAAGGCTTCTACATCGCGGAGCCATTTTTTATCGAACAGGGCGGAGGCAAAAAACCGAAGTTCCTCTACGCTTGGGATGCCGGGTTCGATTCCTACGTAGTATTGGTGGCCAACTCAGAGTGGGCCAAGAACCACCCCACTCAAACCCGCGCATTCCTCGCCGCTTACATCCGCGGATGGGATGACTATTTGCACGGCGATCCCACCCCGGCTCACGAGTTAATGAAGACGGAAAATAGCAACAATACTGATGCGTTCCTGGCCTACTCCCGCAAAATGATCATCGACGAAAAGCTTGTTACCGGGCGCGGACCTGACGGTGGCACCGCCAAGATTGGCCAACTCGAATCTGCGCGTTTTTCGACTCAAATTGATCAACTCGAGTCATTGGATATTCTGAAGCCCAAGGGAAAACTCTCGGCGGAACAAGTCATGACCACGGAATACTTGGGTGCTGAAATCTTCGCAGAGTAGATAGAGTGTTTGCCCTCCATCCGTAATCCGCCTCCGATAGCGCACTCATGATACCCCTGCGTTATATCTTCATTTTCCTCGCCGTCGCCCTCTCCAGCGCATGCCAGAAGGCAGCGATCGAATCCGAGCAACCGCTCCGAGCCCTAATTATCGACGGCCAAAACAATCATAACGTGTGGCCCAAATCCACGATGATGATGAAAGCCTATCTCGAAGGCACGGGCCGATTCACCGTTGATATCCAACGCAGCCAATACACCTGGAAAGCGGAGAAATGGATCGAACAATACCCTCTGACCTCACAGCCACCGACCGAACAACTAAAAGAGCCCAAAGCCGACCCCGACTTCGCGCCCAATTTCTCAGACTACGACGTCGTGATATCCAATTTCGGTTGGAAAGCCGCCCCCCTTCCTCCCGAAACCCAAGCGGCCCTCGAAACTTACATGGCGACTGGAGGCGGCCTCGTCGTCGTGCATGCCGCCGACAACTCTTGGCCCGAATGGCAGGCTTACAACGAGATGATCGGTCTCGGCGGCTGGGGCGGCCGCAACGAAGAGAGCGGCCCGTACGTTTACTACAACGATGCCGGGGAACGGATCGTCGATACTTCACCCGGCCAAGGCGGGAGCCACGGCCCGCAACGCGAATTCCAACTCACCACCCGCGATGCGACTCACCCCATCATGCGCGGACTTCCCGCAGTGTGGATGCACACTCAGGATGAATGTTACGACAGTCTGCGGGGGCCGGCAAAGAACCTTAATATCCTCGCAACAGCCTATGCGGATCCGGACCCCAAAGGCTCCGGTCGCCACGAACCCATGCTCATGACTCTGACCTTTGGCGAAGGCCGTATCTTCCACACCACGCTCGGCCATGACGATTATTCATTCGAGTCGGTGGGCTTCATCACGACCTTCATCCGCGGTGCCGAATGGACCGCCACCGGCGAAGTCTCATATGACGTTCCCGCCGATTTCCCCACCGCGGAAAAATCCTCAGCCCGCCCCTTCGACGGCCCGTAATGGTAGTGCCGTGCTTTAGCCCGGCACTCGTCACGCCGAGGCGCCGGCTAAAGCACGGCGCTACGGCTAATCCATCGGACCTAAATCGACTTACTCGGGTAATGCGAAAGCCACATAGGCGTCGCCGCTTTGGGTGCCGAGCTTGCCTCCACCGGCGGCGATGACGACGTATTGGCGACCGTCGACCGAATAGGTCGAGGGTGTGGCATAACCGGCGGCGGGCAGTTTATGGCGCCATAGTTCTTCGCCGGTTTGGCGATCAAACGCGCGAAAATATTCGTCAAGACTCGCGCCGATGAAGAGCACGCCACCCGCCGTGATAACCGGGCCGCCATAATTTTCGGTGCCCGTGGGTGCATGCCCGGCAGCAGTCAATTCTTCGAACTCACCTAAGGTCACGGTCCACAAGAATTCACCGGTATTGAGATCAATGGCATTGAGGGTTCCCCATGGGGGTTCGACCGCCGGATATCCATCGGGATCATGAAACCGATTGTAGCCGGTATGGGAATACAATGAAGGCGGACGGGCCAGTTCTCCGCTATCACTCACATAGGTCGTCCATTCGGGTTGAGCTTTCAGGGGCGCGTGTCCGGGAGCATCTTCCAACTGTGGATTGGGTTCACTCTCTCGCCCCAGCAGCCAATCCGTCACGGCTTCGCGTTGCCGTGTTTTAAGAAACCCCCAAGGCGGCATCATCCCCCGTCCTTTTTCGATCACTGCTAGCGTTTCGTCCCGGCTCATGCGGGTGGACAAATCAACCAATGATGCAATATTGGCCGCCGGATTTCCGGCGCGATCAGGTCCGTGACAACCCACGCAATTTTGCAGATAAATTTGCTCACCCGGTGATGACGATTCGCGAGCCGGCACCATCGTGAGAATCCAGGCCATCTCGTTGGCGTTCACGTAGAGCACTCCGTCCGGATCGACGGCGACACCACCCCATTCACCCGCGCCATCGAACCCCGGAAAAACAATCGTTCCCTGCGTGCTAGGTGGAGCAAACAACGTATGCGGACGCAATTTCGAGTAACGCTCCAGCACCGCCCGGTGTGCTTCCGGCGTGCGTTGGGTGATCAAATCCGGCGTAAATAATTGGCGGGCGAACGGAG
>JABIRI010000357.1 GCA_018667915.1 Opitutaceae bacterium | reverse complement strand
GTTGGAGGACCGCGGCGCCATATTTTTTCGCCAAAACCGGGTGGGGCGATTCGGTGAACTTTTTGGTATGTGGAAGTTCCGTTCGATGGTGCCCAACGCCGACAAACTGAAAGACAAACGACTGGCCCAAAACGAAATGGAGGGTGGTATCACCTTCAAAATGAAGAACGATCCGCGCATCACTCGGATCGGGCGTTTTATTCGCAAGTATTCCGTCGATGAGCTGCCCCAATTTTGGAATGTGCTGATTGGAGACATGTCCTTGGTGGGGCCTCGGCCAGCTGTGACCCGCGAGGTTCAGCACTACTTGGTCGAAGATCGTCAGCGGCTGTTGGCTCGCCCTGGCCTGACTTGCTTCTGGCAAGTCGGTGGGCGCAGCGGAATCGACTTCGATGGCCAGGTCGAACTCGATGTGCGCTACATTCAATCAGAGAGCATCTGGCTCGATATCGTGCTTCTACTTAAAACTGTGCCCGCCGTCCTGAAAGGAGACGGCGCGTTTTGACCCTCGATCGCACCACTTATGCTGCCGGCACGTTGTGGCTGGAGGCTCCCGATTGGTCGGAACTCGACGGCGTCACGGGACAAGGCTCGCCGTGGATTCTATGGCGCGTCGGCTTTCAAACCGTGCTCGCACACTGGATGGACGAGGCCGTGCGCCGCAACGTCGCGAAAGTGGAGATTATCGCAAGCGACCGAACCGATGAAGTGGAGCGAGCACTAAAGGGAGGCGTTTTTTGGTCACGGGAAATCATCGTGCACGCGACCCGCCCTGCGGACGCTCCGGGAAAAATCGAATCGATGGCAGGCTTACCCCAGCAGCCTGCGCCCGCGCGCCCTACCAGCGAGGCCGAGCTCCTGAGCCATTGGCACACCGCTCAACTCGACTGGCTCAAAAATCGAGATGAGAAAATCTCGCTGGATCGCCAATTACACCCCCGTGTTTGGATTGGTCCCGGTGCCGTGATTCACCCCGGCGCCAAACTGAGCGGCCCGTGCTGGATTGGTTCTCGAGCCCAAATTGGGGCGGAAGCAGTGATCGGGCCCAACGCCATCGTCGGCAGCCGCAGCGTCGTCGATCAGGACGCGAGTGTGTGCAATGCCACCGTCATGCCCGATACGTTCGTCGGATCAAAACTTCACCTGCAGGATATGATCGCCGACGGCAACATTCTGCTCGATGTCAAACGCGGCACTCGGGTCGAAATCGTAGATCGTTTCATGATGGCACCACTTCAATCCGGGTTTTGGAGTCGTTTGTTCGGACCCAAAAAACCATGAGCGGTGACGGTCTCAAATTTCGGGAAGGAGCAGAATTTGAACTGCTCCCCAATCTTGCCTTCGTCGAGCGCATGCTGCGGGAGATGCAGCGATATCTTAAAGAACTCGGATTCCCCGAAGAGGATTGGCCACAACTTCAACTCGCAGTCGCCGAATGTTTAAACAACGCCATCATTCATGGCTGCAGCGACCAACCGGACGCTATAATACGGTTCCGCTGGGCTTGGACTGGTGAAGGCCTGACCGTGCAGGTGAGAGATCCCGGAGAATTCACTCCGCCAGAAGACTGGAATGAGCTGCCAGAGGACCCTTTAGCTGAGAGTGGCCGCGGTGGGTATTTGATTTCGCAATACTTCGAACACATTCGTCACGAAAACAACGAACGAGGTCACGAAATCACCCTGACAAAGAAGATTTCCCACCAACCACTGCCGCCCAATATCGCCGCGGTCGAGGACGAGTTGCAGATGATGACGCAGGACTTAAGCGACAGCTATGAGAGTCTCGCCGCCATGTTTAATATCAGTGCACTGCTCGCGACTTCGAAGACCTTTGACGAGTTCTTGCGCAACGTGCTGGGCCGATTGCGCAACCTTCTTTCCAACGATCTGGTCTACGCGCGGATTCAACAAACTTCGGGCGAGTGGACCATCTACTTCGACCGTCAGGAGGAGTCTATCTCGCCTCCCCTTGCCGTCCTCTCCGCTATTGAGGAAAAAGTTTGGGAGGATCGGAAATTCATTTCGCATGATCGGGCGCGTGAGCTGCCCAGCGATGATCCGCTGCAACAGTGGGAAGCTGGGCTCATGCTCGGTCCCATTAGCTTCCAAGGCACCCCCATCGGACTACTCGTAACCGGTCGGCGCAGGGGGCAAGCATTCACGGCTGGACAGACCAATCTGCTGAGAACGATCGCAGATTTTGTCGGTGTCGCTTACACCACGGCCGAACTCTATCGGCAACGGGAAGAGCAGATGCGCGAACTGCGCGAATTGGAAATTGCCGCTCAGATCCAGCAATCGCTTTTACCCACCACATTTCCGGCCCACGAACAGTGGGAAATTGACGGGGTGTGTGAAAGCGCCCGTGCCGTCGGCGGCGATTTTTTCGATGCTATCGTGAGCCCGACCGGACATATTCTGGTGCTGATCGCCGACGTGATGGGCAAAGGAGTTCCGGCCGCGATGTTGTCATCGCTCCTGCGCGCATCGGCGCGGGCACGGCTGGATCTTGCCCACGACCCCGCGCGATTACTCACCGAGCTAAACCGCTTGCTGGCCGGAGACCTCGCGGCGTTAGACATGTTTATCACCGTGCAAATCGTTTCACTGAGCCCCGAAGGCGACTCCATGCAGGTGGCCAATGCAGGGCACTCCGAACTACTCGGTTTCACCGTCCCCGCCGCGACCGCTCACGAAATCGCATCGGACGGAGACATCCCGCTTGGTGTCATGCCGGACACCCCATATCGCAACACGAAGGTCCAGGTGACTACCGGCCAAGTGATCTGTTTGTTGACCGATGGCCTATACGAAGTCGAAGACTCTAGTGGTGAGATGCTGGGATTCGAAAAACTCGCCACCTTACTACCCACGTGGTGGACCGGAGACTTAACCACATTTCCATCCGCCTGCCTCGCGCATCTCAAATTGCTACAACGCGATCAACAGTCGGACGACCGCACCCTCGTCGCCATAAGGCGCAAGCCTCTCTCATCATGAGCACCAAAACTATTTTGATCACCGACGACGAACCGCACATGCGGCGACTCATCGCGTTCAGCCTCAAGCGCACCGGCCACACCTTACTTCAAGCCGAGTCCGGTGAGGACGCGTTGGATCGCATAGGGCGTGAGACAGTGGATCTACTCCTGATCGATTACGGACTCAATGGTATCAATGGTATGGATACGATAAATACCATGCGCCAACTAGAATCCGGCAGCACGATACCCGTAATATTGCTCACTGCTCTAGGTGACACTGGAATTCGCGATGACGCGCAGAATGCAGGGGTAAATGCCTTCATGACCAAACCGTTCAGTCCCGTCGAGCTTACCCAGTTGGTAGAAGAGTTACTCGCATCATGAAAAAACCGCGGGTCGACATTTTTGTTTTCGCCGACGCCTTAGGTTGGGCACTGGTTGAACGACGAAAATTCCTTGCGGAGCTCCTTCCGCATCGGGCCAAATGTGATACCCTGCTGGGTTATTCCTGCACGTGCGACCCAAGTATTCTGACGGGTGCCACGCCCGCAAAGCACGGTCACTTTTCGTTCTTTGTATTCGACCCAAAAAACTCTCCCTTCAAGGCCGCCCGTTGGTTGGGCTGGCTACCCGACCTCATCGCGGCTCACCACCGCGTGCGTAATCAAGTCAGCAAGTGGTGGCAGAAGAAACTAGGCTATACCGGCTATTTTCAGCTCTACAGTGTTCCGTTCCGCTACTTGCCCTGGTTGGACTACACCGAAAAGCACGACCTCTATGAACCGGGCGGGATTATCGGCGGCCAAGAGGCGATTTTCGCAGAGTGGGAACGATCCGAGAAAACGTGGTCGCGCTCGGACTGGCGGCAGGATGATCAGACCAACGTCGAGCGTTTGCTTGCGGAATTAAAAAAGGGAGAGGGCGAACTCAGCTACCTGTTCACTTCAAAACTCGACGCCACCATGCACGCCCACGGCACGTCCGGACCAGAGGTCGATTCGGCTTTCGAACGATTCGCCAATTGGATGCATGAGATCGACCGGGAAGCCCGCGCGAATTACGACGAGGTTCGTATCCACCTTTTCAGCGACCATGGCATGGCCGACACGACCGCCAACAGTCGCATGCTTCGCGATTTTGAGTCTTTGAAACTCCGTTACGGCCACGACTATGCCGCCGCTTGGGATTCTACCATGGTGCGTTTCTGGTTTCCCGGTGACGCAGCGGTGCGCCCCCGCGTCGAAGCCTGGCTGCGTGATCGCCCCGAAGGCCGCATCCTCACCGATGACGACCTTAAGGCCAACGACTGCCTCTTCCCCGACCGCCGTTACGGCGAGCTTTGGTATGTCCTCAAACAGGGCACCATCTTCGCGCCTTCGTTCATGAACCAACGTCATGTCCCCGGTATGCACGGCTACGAGCCACAGGAATCGGAAAGCGCCGCGTGCTGGTTGACCAATCACGATAACTACCATAAGCCGACCCGCATCGAAAAGATCCACGACGTCATGCAGGAAGCGGCTCACTCCTAGGAAAAACCACCAAGTCTCGATTACGGCGTGATTTTCTCCGCCTCGACACCAAAGCTTCGCAGATAGATGACCACCGAACAGATCGCCGCTGCCTTACCCGCCCACGCCGTCACCTCCATCGAGGGACTGGGCTTCCCCCTGCTCGCTTCGGGCAAAGTGCGTGAAATCTACGATCTCGGCGATGCGTTGCTCCTCGTCGCGACCGATCGACTATCGGCCTACGATGTGATCTTGCCCGATGGCATTCCCGGCAAAGGCATCTTGCTGAACCAACTGAGCCTATGGTGGTTTGAACGCACCACCGACTTGATCGATAATCACCTCCTCCCCGATCAAAGCGCCGAATTTGACCGCCGCGGCATTACCGATACCGACCTGCGGCTACGCAGCATGATCGTGCGCAAACTTAACCCCCTCGCCATCGAATGTGTGGTGCGTGGATACCTCGTGGGATCAGGCTGGGCATCGTATCAAGAATCTGGCCAAGTTTGCGGCCAAACTCTGCCCGCCGGCCTCGCGCAGGCCGCTAAGCTTCCGGCCCCTTTGTTTACGCCGACGACCAAGGCCGCCGTGGGCGACCACGACATGCCTATCAACGACGCCGAAGGCATCGCGATTGTGGGTGCCGATCTCTACCGGCAGGCGAAAAACGTGAGCCTAGAGATATATCGCAAGGGGCACGACACTTCCGCCGCCGCGGGCATGATCCTGGCCGATACCAAATTCGAATTCGGCACCGATGAAGCGGGTCACCTGGTCCTGATTGACGAGGTGCTCACCCCTGACTCATCGCGCTACTGGCCAGCGGACGAATACCACACCGACTGCTCACCGCCGAGCTACGATAAACAATTCGTGCGCGACTACCTGACCGAGATCGCATGGAATAAACAGCCCCCCGTGCCAACACTTCCGGCCGATATCATCACGCGCACGCAGGCAAAGTATCTCGCCGCTCTGCGTAACCTAATCGGCTGAAACCGAATACCAGAGGTCAGCCTGTCTCGGCGAAGTAGTGGGACGATCTGGGCTCCTACCAATCGTCCAAGCCAATCGCTCGGGCCGGTGCGGCGGGTCTGTCTTTGGCTTTGACTAACTCACGCCGCAGCCAATCCAGCCCAGCGTTCACCGCCCGCCGTTTCACGGTCTGGCGTGGGCCGGGATAACGCAGGCGTTTGGACCACACCCCAAAGGGAGAATAGAGTGCGATGAAGATGGTGCCGACGGGGTTTTCACACGTGCCACCGCAAGGGCCCGCGAAGCCGGTGATCGCCAGGCCATAGTCCGCACCGAGTTTTTCGGCCGCGCCCGCGGCCATCGCCACGGCGTTTTCAGCACTCACCGCCCCGTGTTGCATCAAGATCTCTTCCGGCACATCCAGCAGCTGCATCTTGGACTGGTTGGAATAACACACGGCCCCTCCGGCAAAAAATTTCGTGGCTCCCGCCAAATCGGTAAAACTGCTGGCGAGCATGCCACCCGTCGCGGTTTCCGAAACGGCAAGCGTATGTTCGGCACCGCGTAACATGTCGGCACACACCTTGGACAACGAATCGTGGCCAAAACACATGAAGTCTTCGCCCAGCAGTTGCGCACATGCATCGGCAATCTCCTGCAGTTGCGCTGGGGAAATTCGACCGTCCGCCGCGCTCAATCGGCAATCGCACTGCCCTTGATGGGCACAGAACGCGACTTCGAGGTGCGGCGCCTGCTGGTCGAAAATTGGTTGCAGCAGCGTTTCCAATGACGACTCTCCAATTCCCGCGGTCCGGATCTGGACGTAGCGTTCCCCTTCATCGAGCAGGCCCATGCTCGCCAAACGAGGCAGCACTTGGTCACTCAACATCGGCTGCAATTCGTTCGGAGGGCCGGGCAGCATGATCAACACCCGCTCGCCTTCGGCATACCACAATCCTGGCGCCGTGCCATGGGCGTTGGGGATTACTTCCCCATCCTTAAATCGATACGCCTGCTTGAGGTTATTGGCGGTCATCGGCCGATTGAATTGGCGGAACCGATCTTTGATCGCTTGCTCAATCACCGGTTCAAACACCAATTCCTGCCCTAACACATCGGCCACCACTTCGCGAGTGCGATCATCACACGTCGGCCCAAGACCACCCGTAGTGATCACGACCTGTGCGCGCGCCCAGCTTTCGCGGAACTGCTCCGCGATGGCATCGGCGTTGTCCGTGATCGTGACGTTTCGCGTAAGCGTTGCGCCCCGACGACGGAGTTCGCCGCCCACATGGGTAAGGTGTCCGTTGGCGGTCAGGCCAAGCAGCATCTCATCACCGAGGGTGATCAGCTCAAAAATCGTCTGATGGTTGGAAGTTGCGGACAAAGTCGTGAAGTTAGGAATCTCCGCGGAAGATAAACCGTTTGCGGAAATGAAATGTAGACTAAACTAATCGAATTACCAGTCGGTGAGGCAATTCAGCATAAATTCCCTCTGATCTTACCACCCGATTTGGTCAATTTCGTCCATGAGTGCCTCTCCCCAGCTTAAAGAAAAAGTCCGCCAACTGCCGGACAAGCCAGGCGTTTACCTCATGAAGGACCGACTCGGCCGCATCCTTTATGTGGGGAAAGCCAAGGCCCTCAAAAAACGCGTTTCCTCCTATTTCACCCCGTCTCGCCGCAATCTGCACTCACCCAAAATCCGCGTCCTCGTGGAACTGATTGAGGATTTCGAGACCATTGAGGTGAAATCCGAACCCGAGGCACTGCTGCTCGAGGGGCGTCTGATCAAGCAGTGGAAACCAAAATACAACACGGACTTCATTGACGATAAACGCTTCCTCCAGGTCCGCGTAGACCCCAAGGAAACGTTGCCCCGCTTCCGCCTCACCCGCGTGCGCAAGGACAGTGCCTCGCGCTACTTCGGACCGTTTGCCCACAGCAATCTGTTGCGACGCACCCTTGCCCAGATGCGTCGGCAATACGGCGTGCTACTCAGCGACTCCAACCCCCAACGCCTCCCCGACGGCCGCTGGCGACTTTACGACGACGTCCGCCAAGAGATCTATGGGCACACCAACGAGATCACCGTCGAAGAATACCGCGAACGGGTCGAGGCCGCCTGCGCCTTCCTCAACGGAAAATCCCGCGAGTGGCTCGACACTCTTACCCAAGAAATGCAGGCCGCTGCCGCCGAACAGCGTTTCGAAAAAGCCGCCGAACTTCGCGACATTGTCTTCGCCTTAAAAAAGACCCTCGAAAAATCCCGGCGCTTCGAGCGCGACCATCCTACCATCCGCCCGGATGACGATGCTCTGAAGACCCTGCAGGATGTTCTCGCGCTGCCCGCCTTACCTGAGCACATGGAGTGCTTTGATATCTCACACATCAGCGGGACGTTCGTCGTCGCCTCCATGGTTCACTTTTCAAACGGCCGCCCCGACAAGGCGCAGTATCGGCGGTTTAAAATCAAGAGCTTCATGGGCAACGACGATTTCCGCGCCATGGAAGAGGTCGTAGGGCGTCGCTACCGCCGGCTGCGCGATGAAGGCAAAGCCCTCCCTGACCTCATCGTGATCGACGGCGGCCAAGGCCAAATTGGCGCGGCCCTCAAAGCCTTCTACGCCATTGACGTGGATCCTCCGTCCATGATTGGCCTCGCGAAGAAAAACGAGACCGTCATTTTCGCCGACGAACGCTCGCCCCTGAACCTCGGCCTCCGGCACCCCGGCCTGCAACTCCTCCAACGCATGCGCGACGAAGCCCACCGTTTTGCCAACACGTTTAACGCCGATTTACGTTCCCGAAAAATCCGCGAATCTATCCTCGAGGATTTTCCCGGCCTTGGCCCCGTGCGTCGGACTGCGTTACTCGACCACTTCGGCTCAATCGAAAAATTGCGCGCCGCCGGCGTGACCGCCCTGACCGAGGTCCCCGGCATCGGTCCCAAACTCGCCCTTGAACTGCAACGTTTCCTAAAACCGGATTCGCCAACCCCGCCCGTGACCCCGTAAACTGTTCTCTTTCACGCCGTCGTGCGACACAGGGTTGTCCGCATCGCTACCCCTTTCCCAAAACGTTTTCCTATCCCTTTCCTATGTTGTTTGACTCCTCTCGGCTCCACCTCGGAGCCAGTCTAATTTTACTCGTCAGTAGCAGCCTTTCCGCCGCCGATTCCATTTCCGGCGCCAACGGACTCCAACTGACGGAGTTTGCCAGCGAACCCCTCGTGCGCAACGCTGTCGCCATCACGGTCGATGAACAGGACAACGTGTTCGCGACCTCGGTCGTGCGTCGTCAAGCCGCCGACCTCGATATTCGGCGCTTCCGCGAGTGGATTGAACTCGAGCTCAGTCTCACCTCCGTCGAAGACAAACGAGCGTGGTTCAAAACCAACCTCACACCTGAGAACTCGGCGACATTCGCCGGGCGTTTCGAAGATCATAACGGCGACGGGAGCTGGGACTTTTCTGATCTCTCGCTGCTTGCCGATCAAATTACCCGTCTCACCGATACCGATGGTGCCGGAGTGGCGGATGCCTTTGTTAAGTTCAATGCTGCCGAGAATTCTGAGATCACGGGAATCGCCGCCGGCCTCGCTGCTTGGGACGGTGCGCTCTACGCCGCGGTTGAACCGGATCTCGTTCGCCTCACCGATCCCGATGGCGACGGCGTTTTCGATCAACGCGAAGTGCTGGCCACCGGATTTTCGGTCAAAATTGGCTATGGCGGCCACAACTTCAGCGGCGTCACCATTGGCGTCGATGGTCGACTCTATGCCGCCGTCGCGGATCGAGGCATGAACGTAACCGATCGCGATGGGGGCAAGCACTACAACCCCCACAGCGGGGCCATGATTCGGTGCGAACTCGACGGCTCAAATTTCGAAATCTTCGCCTACGGCCTGCGCAATGTGCAGGAATTTGCGTTCGATAATTTCGGCAACATCTTCGGCGTCGATAATGACGGTGATTTCAAAAATGAAAAAGAACGCCTCCTCTACATCACCCAAGGCTCCGATACGGGATGGCGCACCAACTGGCAGTATCGCGGCGACAACTGGCTGCCGTGGATGGATGAAGGACTTTCGATCCCTGATCACGAGACCCGCCCCGCCTACACCGTGCCACCGCTACAGCTCTACAAGGATGGTCCGGCGGGGTTCGCCTTCAATCCCGGCACCGCGCTCAATCCGTTCTACCGCGATCATTTTTTCATGACCGGATTTCCGGCGCGCAACCTTTACGCGTTCAAACTTAACCCCGACGGCGCGAGCTTTCGCATGGAGGGTGAGCATACCGCGATGCAGGGCGCGCTGATGGTGGGAGTCGGCTGGAGTCCCAGTGGTTCGCTCTATATAGCAGACTGGTCTTCGAGCGGCTACGACATGAACGAAAAGGGTTCGGTCTGGAAACTCGATGACCCGACTCAGGCTGGCTCCACGCTTCGCCAAAACACCGCCCGCCTGGTTGCCCAAAACTGGGGAGAAGAAGCCGCGGCCAGTTTGCGCCAGCACCTATCTCACCCCGATCAGCGTGTGCGCATGAAGGCACAGTTCGAACTCGTGAAACGCAATGGTCTCAGCGAGCTCGTTGCGGTCGCGACCGATTCGAGCGTGCCTCAACTCGGTCGCCTCCACGCCATCTGGGGACTTGGTCAAATGCATCGTCGCGATGGTCGTGTCTCGACGAAGACCCTGCGCGCACTTCTCGCCGATAACGACGCGGAAGTTCGGGGCCAAACCGCTAAGATAATTGGCGAGAAGGGTGACGCCGATGCCGCAACCCGCCGAACACTACGCGACATGTTGGCCGACGAAATGGATCGACCGCGGTTCTTTGCCGCAATCGCATTGGGCGGATTGGGAGATCGCGACTCTCTCGACGATCTGGTCGCGTATCTGGAGCGCGATGCGGCCGATCGATTCCACCGCCATGCTGGAATCATGGGGCTTGCCCATGGATCCCATGCGACGGAAATCGCCGGACTCTCCAACCACTCGAATCGGGAGGTTCGCCTGGCGGCTGTTGTCGCTTTGCGCCGCCAACAGGCCGCCGAAGTTTCGGTATTTCTCAACGACGAGGATCCGCTCGTCGTCGCCGAGGCAGCGAGTGCGATTCACGACGATGAATCAATCCCCGCCGCCTTGCCGGCACTCGCAGAGTTATTGGCATCGTCGCGTGATCTTCACGAACGCACCCTGCGTCGGGCCTTAAGCGCAGCACTGCGTCTTCGCGAAGCTCCCTTCGCTGAACTCGTTGCTGATTTCGCGGCCAACTCCTCTCACCCCAAACCTCTTCGCCAACATGCCCTGGCTCTCCTGATTGATTGGTTGACTCCGGGTCGATTGGACACGGTCGAAGGACGTTTCCGGCCTCTCGAACAGGCGTGGCCCGAGCGGATCGCATTGTCGCTCAAAACCAGTCTCGGAACTGTCAGTAAATCGGATGACTACGAACTCGCGCAAGCCGCGTGGGAAGCCTCCGCGATCTTCGGCATCCAACAATCCCCCCAAGATCTGATGACGATCTTCAATCAGGATACCCCCCTTTCCGCCGCTGCATTGAAGCAGCTCAGTGCCATGCAGGTCGTCGGACTCATACACTACGCCCATCGGGCCATGGATTCAAAGCACACTCAAGTGAAGCAGGAAGCACTGCGCATCATTGCCAAAATTGCACCCGATGAACTGGCGACATTCGCCGAACGTTCAATCGAGCGTAAATCAGTCCCGGACGCGCGAGTGGGCATTGAGCTCATGGCCACTTTGGATGAACCCAGCGCCATTGCCGGCGTGCGCCGGGCCATGGGGCTATTGTCCGACGGGACCCTCGATCCCGGTCTCAGTCTGGATGTTCTTGCGGCCGCAAAAGCATCCGTCGACGATGTGACCAAGACCTTGTTTTCGCACTATTTGGCATCCAAGGATCCCGATGATCGGCTCGCCCCGTATGAAGAGACGCTCCACGGCGGTGATCCGGAAAAGGGCCGGAAAGTTTTTGAAACCTCCGTCACGGCCCAGTGCACTTTGTGCCACCGCATCGGTCGTCGGGGCAGCAACGTCGGCCCTGCCCTGACCAACATTGGGCAAAAAGAACCGCGCTTTATTTTGGAATCGTTGGTCGACCCCGGCGCGACCGTCGCGCTCGGATTCGGCATCACCAGTGCGACCCTCAAATCCGGCGAAACCATTTCAGGCATTTTACTGAAATCCACCCCCTCACAGGATCACATCAAAACTCCCGATGGCCGCGTGCTAAAACTCAATCGAGCCGACATTCGGAACCGCACGCCTGCGATGTCTTCCATGCCTCCGATGGGCACGCTCATGTCCGCCTTCGAATTGCGCGACCTGATGGCGTTTCTCCAAACGCTGGATTCAGACAAGTGATTTAATTCGAAAACATACAAACATCCGACCTCCATTCATCCCATGCGCATCTTAGGTCTCATTTTTACCGCTTTCGCCGCACTGATTTCAGTCCAAGCCGAAGTCTCGCTCGCTCCCATCTTTACGGATCACGCCGTCCTGCAACGCGGAAAACCGATCCCGGTGTGGGGCTGGGCGAGTCCGGGCGAAAGCATCACGGTAAAATTCGCCGGCGAATCAGTTCAGGCCGTCACAAATAATGAAGGCCAATGGCGGGTCGACCTGCCGACCCTTTCCGCCCATAGCCAAGGTCAGACGCTCACGGTAACCGGCAAAAATAAAGTCCAACTTCGCGACATCCTCGTAGGCGACGTTTGGCTGTGCGGGGGTCAATCCAACATGGAGTGGGTCGTGCGAAACTCGCGCGACGCAGAACAAGAAATGGCCGACGCTAAGTTTCCCGAAATCCGACACATCAAAGTCGCCAAGAATATCGCGGCCGAGCCCATCACCCGCATGGCAGGCGAATGGACCGTCTGCTCCCCCGAAACCGCGGGCGACTATACGGCCGTAGGTTACTTTTTTGCGCGACGATTACATCGCGATCTCGATGTGCCCATCGGCCTGCTCAACAGCAACTGGGGTGGCACGCCCGTCGAATCGTGGCTACCTCCGGACGTCATGAGTGATCCGGACTTGGCCGTGACCGTCGCCTCCCATCAGGCCGTAATCAACGAAGGCATCCTCGCCCAAAACATCGCCTACCGCGAAAACCTCGCCAACTGGCATAGTGCTCAAGCGGAAGCAGCCCGCAAGGGCGAAGCGTTCGCAGATAAGAAGCCCCATATGCCCTGGCAGCCCGGTGCATTCAAGACCACCTCTTTGCTCTACAACGCCATGATAGAACCGGTCATCCCCTACGGACTCGCTGGCTTCATCTGGTATCAGGGCGAAGGGAACGCCAACCAACCGGAAACCTACCGCGATATGTTCGTGGCACTCATCGAATCGTGGCGCCAAAAATTCGAAGCGCCTAGTGCTCCCTTCTACTGGGCCCAACTCGCCTCATGGGATTCCGGCGGAGGCGAAAGCCTCGATTGGCCCCTGCTGCGCGAAGCCCAACACCAAACCCTCAAGCTGCCTCATACCGGACAAGCAATCCTCACGGACATCGGCGAAGCCTTCGATATTCACCCCAAAAACAAGCAAGACGTCGGCGATCGCCTCGCCCGCATCGCCCTCGCCAAGCACTACATTAAAGACGTCGTTTTTCGCGGACCGGCGCATCGCTCCACCTCATTTTCGGGCCAGCAAATTTCTGTGACATTCGATCACGCGAAAACCCTCACCACCAGCGACGGGGCAGCTCCGCGAGAATTCGAAATAGCCGGAGTCGATGGAGTATTCCACTCTGCCGAAGCCACGCTGGAGGGAACGACGGTTACCCTCAAATCGGAAGCCGTCCCTCATCCTCGGGACGTCCGCTACGCCTGGCACCGTTGGATCGAGCCCAACCTCCAAAATCCCGCCGGCCTACCCGCCGAACCCTTCCGCACCGACACTCTTTGAGCTTCCCGCTTTGCTGCCAAGCACACCCGAGGCAACCCCCAGCCCGCCGCCCCCCCTCGGGGCCCGATCTTACCCCAAAGTAACCATAATGGTTACAAGGGTGGCTTGCTGGGAACGTCGATCGGACGATTGAGTCACAGGCGAGTAGCAGGGGGCGGGACATAAGCCCGGTTGAGACATTCTCCCAATGCAGTCGCTCCGAGGAAATCTGCTAAACATCAACCAACCAATTTTTTATACGCCTCGCGAGTCGAAGCACAGATGGATTTTATGGGGTTTATACTCCCCATAATACCCCGTGCTAAATCGCCTCCTCAGCGCCCCCGGATTTGCTGCGACCGCCTTGCTTTCCCTCCTATTGGGCATCGGGGTGAATGTGTCGATGCTGAGTATCATCGATGCTCTAATCTATCGGGAGGCACCGTTTCCTCACGCTGAACAGCTGGTGCTTCTCACTCGGGTTACCCCTCAATACTCAACGCCGGAATTCGCTGCCATCGAGTTTAATGAGATCCGGGACCATCTGGGGCCGGGAACCTCGATCACCGCTTTTTCTCGGCATCAAGCAGCGATGTCGGATACCGACCGCCCCCCCGAACACATCGATTTTGTCAGTAGCAGTCCGGAGTTGTTTTCCACCTTGGGACTTTCTCCGCAAATCGGACGGACCTTTACCGCGGAGGATATTGCTAACGGACGCCACAACCTCGCCGTTATCAGCCATTCTTGTTGGCAATCCCGCTTCGGTGGTGATCCCAACATTATCGGTCACGCGGTGCGACTCGACGGGGAGGCCCTCACGATCATCGGAGTCATGCCGGTCGAATTCGAATGGGCCAAACTCTGGGGGTTTACCCAGCTTTGGCGTCCTTTAGCTATATCCCATTCAGCCGGGATTATCCGTCACTATACGCTCATTGCTCGGCGCCCTACTCATATGTCTGCAGCGGGCATGGAGACTGCCCTCAACACCCTCGCCGCTCATCAACAGGCCAATCGTCCAACCCACTATGAAACTCCTTTTCGCTATCGAGCAGAATCAATTCAACTCGCGCTGACCCATCGACTCACCGGCCAATTCGCTTGGTTGCTCACCGCCTTGGCCGGATTCGTTTTACTGATTGCCTGCGCTAACCTCGCCAATCTTCAGCTCGCCCGATCCAGCGAACGCACCAAGGAGTTCGCTATCCGCTTGGCGCTAGGTTGCAGCCGAGGGCAATTACTGAGGGAGCAACTTCGGGAACCCCTTTTTCTCGCCGCAATAGGAGGAGCGTTCGGTCTCCTCATTGCTTCGGGCTTCAACCAACTCATCGCAACGCATCTTCGCGTGCGCGGATCCGCCAAACCGTTGGATCTGGAACTCGACCCGCCTCTCATCCTAACCGCGTTGTTGTTGGCTTTGATTTCTGGGGTCACGTTCGGTCTGTTGCCGGCGTGGGCGAGCACCCGAGTGGACCCCAACTCAGCCCTAAAGAGTCAGGATCGAGGATCCACCGGTAAACGAAATTCCAATCGACTGCGGAATGGACTTATCATCTCCGAAATTGCTCTCGCTCTTACACTTTTAAGCGGAGCCGCAACGCTCCAAAAAGGGTTCACGGGATTCTCTTCGCAACCACCGGGATGGGATTCTGATCAGGTTATAAGTGCGAACCTACCCATTTCCTCGAACCACTATCCGACATCACAAGCCCGCAACCAATTGTTCGAACTCTTGGAACGGGAGTTGCCTCAACTCCCAGGGGTTTCGGCTGCCGCGGTTTCGACCTCGCTCCCCACCCTGGGATACACGAACACTCAGGCCGTCATAAGCGACGAGCAGGATCCCCTAGAGCCCGCGACTCACTTGGATGCTTTTCACGTTATTGTCTCCCCCCGCTATTTCGCCACCGTGGGGATTCCTCTGCACCAGGGCAGAACCTTTCCTTCTGATATTTCCAGCACCGACCCGCCGGTGGTGGTGATCAACCGTTCATTGGCCCGGCATTTGTGGCCAAACGAGAACCCTATCGGCCAAAGATTAGCGACCATGAGAAAGGGGCAGCCGCATTGGGCCGAGGTGATCGGGGTAGTGGACAATGTCACTACCGTTGCCGCGCTCACCCAACCCACGACGCCTTTTACCGTCTACCAATCAAGTGCCCACGACACATGGACCTGGGTTTTACTGACGATGCGCAGCACGCAACCCGCCGCCCAAATCGAAGCCCTGCGCAAATCACTTCGCGGCCTGGCACCCAACCTCACCCTTAGCGATATCGCCACGCCCGCCCAAACTGCCGACCGCAACCTTCACAACCTCCGGGTCGCTACTAAAGTCCTGAGCCTGTTTGGCCTGTTGGGACTGGGGCTGGCCACCGTGGGTATCTATGGCGTCGTCACTCATCTCATTTCCCAACGCACGCGTGAATTCGTCATTCGCATGACGTTGGGCGCGCAGGCTCGGCACATCGTAATCCTCGTGCTGCGCGAGGGGAGAGTGTTCATCGGAGCAGGGATCGCATTGGGATTGGTTGGCGCGTTTGCCCTTAACGCCTTGCTGAACCATTTGATCCCACGATTCACGGAAATGGAGCCTCTCGTGGTGATCGGCGTAGCGGTGTTTTTGGCGATTGTCGCGTTCCTCGCCTGTTTGTTGCCGGTCCGCCGGGTGGTCAAAATCGACCCAGCCGTGGTATTGCGTGAAGAGTAGATCTGACGTTTCATCGCAGCACTTTGCCCGACCCAAAAACCTCATCATCCTCAACCCATTCGATCCTCTATCGACTGAGTGAACAGATGATTCATTCTCGATTCACCCCCATGCTGATCAAGGTGCGGCTCGGTGCGCCCCTTCGAGTGGAATCGGAATCCGTAAGTGCAATTATGTTACAACCGCCCGCTCGGATCGCGTGAAATTTGGGAAAGGGCGTTTTGGTGCTCAACCAAGTCGACCAAATTCTGCAGCTCCACCCCGCCTTGAAATCGTTGTTCCTGCTCATCGAACGCAAAGGGTGGCATGGACCGAACACATCCATGCGGGCAGACATTAAACTCGTAGAAGACAGCAGCACGATGGAGACGACCAAACGCTTCTCTCCGCACAACATTCTGCTCGAACTCTCCGGCGGAGATTTCGTGGACGAACAGGCCTTACGTCCCCTCGGCCACGACCCGGATTTCGACGTCATTCAAATCGCCTGTTGGAGCCAACGAAAACGTTTAGAACTCATGGTGGATGCCGCCGCACAGTTACCTGAGATTCGATTCGTTCACTTCGGGCATTTCGAGCATGACGGCACTCCTGAGGAACTCGCCTATCGGCAAGCGATCATCGAACGTGCTCAGCGTGAGGCGCCCAACATTCACTTCCCCTACGTGGATGCGGAGAGACCCTCCGATCCGCCGCAGGACAAAACAGCGATCAATACCTGGATCAATCGCGCTCGCATCGGCCTGCTCACGACCCACTTGGAGGGACATCCTCGGTTCAAGATGGAGTGCCTCTCGGCCGATCGGCCGATGTTGATTCCATCCGATACGACTCCCCCTACCAGGAAACATATCACGCCGCAAACCGGCCTCATCTTTGATCCCTCCGCAGACTCTTTGTCCGCAGCCATCACCACAATGCTGGGTCGGCTCGATTCGTTTTCTCCTCGTGAATACCTCCTCACCCATTCCGGCCAGACGAATACGTTACGCCAAGTGCGCGAAGCGCTCAGGTCGCTCGCCGCTCCCGGAATTCCCGCGACGCACTACGACTCAGTCGATTGGGACGGGCGAAACCAAAACCTGCACTGGGGTTTGGAGGCGATGAACCATCTGACGGAGGTGAAAGAGCGTTATCGCCCCCTGCTACCGTTTTGCCACCCCCATCGATGGGTGAAATAGCATCACCAGAAACTCCACCGACCCCTTCCGGACCTATCGATGCTGATCCGCTTGCGGAAGCGTGATCAAAAACCGCGCACCTCCTGCGTCCGGCACTTCGTGTGAAATCCTCCCGCCCATCCGCACCACCGAATCCCAAACCGTATAAAGCCCCAGCCCATGTCCTTGCGGCTTACTCGAGGTCACAGACGGCTCAAACAACGACTCCAACACCTCCTCTGGCAATCCCGCTCCGCAATCCTCAACTTCGAACTTAATTTTACCCTTCCAACTGCTCGCCCCCAGCTTAAGACATCGGGTCTGCCCCGCCCCTTTGAGGAGCTCCAATTCCTCAATCGCGTTGATGCCCAGATTTAATAGCGCGAGGTGCAGCGAACGCTCATCCGCCAGCACCGCACCCAGCTTGTCCTCGATCTCGACCGTCACTTTCACGCCCGCCCGATTGGCCGCCACCGATAGCGTCTGCTCCACCGCTCCCAGCAACGACTTCGCCTCGACCGGCGCCAGACTAATGGGGCTCGCCTCACCGAGATTCATAAGCCGACCGGAGAACCGAATCAAATTTTTCACCTCCTGCGTTATGCGCAATAAGAAGTCTTGCCGGGCCGTTTCATCGAGATCCGGCATCCGCATCCGATCGGCCAACAACTGCAAAACAGCGAGGTGCTGTTTCATATCATGGCCAATGGACGCACTCAGCATTTTCAGCGCTTCCACTTTGCCCTGATCCCGACCTTTGGCTTCCGACTCCGCAGCCCCCAACACAAAGCTGATCGAATTCGCGATTTCCAGCAGACTCACGATTTCAGGATAGCGAAAAATTTCCCCGTCCTTCCGTTCGCCCATCACGATCAGAATACTTTCCGACGACACATCTCCCACCCCCCGTAGGACCAACGCGCCACGTTCCCCCATCAGCCACTTTCGCACCACGAGCACCGGCTCATTCTGCCATGCCCGTTCCAGAGACTCGATTGAAACCCAAGTCCGTTTTTGGAGCAAAAGTTCGAGGCTATCAGCGACTTCCAAGTCGAACGCCTTGGCCATGCCCGCGGCATCCTGTTCGCGATAAATTCGACAGTAGGAAGAACCAAACTCTTCGTTCAAAATCTCCTCAATCAACGCAACGAGTCGGTCTAGTCCCGTCCCTTGGTTCGTCAACTCCATCACCCGTTGCCGCATCCGCACTGATTTCTGATTTCGGCGCGTCCAGCCCCAACGTTTTAATCCCAACGTTATCAGAAACCACACCGCGAATCCCACCGCCGCCGCCATCCCACCCGCCACCGCCTGAGAGAGCTCACTACCCAGTGCCAGCTGCAGCGTTTTCAGATATCCCGTGACCGCCAAAATCGCGGCCATCAACCACCCACTCAGTGTCAAAAAAACTGACCGGGCCGCGAACAACCGCGGCGACAACACCCCGAACAGGATCAGCCCCATCAACAGCGATCCGGCGACGCCCACCGTCAACGGCGAATACTGCGCCGATATGACGGCCCGCAACACCGTTCGAAAACCGAGTATAACAATCAGCAAAGTCGTGCCGCCCGCGACCATCTTGGCCTCGAATAATCTGGCCCCTTTCAGGCTGCGGCAATCCTCCCATATTTTCACCCCCAGCACGATTCCTCCCAGCACGAGCAATGCATGTAACGGAATCCACAAGGGGCCGCGCAGTTTGGTTTCCCACGTCGACTCATAAGGAATCATGCCCGGACTCAGCGATAACAGGAGATAGATGACTCCCATCAGCCAAACCCACTTCGTCCGCCAAAACAGCGCTTGCATAGAATCATCCCCATGACGAATCGCGGCGCGCAAGAACCAGACCGCGGCCAAACAAACGCCACCTAATCCCAACACCGGCCGAATGAATCGCCCCCCGACATAGACATCCTTAAAGAGCAGCGCATACCCAACAAAATAAAAACCGCAAACCGCCAGCAGGAGTCCCGTGGCAAGATTAACCGTCCGCAGACGGTTCGCCCGCACCACCGCGCTGCCAATCAGGAAACAAACCGCTGCGAGCCCAAAGTAGAACCCACTGATCGCGGGGTGAAAAACAGGCGGAGATGAAGCCACCGCTAGCCACGTAGCTGTCACACGTGTTCCTCACCACTGGGA
Organism: Opitutaceae bacterium; assembly: GCA_018667915.1. GTDB lineage: Bacteria > Verrucomicrobiota > Verrucomicrobiia > Opitutales > Opitutaceae > Actomonas. The sequence continues at coordinate 5,401 of JABIRI010000357.1, read as the reverse complement.
TCGGAGTCTCTCAGCCCTCCCATCCGTAGCACATCCAGGGAACGAAAATCGCATCTGCCTAGATGTGCCTCCATTTTAAAAAGCTTAGCTTACGCCAAGGCGGCGGCGATGCGCTCCATCGCGGTGACGACGTTCTCGCGGGAATTGAATGCGCTGATACGCACGTGGCCTTCGCCGCAGGTTCCGAAGCCGGCGCCGGGAGTGCAGACCACGCCAGCCTCGTTGAGGAGGCGGTCAAAGAATGCCCAAGAATCGGTCCCGGTGTTGATCCAGATGTAGGGAGCGTTATCGCCACCGACACAGCTGAGGCCGAGCTTGGTGATCGCCTCGCGGATGATGGCGGCGTTCTCCAAATACATGTCGGTCTTCGCCTTCACTTGGGCTTGGCCTTCCGCTGTGTAAATGGCCTCTGCGGCTTTTTGCACAGGGTAGGAAACCCCGTTGAACTTGGTGGCCTGGCGACGATTCCAAAGACCGTGCACGGAATGCTTATTCCCGGCGGAGTCCGCCGCCTGCAGCTTCTTCGGCACAACCGTGTAAGCGCAACGCGTGCCGGTGAATCCGGCGGTCTTGGAAAAACTGCGCATCTCGATGGCGACTTCGTCTGCACCTGGGATCTCGTAGATCGATTTAGGAATCGACTCGTCGCGGATGAATGCCACGTAAGCCACATCGTAGAGAATGATGGCAGAGTTGGCTTTCGCGTAGTCGACCCACGCGGCGAGTTGTTCGCGGGTCGCGACCGCACCGGTCGGGTTATTCGGGAAACAGAGGTAGATCAGATCGGTCGGCTCGGACGGAATCGCGGGCACGTAGTTATTCTCCGGCGTGCATTCGAGATAGGTAACCCCCTGGTAACGATCGTCAACATTTTCGCCGGTGCGTCCGGCCATCACGTTGGTATCGATGTAAACGGGGTAAACTGGATCGGGGATCGCCAGCTTCAGGCCGTCTTCGGCGAAGATTTCCTGAATGTTCGCGCTGTCGCACTTCGCGCCGTCGGACACGAAAATCTCATCGGCCGAAATCGGGCAATCGCTGTAGTCGCCTTTCGCGATAGCTTCGCGCAGGAACGCGTAGCCCTGCTCGGGACCGTAGCCCTTGAAGGTCTCGCGCTTCGACAGTTCGTCGGCGCCATCATGGAGCGCCTGCACACACACTTCCGGCAGCGGCTCAGTGACATCACCGATGCCGAGTTTAATGACAGACTTGTCCGGATTGGCGGCGGTGAATTCGTTTACCCGCTTGGCGATATCGGCAAAGAGGTAGGAGGCTTTGAGTTTCAGGTAGTTTTCGTTGATGCGAATCATGGGAAATTGGAGGAGTTGGGAGTAGGTTGATTGACGAATACCGCCCGAACCGTCGGGCAAAAACTTGAATAAGCGCGGCTGTGGTAATTTGATCAAGCCCCCTTCGGACGTCTCCACCCAATTTTCGCTATGCAAACTCTCGACACCGTTCCCGCCATGCAAGCCCTCGCCCGCGATACGCGGGCGGCCGGTCAGACGATCGCACTCGTGCCCACGATGGGCGCGCTCCACGAGGGTCACCTGGATTTGATTCGGCTTGCCGCTACCAAGAGCGATGTCGTGGTGGTCTCGATTTTTGTGAATCCCACGCAGTTCGGCCCCAATGAAGACTTCGAGAGTTACCCTCGGGATATGGAAGGCGATCTTGCCAAGTGCCGCGAAGCCGGCGCGCATCATGCATTTCTACCCGACCGATCCACTCTCTTCCCCGACGACTACTCCACCTACATCACCGAGGAATCCGTGGCGGAACCACTCGAGGGAGTGTCCCGGCCCGCGTTTTTCCGCGGCGTCACCACCGTCGTCGCCAAGCTCTTCAACATCGTGCAGCCCCATATCGCGATTTTCGGACAAAAGGACGCCCAACAACTCGCGGTAGTCCGCAAGATGGTAAATGACCTGCATTTCCCCATCGAAATCGTCGCCGGCGAAACCACCCGAGCCCCCGATGGACTCGCCCTCAGCTCTCGCAATGCCTACCTGACTCCCAGCCAACGCGAAGGCGCGCTGGGCCTAAACCGCGCACTCGAAAATATAAAGACAATGGTGGCACAAGGCGAACGCCGGGCCGAACGGCTCATGGCTGAAACCACTCACCTCCTGGCCGATGATCGCCGACTTCGCGTCATCTACGTGGCCATCGTCGACCCCTCGACCATGAAAAAACAAATCGAGGTAGAGCCTGGCAACTCGCTCCTCGCCATCGCCGTGTGGATGGACCAAACGCGACTCATCGACAACACCCTGCTCTGAAATTGCTATGACTCCCAGCCTCAGACCGGCGACGGCAGGAGATATTCCTGCGATCCAAGCCATCTACGCCCACCACGTCTTACATGGCACGGGCACGTTCGAAACCGAACCGCCGACAGTCGGGTCTATGCAGCATCGTTTTCAGGAAATCATCGGCAAGGGTTACCCTTACCTCGTCGCCGAAACGGAAGAGGGGGTAATCGGATTCGGTTACCTCGGGCCATTTCGAACCCGCCCAGCTTACCGATACACCGTCGAAGATTCGATCTATTTGCACCCCGATAAACGCGGGCAACGCGTCGGCAGCAAACTGCTCGTCGCTCTGATCGAGGAAGCTACCCAAAAAGGATTCACCCAAATGGTCGCGTTGATCGGCGATTCCAACAATCGAGCATCCGTCGCATTGCACGCTCGATGCGGTTTTGAATCCACCGGCACCATGCGCCAAGTCGGCTTCAAATTCGACCGCTGGCTCGACGTCGTCATCATGCAGCGCTCGTTGGGGCAATAGGATCCACCCTAAATGAATTCTTCCTACAACGTATTGGTTTTAGGTAGCGGAATCGCAGGGCTGAGTTTCGCGCTGAAGGCCGCCCAGGCAGGGAAATCCGTCGCGATCCTAACCAAAAAAAACAAGGCTGATTCCAATACCAATTGGGCGCAGGGCGGCATCGCCGCGGTTACCGGTCCAGATGACGACGTCGAAAAACACGTTAACGATACTCTCACCGCCGGCGACGGTCTCTGCAAAGAACACATCGTCCGTGACGTCGTGGGCGATGGTCCGGCCCGCGTGCAGGAACTGATCGACCTCGGCCTCAAATTTTCCCGCGACACTTCCGGGAGTTATGATCTCGGTCGCGAAGGTGGCCACAGCGCCCGCCGGATCCTGCATGTGAAGGACATGACCGGCAAAGCGATCGAAAATGCATTACTCAAAGCGATCAGTCGCGAGCCCCGCGTCGCGCTCTTCGAACACCTCTTCGGCATCGACATCATCACCTCGGGCCGCGGCAAACAGCGTCGGGTTCGCGGGCTCTATGCCCTCGATGTGATCGACGGCAACGTCACCACATTTCGCGCTCCCGTCATCATGCTTTCCACCGGCGGGGCGGGACGGGTCTATCAATATTCGACCAACCCAGAAATCGCCACCGGTGACGGTATCGCCATGGCTTACCGAGCCGGCGTCGAAATCCGGAACCTCGAGTTCATTCAGTTTCACCCGACCACGCTTTATGCGGCAGACGATAAACGATTCCTGATCAGCGAAGCCGTGCGCGGCGAAGGTGCCGTGCTGCGTAATCTAGCCGGCGAAGCGTTTATGTCGCGCTACCATCCGCAAGCCGATCTCGCCCCCCGTGATATCGTTGCCCGTGCCATCGATACCGAAATGAAAGCAAGCGGCGCAGCCCACGTCTGGTTGGACATCACGCACCGCAACAAGACTTACCTCAGCAAACGTTTCCCCAAAATTTACCGCGCCTGCAAAACCAGTGGCTTCGATCTCGCCAAGGACTACGTGCCCGTCGTCCCCGCCGCCCACTACACCTGCGGCGGCGTCGCTACCAACTTGGCTGGAGAAACCGATCTTCCCGGGCTCTATGCCTGCGGCGAAGTGGCATGCACCGGGTTGCACGGCGCGAATCGACTGGCCTCCAACTCCCTTCTCGAAGCCGTGGTAGTTTCGCATCGGGCGACGATATCGGTGAGTCGTTATTTGAAACAGGCCGCTCCCGACCGTTCACGTCCGTTGCCCGAATGGATAGACCTTGGTGGGCACGACGACGACGAACGCGTGGTGATTAGCCACAACTGGGATGAGCTTCGCCGCACCATGTGGGACTTTGTTGGCATCATGCGCACCACCAAACGACTTGAACGCGCCCGCACCCGTATTGCCAATCTCGAGCGTGAAATCCAAGACTACTACTGGAACTTCTCGGTCGATCCCGAACTCCTCGAATTGCGCAACATGACCACGGTCGCACGACTGGTGATTTCCTGCGCCCTGCAGCGCCACGAAAGTCGCGGCCTCCACGCCATCGCTGACTACCCCCAAACGCGTAAACGCGCCCGCGATTCACGTCTAAGACTCTAGTCACCGGCCCGACCGAAGTTGACACCACAAAATGTATATACACGTGTATATACATGACAAAAACGGCCAAACTATTCACCAACGGCGGCTCGCAGGCCATCCGCCTGCCCAAGGAGTTTCGCTTCCCGGGCAAGGAAGTGCGCATCCGTAAAACCAAAACCGGAATCTCCATCTCTCCGGTCGAAGATGAAAACGAGCAGCGCCGCCAAGCGTTTATCGCCCTCGCCGGTTCGTGTCCGGACTTTCCTGACATTCCACCGAATACAGCTAAAGACGTGCCCCGCGACTTCGACTGGTAAGGCATGATCTACCTGCCCGACACCAACGTATTTTCAAAATACTTCCAAGGTCGAGACGTCGCGTTGCGCGACGCGATGACCCGATCGTTTTTTGACATGAGACTTTCGGCGATCGTGTTAGCGGAACTCGAATTTGGAGCGTCAAAATCGGGGATCAAAAGACACCGAAACAACGTGGACCTTTTGATTGATCAGCTGACGCTTGTTCCTTTCGTGGGGGAAGATGCCCATCGATTCGGACATATTCGATCTCACCTCGAAAGGCAGGGCACGGTCATTGGTTCACTTGATATGCTCATCGCCGCCCAAGCGCTCCGGCTCGGTGCCACCGTCGTCACCCACAATCTGGTCGAATTTAAACGCGTGCCCAAACTCAGAGTTGTCGACTGGCAAACGTCCGCCTCATGAGTGCCGGACAACTCACCGGCGTGCTCGAACGCATCATTTTCTCCAACGAGGAGAACCACTACACGATCGCGGAATTCCGGGCGGGCGATGATGCCGATAAGACGACCATTGTCGGCACCTTGCCCGGTGTGCAATGCGGCGAAACGCTTCACCTCAAGGGCGAATGGACCCGACACAGCCAGCACGGCGCGCAGTTCAAAATCTCCGATTTCAGGTCGACCTTGCCCGCGACTGTTTACGGCATCCGAAAATATTTGGGTAGTGGATTGGTTCCCGGTATCGGCAAGGTCTACGCCAACAAAATCGTGGAT
>JABIRI010000252.1 GCA_018667915.1 Opitutaceae bacterium | reverse complement strand
GTCAATGACAGCGGATTCTGGATGGTAAGTCGCTATTTCCGCATGACGGAAAAAGAGACCTTTCAAACATGGAGTGTGGTTTCGACTGCGGTCGGTTTTATCGGTGTGTTCTTTGCCTCGGTAATTTGGATGTTTGTTTGAATTATAGGCGAATTCGATTCCGTTACCTTGGCCTAGTGCAGTCGGTGCGCGAGTGACATGCACTAGTTCCTAAATCATCGGATACGAACGTTACGGGGCGATTGGATTCGCATGCGCTTACCCGATGTAGATGTAGGTTGATGTAGGGTTGTCGAAGCGGGGGAACTAAGCCTTAATTTTGTGGTGCTTCGATGGATATTCCTTCTTCTCGCGACAAGTATGCAGGCAGCTGAGCAAAAACCATATTGGAATTTCCCCAATGCAATCTGGCTGAGCAACGAAACGGTTCAGGTGGTATTGTGTCCCGATGCGGGAGGCCGGGTGTTGGCGTATTCGCTGCGGGGCACCAATATTTTGGGACTAGATCCGAAAGAAAAGGATTGGACGCCCGAGACGACTGACTTCGTGCCGAGCGCCGGCCGGTTCGATGTGGGTCCCGAGCAAATGATCCCGCGACGAGATGAACTTTGGCGCGGTGAATGGGTAGGGGAACTTACCGGCGATCGGTCCGCGACAATGACCAGCCAATCGCATGATGGGACCGGGCTGCAGTTGATGAGAGCGTTTGTCTTGGCGGAACAAGGCAGTCGCCTTACTTGCACTCAAACGATGCGGAATATCACGAAGGATCGGACCGTCGAATGGTGCCATTGGAGCCGCACATTCGCAGTCGGGGGAGGCCGAGCCTATGTGCCCGTCACACAACCCTCCCGTTTCCCCCATAACTACGTGCAATATAATAAGGGAGGTTGGATAAATATGCGTCCGCGGGACCCTCAGATCAGAGAGCGAGATGACGTGCTCGAAATTCTAGGACCTCTGGAACTCCCCAAACTCGGTATGGATTCCATGGCGGGCTGGTTGGCCTATCACGCTCCGAACGATCTGCTTTTCGTGAAACGATTCCCCACGTTTCCGGATCGGGTCTACAACGAAGTGGCGGGATTATCGGTGTCCGTTTGGTATCCGCAAGATCGGCCGGTCATCGAACTCGAGCCTATTGGGCCGCGTGAACGGTTAGGTCCAGGCGAAGAAGCCGCATTCACCGAAACTTGGTTTTTGATCGATAAGGTGTTCCCCGCTGATCCCGAGACGGTAGATGTCGGCGAGCTGAGACGATTGGTGGATGGATTACCGAAAAGTTAGAACGGGGGCTTTGGGACAACAGAGCGATTCGGCCCGACTTAACGGGCCAACTAGAAGTTCTCGGTCGCGAGTTTCACTACGCCGACTTCGAGGAGTAGATTGGCGAACCGGCGTTGTTCGCCGGTGGCGATCATCAATGTGGTGCGGGGTGATGCGATTTTGTCGTAGAACGCCCAGCGTTCCATTTCGCTCCACGTGACTGCTGCACCCAGCTTCTCGCGATAGAGATCGGTGATAGGCGGAGCGTAGTCGGCCGGAGGTTGCATGACGGTGGCCGCTTGCACGGGGATGGCGGTGAGTAGCGCATCGAGCACGGTGAGCGAATCGACCATGCCAGGAGCGAGATTGAGGTGAACGACTTTGGCGTTCGGGCCGCGGTTTCCCGCGACCGGAAAGTTGCCATCGGCGATCAGGACTTGGGAAAAGTGACCGGAGCCTCCGAGGGCAGCGAGGATCTCAGGGTGGATGAGTGGGGACTTGAGCATGACTCAGTTGAGGGGCATCGATTTTTCAATCAGTTGCGCCCAAAAAGAGGACCCGGAGGGGATGGCATCGTCGTTAAAATCGTATTTAGGATGATGCACCATGGCGGTATCACCATTGCCCACGAGAATGTAGGCACCGGGACGCTCCTCGAGCATGAAGGCGAAGTCTTCACCGCCCATGATGGCAGGAGCCTCCGTGGTCACGTTTTCCGCTCCCGCGACTTCGGCGGCGACTTCGGCCGCAAACTTGGTCTGTTCGGGGGCGTTGACCATCACAGGGTAACCCTTCCGATATTTGATCGCGGCCGTGGCGCCGTAGGCGGCGGCGGTGTGCTCGGTGAGCTCCTTGATCCGCTTTTCGGCCAGCGCGCGGATCTCTTTGTCCATTGTGCGCACGGTGCCGCGGAGTTGAACCCGCTCGGGGATGACGTTGTAGGCTTCGCTTTCGGTGCGGAATGACGTGACCGATACGACAAGGGCTTTGAGTGGATCGGAATTGCGTGAGGCGATAGTCTGCAGGGCGATGACGATCTGCGCAGCGATGACGGTGGTGTCGATGGCTTCGTGCGGTTTGGCGGCATGGCCACCGAGTCCGGTTAGATCGATCGTGAATTCGTCAGTCGCCGCAAAAAAGGAGCCTTCCCGAATGGCAAATTGGCCGAGCGGAATTCCGGGCATGTTGTGCATACCGTAGACTTCTTGAATGCCAAACTCGTCCATCATGCCGTCGGCACACATTTCGCCGCCGCCGCCGCCGCCTTCTTCGGCGGGTTGGTAGATAACGACGGCCGTGCCGTTGAAATTACGCGTCTCGGCGAGGTATTTGGTCGCTCCCAGCAGCATCGAAGTGTGGCCATCGTGACCACAGGCGTGCATCTTACCGGGAGTGTTGGACGCGTAGGGGAGTCCGGTATCCTCGAAGATTGGGAGGGCGTCCATATCGGCCCGCAGAGCAATGACCTTGCCGCTGGTGTTTTTGCGACCGTTGATCACCCCAACGACACCGGTGCGCCCGATCCCGGTCTTGATGGCGTCGCACCCAAACTCCTTCAACTTTTCGGCTACCAAACCCGAGGTGCGGTGCGTATCGAATAAAATTTCGGGGTGCTGGTGAATGTCCTGACGCCACGAGGCGATCTCTGGCTGTAGTTCTTGGAGGCGGGGAGTAATCGGCATGAGGAGAGGCAAGACCTTCCACAGAGGGAATCAAGAGATCATGCGACCGCGGAGGAGAATAACTTCGGCTGAGCTACGTCGTTTACCTCGGAGCGGAGTGGCCAGCGGACGTCCATTAAAGCATGATCACTACATATTGGTTATGAATCGAAAGGGTATTTGTAACCTCATGAAATTCATATGTTTGAGATTTGATAGCCGAGTGCCGGTTTTACGTTGTTTGCATGAGGAGTATTCCCTATTAGTGTGAAAAGGAGCAAACACTGCTCAAACCGCTGATGAAACTTCGGACTCGCATACTACTCATTGTCGGCGGAATTACCGCGGTCATCGTGTTGATTGCGGTTCGAGGTCTTGGGGAACTGAGCTCCGTGAGTGGGGAGCACCAGCAGGATGCCATACGAACGACGCTGGTTTTAATCACGATAGTTTCGATCGGGGGGGCGGACTATTGTTTTGGCTGATCAAGCGCTGGGTTCTGGAACCGGCACGCACGGCGGTGGAGATGTCCGGCCGGATCGCGACGGAAAATTGCGGTGAAGACTTGCCGGAAGGTTCCCCTCTGGAAGTTGAGCAGC
>JABIRI010000307.1 GCA_018667915.1 Opitutaceae bacterium | reverse complement strand
GTCCGCAACGGGTAGCAAAGAACGCCAGTAACTCCGGGTCGTCATCCATAACCAGTCGTTCGGCCACCGCACACCAATGACTGAAATCGAGATTGAGTTGCAGGCCTGGAACTTCCCGCGCTATCGCCAACGTAGTCCAAGGATTGAAAGTCGAACGGCTACGATGAGTTTCGACCGTGATTTTAACGCCAATCTCATTCTGCAAAGCCACGATGCTCTCATGAAACGCGATCTGTGTCGGCAATGGCCACGCATCAAGCCCCGCCTGGGTATTCACAAACAACGGCGACAATGGCATCGCGCGATCTACGGCTCGCCGTAAATCGTCAAGATGGGAGGCCGGAGAACGCCGGTGATCAGGCACGTAGTTCCCTCCCGTGGTGGCTTCGGCAATGTAACCAAATCCATGCCCGTCCAATCGCATTCGAAAATCCGTCTGCGCTTCAGTCGATGTCGGCGGTGGTCCCTCGATACCGTCAAAGCCCGCGAGCGCGGCCAACTCGATCGCTTCCGACAAGGTGCCTTCATGTCCCCACAGGGTTTTGTAAAATGAGATTCTCATGCGCTTCTATTTTTCGAGGGTTATCTCGTGCCGAGCTTCTGGGTGCTCGATCACGTAGCCAGCCACCTCACTGCCCGTCGCGAACCAAACGTCTCCGGTCCCGAGCATCGCAGTGAACAATCGTTCGAGTAATTGCACGCGGGACGGGCGACCGGAAAGCCACGGATGCAAGGTCAGGGTAAAGCAGCAACCATAGTCACGCATCGCTTCAAATTCGCGCCACCAGAGCGTGTAGACTTTGTCGACATCCTGAGGGATTGAGCCCCAAGCCGGCTCGGCGTTGAACGCAAACTGTTCCCAGTCCTCCAACAACCACTGTCCGGGTATCTCTACGACCCCATTGGTATGGCGATAAGGAGCATCGTCGTCCATCAAGCTAGCACTGTAATTAAATCCGTATTCCGCGATTAGATCGATGGTGCCGGGGTTCAACTCAAACCAAGGTGCCCGGTAACCCGCCGGGCGCAAACCCAACACGGTATCCATGATTTTGAGACTCTTTTCGAGCACCGCGCGTTCTTGGGCCGGGTCGAGGGTGATCAATTTTTCGTGAAGGTGGCCATGGGCGCCGATTTCATGCCCAGCATCACGAATTGCCCGACAGGTTTGGGGATAGTTTTCTACGATGTAGGTGGGGATGAAAAACGTCGCCGGGATACTGAGATGTTTTAGCAGTCCCAACAATCTGGGCACTCCTACCACCGGTCCATAGCGCGTTTGGGAAATCGTGGTCATGCGCGCCGCCAGTTCAGCCCCCTCACTCAATGCGGTGGTCTCTCCATCAACATCGAAGCAAATCATCGCAGCGCAGCGTTTTTGATCCGGCCAAATAAACCGAGGTCGAGGCGTAAAGGCGGTAGTCATAAATCAGCTCCTTCACAAAGCACTCGAAACCCCAAATTATCGCGTCGCGTTTCAGGGGCGAGTCCGTCGCGCCAAGAGATTCTCAGAAGGCGCGGCATATAATCCCAAGCCCCTCCGCGCACTACCTGGCGCGACGAATCCGTCAGGGCATCGCTCGCCAATGACTCCGTCCATGCGGATGCCGTCCACTCCCCGACGTTTCCTATCATGTCGCTAAGACCAAAAGCGTTACTCCGGTGGCTGCCGCCGGGAACGCGAGCCCCTGGCCCCACGCGATCTCCACTTTCATCATAGAGGAAACAGGCGTCTTCCAATGAGAGCGTATCACCGTGTTGGAAGATGTAATCCGTGCCGGCACGAGCCGCATATTCCCATTCGACTTCGGTCGGTAAACGAAACCGTTTGCCAGTCTCGGCACTCAACCACTCGCAATAAGCTGTGGCGTCATGCCACGATACATTAACAACAGGAAGACCCGTAGAAACCGCCTCCCGTTCGCGGTCAAATTTTTCGTATTCGGCTTCGGTCACCGGAATGATTCCAAGTCCGAATTTCGCTGTAATCTCGATCTCCCGACGAGGAAGTTCCGCTCGTCCCACGAATTTATCATTCTCACGCCCTCCCATGCTGAAGGTCCCGACCTGCACGTCTACGATGTTCGGAGGCTGCTCAATCATTCGTTCCACTTCCCATCGCTAAACTCGGTCGGCGCTACGGTATCATAACGCTCCCACCCGGCTTGAATACCACCATCCACCGGGAGGTTAACTCCCGTGAGATAACTCGAGTCATCCGACGCCAGAAAGTGAAACGCCGCTGCAATCTCCGATACCGTGGCCAATCGTTTTAATGGAGTTCGCGCCGTCGCAAAAGCGATTTCCGGATTGTCCGGAATGTTCATCACCGCAGGCGTCTCAGTCGTTCCCGGACACACGCTGTTGACCGTTATCCCCCGAGGCGCCAGCTCAAGCGCTGCGACTTTCGTGAGATGCATCACCGCCGCTTTCGACGTGCTGTAAACCGCCGCATCCGGCACGCCGACCGCGCCCACAAATGAACCCGTATTGATGATCCGAGCGCCCACCTTCATGTGCCGCGCCGCGTGTTTGATCCCCCACACGACTCCATTCACATTCACCGCCAGAGTCCGCTCCAATAGTGCCGGCGTAATCGCATCAATCGGTATGCCCAACGGCTGAATCCCCGCATTGTTGACCATGATATCGAGTCGACCGAAACGCTTCACAACTCCAGCCAACGCCGCCTCGATCTGCGCTTCATCACTCACATCCACCACTAGGGTCAGCCGCTCAAGATCAGCTCCCGATTTTCGATCAAAACCGATCACCGTCGCTCCGGCGTGCTCGAGACGCTCAGCCACCGCCCGGCCGATTCCGGAGGACGAACCGGTGACCACGGCGACTTTTCCCGTCAACGCAAACAACGGTGTCTTCACGGTTTTTGAGAGACTGCTGCCGGACGATCCATCGTCGGCCAGGTTCCGCGACTACGCGCCGCCAAATAGCGCTGGATTTGCCAAATCGACATTTCCAGATGACTCAATCGCCCCCGCTGGTGACCGGCCGCATACATCCCGCGCTGCACCGCACAACAAACCTCCATATCCTCCAGATGGAAATCAATTGCTTGGCGCTCCATCTCTGCGCGCATGGTTTCGAAATCTGGATTCTCCCTAGCTTTCGGCGAGGCCAGCACGGTGGTGAGCAGCTTGAGCTTATTGGGACCCAGCGGCTGGATGCGATACCACACCGCCGCATCCGGTGTGAGTAGAAAGGTAAAGATCGGATACCCTAAAATGAGTCCCCATTCAAAACGGTCTTCTCCCGCCAGACCGGGAATCGGTGGAAACACATCCCACTGCTCACCGCGTGCCTCCTGCTCAAGAATCTCTTGGCGTAACTTGGGCTTAAACGGCAGATGGCAACGGATGTAGTGCGCCCGCTCTTCCTCATTCCAGGTGTCTCGGGCCGGCATCATGGGCTGCAAGGTCGTCGAATGCGCTCCTGCGTGATGGTAAGACTCCATGAAATTTTCGGTGAGCACTTTCCAGTTGAACGGACAGTCCCACTCACGTTCCACGACGACTTTGTGATCAGCTAATCCCCACTGACTGAGATGATCATCCAGCGACGCGTATTGTTGCGCAACTGAACGAGGGGCTTGGCCATCTAGGTTCACAAAGATAAACCCATGCCAGACTTCACTGCGGTAACGCTTCAATCCCACTTCACTTCGCGTGAAACCCTCCGCTCGCTGCATTTCTGGGCAGGCTTTCAATTGTCCATCGAGCTCAAATGTCCAAGAATGATACGGACACAAGAAGAGGCGCGTATGCCCACATCCTGGCTTACCTTCTTTGGGCTCCGCCGGACCATGACCGTCATGGCCGAAGCCGGGAGGCATGATGTCCATCGCCCGATGAGGACAAACCCGCGAAAGCACCTGCAGTTCGTCTGACTTATCCCTGACCAAAATCAGTGGATCACCAAACAGATCGAGATTCAGAAAGTCACCGATCGTCGGCACCTGTGAGACATGCGCCACGCAATACCACTCGGCCTTGAACACGTTGTTCACCTCCCAATCAAAAAACGCCTGACTGGTATAGGCTTGGGGTAACATCGCCTGCGCTTCCTCAAAAGGAAGGTCTGCACAGCGCTGAATTTCGGTGAGGATCTCCTCCACTGAAAGTTCGGGTTGCGCAGGACCCGTGCCGACTCGACTCGTGTAGGCAAGTAGTTCTTCGGCCTTGGCCGCAGCGGAACGGACCTGGGATTCGGTGAAACGTGACATGATCGGGAGAGGAGGTTGACTGGGTAGAGGGTTCAGTAGAGCCGGGCGTAGGTATCGATTTCCCACTGACTCACGCGCTGGTGGTATTGCCGCCACTCTTCGGATTTGTAGGTGATAAACTCACCGGCTAGTCCGGAGCCGAGAGTTGTTTCGACGAAGGGGTCGGCGGAGAAGGCTGCGACCGCCTCCTGCAGACTACGGGGTAGCTCTTCGATCCCCCGCTGCTGCAGCTCCGCTTCACTTAACTCATAAAGGTTCACCTCCTGCGGCGCTCCGGGATCGATCTTTTCCCGTATCCCCTCCAATCCCGCGGCAAACACCAACGTAGCCGCCAAATATGGATTGCACGAGGAATCAGCATTGCGCGACTCAACTCGACCTCCACCACCGGGTATACGCACCGAATTTGTGCGGTTATTTCGCCCGAAAGAATTAAACACGGGCGCCCAAGAGTAATACGACATCAGCCCCCGCCGGACAAGCCGCTTGTAACTATTCACGGTTGGCGCAAATGCCGCGCAGAGAGCCGGGCCGTGTTTCAAAACGCCTCCCACAAAATGGTAACCCAACTCCGTCAATCCGAGCCCACGAGGGTCTTCCGCAGGATCCCGTTGGAAGAGATTTCGTCCGGTCTTCAAGTCGCTCAACGACATGTTAAAGTGCGCCCCACTCCCGGTCTTATCGGCAAACGGTTTCGGCATGAATGTCGCCAACAGATCCTCTTCCGCTGCGTAATGCTTCGCCATCATGCGGAAGAAAATAAACCGGTCGCACATCGTCAGCGCATCGGCGTATTTGAAATCAAACTCGAACTGCGAATTGGCGTCTTCGTGGTCGAAGGAATAGAGGTCCCACCCCATGGCATCGATCGCCGTGGCCATTTTATCAAGCCAGGGATAGCGATCCATGAAGCGTTTGATATCATAACAACTCTTCACCAGATCGTCGTCAGGATTAGGCACATTGAGGGAACCGTCGGCATTCTGCTTCACCACAAACACCTCGCACTCGATGCCCAGATTGAGGCCAAAACCCATCGCATTCGCTTGAGCGATCACCTTTTTCAGAGCGACCCGGGTATTGATGTCATAGGGCTCTCCGTGGAAAGTATTGTCGGCCGGCATCCAAGCAACTTCGGGTCTCCAAGGCAGTTGCACGATGTGATCGAGGTCGGGCAAGGATGCAATTTCATCATCACTCGGTCCTTGGCCCAGACCATCCAACGCATAACCGGTGTAGAGCTCCGACCCACCAGCAAAGGAGGCAAAGTGGCTAAGTGGGGTCACCTTCCCTTTCGGCACCCCGTGCAAATCAACATAAGCGCCGACGCAATACTTCACGCCCTTGGCAGCGAGCTCCGCTTGAATGGCAGCAATCTCTTCAGCAGTTTTCATGATTCAAGTATGGTTCTCTTTAGCCGCGGCCGGTTTGGTCCATGCAAAGGGTTTCACCATCGAATCCAATGGCGTGCCCGCCACTCCATTGGTGTAGTTGCTCATCAGCTTCACGGCTAAACCGAGGATCGCCTCCAACGCATGGTGCGGCTCCCATCCTGCTGCAAAAAAGGCCTCCTTCATTTCCGACGACGGATGCCCTCGCTGCTCGATCAATGAGGTCGTGAACACTCGCAGCGCTTCCAACCGAGCATCAGGCAACGGCAATCCTTGCCTCAACGCATCACTCACGGCTGGAGCCATACCTGTCTGTTGACTAAGCCAAGTGTGCCAAGGAACACAGTAGGTGCAATTGTTCTCATAGTTGGCGGTTTGATACACCACTTGCCGTTCGATCGGAGTGAACGAGGTTTCGTCGAACAATTCCCACATCTGCACGTAAGCTCGCAGCAAGGGAGGCGACGATGCCATGACACGTTCCAAGTTAGGAATTTTGCCGAGATTTTCTCCCGCCTGCCGCAACAAGGCCGGCGACTCTCCGGGGGCCGTATCCTCATCGTGGAGGGGAAATCGAATCGTATCGTGTGGCATGAGCAGTTCGGGGTGAAAACCGACTAAATAAAGGATAGACGGTGAGCTTTGTGCTCAGGATTGATCGGGAAGAATGCCTCGTCCCATTCACGTTGTTTCTGCGCGAGATAGATATCTCGCATCTCCATGCCAAACGCGGTTTCAGCGACAGGGTCGGCCTCAAAGGCCTCAATGGCGTGAAGCAAGGTGCGGGGCAAAAACGGCGTTCCGGCCGCTTTCAATTGCGCGGGCGTGAGATCGTAGGTCGAGGCGTTGAGTGGTGTGCCAGGATCTAGCTCTTGTTCAATCCCTTCGAGTCCGGCCGCGAGGGTAATGGCCAGCGCGAGATAGGGATTCACGGACATGTCCGGAGCGCGGTTTTCAACGCAAAAACGATTGGGCGGAATACGCAGCATCGCAGAGCGATTGTTGTCGCCGTATGCGACCAGAATTGGTGCCCAACTCACATCGGCCATCGCTCCCTGTGCAATAAAACCCTGATAGCTATTGTAGGTCGGTGAGGTCACCGCAGTGATCGCTCCGGCATGCTTCAGCAGTCCAGCCGAAAAATGGTAGGCGAGCTTGGAGCAGTTGAGCCCGTGTTGAGCCATCAACGGATTACCGTCAGGTTCTGGAGCAAAGAGATTTTCTCCCGTCTCCACACTCGCCAACGACATGTTAAAATGGTTTCCGCTACGGAAGTCATCCGCATAAGGTTTTGGCATGAATGTCGCGACGAGCCCGAGTGATTCGGCCACGTTCTTCGCCATGAGACGCAGAAAGATAAAGCGGTCGGCCGATGTCAGGGCATCCGCATATTTCATGTCGAATTCGAATTGGCTGTGCCCACCTTCCTGATCAAACGAATAGAGCCCCCACCCGAGCTCATCAATGTAGTCTGACATCTTTTCCAGAAACGACAGTGAGCCAAACGTCTGGTGCACGTCGTAAGCCGGGCAAACGCCTTGATACCGATCGCGCGCCAACATCTCGGTCTCTCTCGATGGTGCATCGGGCCGCACCACGTAGAACTCGGGCTCGGTGCCGACATTGAAAATAAATCCCATGGCCGCTGCCCGATCGAGCTGACGCTTTAAAATCGCCCGACTGTCATTCTCATACGGGGCCCCGTGGTAGAAGAGATCACCAAAGAAATAGCCTACGCGCTTATCCCACGGGCAGACAGTCAAGGTATCGAGATCGGGCACAGCCGCGCATTCGTCCTTCTCGGGACCGACCAGTCCCATCCCCTCCATTGCGCCAACCGTAAACAATTCCGACCCACTCGCAACCTCCTCCAATAACGCGACGGGATTCATCTTCGCCTTGGGCACGCCATGCACATCAACATAGGTTGACATCACGTATTTACAGCCCGCCGTTCGAAGCGCGTCTTGAGTTTGCGTGAGCTTTTCCGGATCAACGGAAAAGTCAGCCGGAGTGGCGAAGACAGGAAGTTTTTCAGAACTCATAGGGGGAAAACAAAAGACATGAAGTCAGGAAAGCGGCGTGGTCACACCCTGCCATTGAGCGGCGGGCAATGGAGGTTTCTCGGATTTGGCGGTCTCAATTTTTGCGGCCAACGCTTGGCCCATTTCAGCAAACAATTCCCGCCCTCGCTCGGAAGTGCCCAAAGACGGTTTTCCGGTGACTCCATTGAGACTGGTCTGGGCAACCGGATACGAAAATACCGTTCCCTCTGTTCGGTCGGGATCGTCCTCAACTTTACCCATATCGACCGATTCAGGAGTGAGAAAAAGCATCAGGTCCGTCTCTGCGCGATTCGCATGCAAATCTTCCGCATCACTTTTAAAATACTCCCAGATCGCAGGACTGAGGTGAAAGGTATCTACGAGCCCAATCTGCAACGCATCGAGATGTCGTAAACGCACGCGATCGAGCGCGACGCGTAGTGAGGCATCGTTGCCGAAGTGTGAATTGACCCAAAGCACCCGGGTCCACCCCATATGGACGGCCCACGCGGTCCATTGCTCCAACGCCTGAATGAATGTCTTGTGAGTAAGCGAAAAAGTGCCCGGCCATTTACCCGTATGCCCCGCCGATACGGTGTAGGACATTGCTGGTGCAACCCATGCGCCCGTGCATGCCGACGCATAATCGCAGACCGCGCTCGCAATACAGGTATCGGTATTGATCGGCAAGTGCGGCCCATGTTGCTCGGTCGCCCCGATGGGCAAAATTAATATGCCGTCTTCCGCTCGCGCTGCCTCCCCCACCTCTGGCCAAGCCAAGGTCTCGATCCGATGCGGTCGCATGCCCTCCTCTTGAGGTAACAGCGCCAACCAAGAACAAATTGTGGAATCCATCGGGCTCACTTCAAAACACCGTATCGTCTGCTGACGTCATTCGGGTGATGTTAAGCCCTAGCCCAGTGCCTTCCCTCGGTTCTTTAACCGGCGGATGGATCAGGTGTTCGATGTGCTGCTTGGTCGCCAAAAACTCAGGCGAAACGATACAATCGTTAGCCCGGGGCCTCGGCACGGGAGACTCAATGATTTCGTTCACGCGACCTGGATGGGCATCCAAGACCAAAATACGGTCTGACAAGTAGACGGCTTCCTCGAGATCGTGAGTAATGAACAGAACCGTCACCTCAACGTTCCGCCAAATTTCCAGCAGGCTTTCCTGCATCTGAAATCTGGTTTGCGCATCCAGCGCTCCGAAGGGCTCATCCATGAGCAAAATGCGAGGCCGATTGGCCAACGCCCGAGCAATCGCCGTGCGCTGTTTCATCCCGCCAGAGAGCTCAAACGGGTAAGCATTCTCGAATCCTGACAGTCCAACCATATCGAGCCAGAATCGGGCATCACGCTCGGCCTCACTTTCACTCGATCCTGCCGACATCGGACCGAACATCACGTTGCGCTTCACCGTGAGCCACGGGAAGAGCGTGTAACCCTGGAAAACCATTCCGCGATCCGCCCCCGGCCCTCTCACCGTTTGCCCATCCAACAACACATTGCCCGAGGTGGGATAATCGAGCCCCGCCAAAATTCGAATCAGCGTAGATTTTCCGCAGCCTGAGGGACCGATCACACAATTGAACTCGCGGCGACGAATGGAAAAATTGATGTCGCTTAGCGCGTGAACAGGACCACTCGACGAGTTGAAGGTTTTATTGAGCCCTTGAACCTCCAACACCACCGGACGCTGGTGAAAGCGTTCGAAGCGTTCGCGAACAGCTGGCGATTGTTCCCGATAGTCGGGTAAAGGTGTAATTTGAACGGCCATATCAGGAGGAGACACGACTACGCGCCGCGTTCATGAACCAACGCGGAATCCACGTCACCAATTTGATTACACTTTGAGTAAAGGGACTAGGTGGAGCACCTAGCCACGGGAAGAGCGGACGGTGTAGCCAGGCCAAAACTTGATCGGTGAAATAACCAATCAAACCGATTAGGATAATCACCGGATAGACGTTATCAAAATTCCGCCAGCGCCCCTGTGTCTCAATGAACTCAGTGAGACCAGATTTAACCCCAATCAACTCCGCGATGACCAACCACGTCCACGCCCACCCCAGCAGAATGCGCATGTCGTTGTAAATGTTGGGTAGGATACCTGGCAATGTGACCTTGAAGAGGAGCTGCTTCTGAGTCGCGCCCAAAGTCTGCGCGGCCTCAAGTAAGGAGCGATCCAAGAGGCGTGTTGTTTTCGCGAGGACGAGCACCATCTGGAACACCGTGCCGAGCACGATCATCGCTACCTTTGGACCGTCGTTTACCGCTAGAATAGCCACGAGCACCGTGGAAAAAGTTGGCGCTGGCATGTAGCGGAAGAAATCCACAAACGGTTCAACCAACTTCGAGAAGAACGATATCGAACCGCACAAAACGCCGAGAGGAATTCCAATCACGCATGAGATCAAAAATCCCGAGAATACAATCCGCACCGAATGCGCCGTGCGGTCCGCCATGGTAGGCTGACCATCATCCACCGGCTTGGTGAAGGCTTGGATACCGGACAAAAATGCTCGATGTGGCTCCGGCAAATAATCAGGATTGGCCAACCGACCTTGCGGCACCAATTTGTAGAGTGGAACATCCGTAAACGTGTCCTTATCGTAGGTCTCACCACCCACTGAAAGCAGGGCCCAGTTTTTCTTCACCAACGCTATGTTCTCCTCTGAAAGCTCCGGATCAGTTGCGATAAGTCGCCCCGAAGCCAATTCTCCCCATACGGCAAACAGCGCAGTCGCATCTCGTTCTTCATCACTTGCGATCCAACCATGATCGACGGCCAAGGCCGCAATTTGCCGCAACTGTTTCAGATTGGCTCTCTTACTGGAAGTTGGCTCAGATGCTTCTCCCGCAATCACCGCCGCAACCGCTGTATTTTCAGTCCGGATTGCCTCCTGAAACTCCTCAAAAAAATCACGGCCTACATGATCACCGGGCACATAAACTGAGGTCGAATCCGCCCGGGTGACCGGTAGACTCAGTTTCATATCGGAGTGCCAAATAAACGGCACATAACTGACTATCGACCACAGCACCAGCGGAAGTAGAAAGGATAACCCGGTCAGCAGAGTGCGGCGTGAACCCGTGAGCTCTCGCCCCACCTCAATCCAAGGGCGTCGATAATTCTGTGGGGAAGCCACAATCAATTAATTAAACCGATACGAACGGCGAAGGGACTCCGCCGATCGTATCCGTTTTTAAATCACTTCGAGCTCTTGAACAATTCCAGCGTAAGGCTAGGATCGAGGTATTTCTCAATCGGCTCGGGAGAATCATACACCTCAAACTTGATGTTGAAGTCATCGACGATCTTGGAGGAGCCATAGAGAGAACCTAGTCCCTCGCCTACCTCCCAAATCTTCACGGCTTCTTCCAACGTAAGCACGTAAGTCCCCTGCAGGAACGGCTCATATTCATCGGGGCTGACACTCACTTTGGCCGCCATGATATCCAGAACCTCGTCAAGATTGTCTTCATCCTTCATGAAATCGACGGTCTTATACCAAACGCCCACGATCTTCTTCCAGTCATCGCGACGGGACTCGAGACTCTCGGGCGAAGCATAAAGTAAGTCGTAGATGATGCCCGGAGCATCCGCCGAAGTGAAAAGTGTTTTGGATCCGTCCACCAGCTTGAGTGCTTGACCCGAACTCGGTTGCCACGCGCAGACGGCATCCACTCCACCACTGGCTAGCACTTGCGGCGCCTCGCCATTGGGCACGTTGACGACTTCAACATCGTCTTCCGACAGCCCGACACTTTCCAAGGCCGTGAGCAGCAGTAGATGGGAAACGAACCCCACTTCCACTCCTACTTTTTTCCCTTTCAAGTCTTTAACCGAATTCAAACCGGCTCGACCGATCAACATGTCATTACCGTTTGAGTAATCATTGCAGATAACGGCAATCGAGGGCTTACCCGTTGCGCCCGTGACCAAGGCATCACCATTGGTCATCGAGACCGCATCAAGAGCACCAGCGGCATAAGCATCCATGGACTCAACGTAGTCCATAAACTGGAAATCGACTTCGACTCCCGCGTCTTGGAACCAGCCTTTTTTAAGGGCGATTTCCCAGGGCATCCACCCCGGCCAATCGCTGTAACCGATTTTGATGGGTGCTGCCGAGAGAGAGGATACGAGGAGACCGACAGTAGCGGTCGCCGTGAGCGCGAGCCGCGCAATAGGACGGAGAAGTAAGTTCATCGTGTAATACTTTTTCTTGTTTTTGTGTTACCCAAAGGTTCCACGTGCTAAGCACAAGCTGTGCCAGCTTCTCCCTTTCACCGCTGCCTACTAGAATTTTCCTCAACAAATTCGACTATGAATGTCAGTATGAAATCCGCTCATTATGAGCAACTTGCATACTAACGTAATCAATCTCAGTCCGTATCAGAATAGAAAATACCGCTGCGCCAACGGCAATTCTGTCGCTGGCTCGCAGGTCAAGTGTTCACCATCGGCTTTGACCATATAGGTCTCGGGATCGACTTCGATCTTTGGCATCGCATCATTGAGAACCATGTCCTTTTTCCCGATTCCTCGGCAATGACTGACGGGCTCCAAGCGCCGCGAAAGTCCAAGTTTTTTCGGACCTCGCTCGGACTCCAATGAAGCCTCACTCACGAACGTCAGACACGTGGAGCTCAACGCTTTTCCAGAGGCGCCAAACATAGGTCGATAAAAGGTTGGTTGAGGAGTTGGAATCGACGCATTCGGGTCGCCCATATTTGCCCACGCAATAAATCCTCCCTTGAGCACAAGCTCGGGTTTCACCCCAAAGAATGCCGGTTTAAACAACACCAAATCAGCAAGCTTTCCGATCCCGATCGAACCCACACAATGTGAGATTCCCTGCGCAATAGCCGGATTGATCGTATACTTAGCCAAATAACGTAGAGCCCGAAAATTATCGGCAGCGGGATGTTTATCCGAAGCCAGTTTCCCAAACTGCACCTTCATCTTGTGCGCAGTCTGCCAAGTGCGACTGATCACCTCACCAATACGACCCATCGCTTGAGAATCAGAAGACATTATCGAAATCGCACCCAAATCATGCAACCGATCCTCCGCCGCGATTGTCTCGGGTCGAATCCGTGATTCCGCAAAGGAAACATCCTCAGGAATCTTGGAATCCAAATGATGACACACCATCAGCATATCGAGGTGTTCATCGATGGTATTGACGGTGAAAGGACGTGTCGGATTGGTCGAGGACGGGAGCACGTTGGGCTCACTGCAGACTCGAATGATGTCCGGCGCATGTCCGCCTCCTGCTCCTTCGGAATGAAACGTGTGAATGGTGCGCCCCTTGAAGGCCCCGAGGGTCGACTCCACAAATCCGGCTTCGTTAAGGGTATCAGTGTGAATCGCCACCTGCACATCGAGTTCATCGGCCACTCCCAAACAAGTATCAATCGCGGCCGGAGTTGGTCCCCAGTCTTCATGCAGTTTCAACCCCATCGCGCCGGCGTTCACTTGCTCCCGCAGAGGATCTGGAGTTGAGCAATTCCCCTTCCCCAGGAATCCCAAATTGACCGGATACCCCTCCGCCGCTTCGAGCATACGATGAATGTTCCATTCACCCGGGGTGCAGGTGGTCGCCAACGTGCCATGCGCCGGTCCCGTGCCACCACCAATCATCGTGGTAAGTCCGGAGCTGATGGCTTCGTCAATCTGTTGCGGACAGATAAAATGAATATGAGGATCAATTCCTCCAGCGGTCACTATACTTCCCTCCGCCGCGAGCGCCTCAGTCCCTGCTCCCACAATCATGGGATCCTTCTTCCCCGTCACCGGATCAGCGTAGACGGAACCAATCCCACTTTGAATACCCGGGTTACCCGCGTGCCCGATACCGACAATCACTCCCTGCTTCACTCCAATATCGGCCTTAATCACGCCCAGTATCGGGTCCAGTATCAACGCATTGGTAATCACGAGATCGAGCGATTCGGCGTCCAACACCGTGGAGGATTGCCCCATGCCGTCGCGAACGACTTTACCCCCGCCAAACTTAATTTCGTTCCCATATCCGCCGCCCTCCGCGACCAGATCGCGTTCAACTTCCACAAAAAGTTCAGTATCAGCCAAACGCACTCGATCCCCGGTGGTGGGACCAAACATCTCGGCATATTGTCGGCGGGATAAATTAAGGGACATAGGAGTCTACGAGATAATAATTTAAAAAAAACGAATCACGATCTGGGTTCAAAGCGGACCATTGATCTTTCCATTCAAACCAAAGACTTCGCGCGTTCCGGCCAGCGCAACAAGCTCGACTTCTTTAATGTCGCCCGCCTCAAATCTCACCGCCGTTCCAGCCGGGATATTAAGCCGAAACCCACGGGCTTCCGTCCGGTCAAACGCTAGCTCTTCGTTCACCTCATAAAAGTGAAAATGCGACCCCACCTGCACCGGTCGATCACCTGTATTGGTCACTCGCATTGTCAAAGTATCCAACCCTGAGTTGGCTGGAATGTCGGGTCCTGTGGCGGGAATTATTTCTCCGGGTATCATGGCTAAATCATCGAATTGGCTGATGCACCGTCACGAGTTTGGTGCCATCGGGGAAAGTCGCTTCAACCTGGACGTCAGGGATCATCTCCGCGATGCCGTCCATCACATCCTCTCGCTTAAGAATGGTCGTGCCGTAGCTCATCAGACTGGCCACCGATTTACCGTCCCTCGCCCCTTCCATGATTTCGTAGGTAATAATGGCGACTGTTTCCGGATGGTTGAGTTTCAGTCCGCGACTCTGCCGACGACGGGCTAAATCAGCCGCAACCACGACCATCAGTTTTTCTCGTTCTCTAGGGGTTAAATGCATAATTCAGGAATGGGCTAAACTTGCAGGTGAGTTTCAACAACCTCGTCGGTCAGTTCGGCAATTGCACCGGAGATCGTGATCACGCCTCGATCCATCGCATAGAATCGATCAGCCACCTCGCGACAGAAATCAACATACTGCTCAACCAGCAAAATCGCGAGGGCTTGATCTTCTCGCAGCTTCTTAACTGCTTCGAATATCTCGGCTGCTTCCTTTCGACTTGCTCGGGTGATTTCTTCTTCCGGCACCGGGTTGACTTTCAGTTTCTGCAAGGTGTCACCGATTTGATCAATGATCGATGGTTGAATGCCCTCGGTCGGTTCGTCCAGAATCAGTAATTTGGGATTGGTCAGGAGCGCGCGCCCGATCGCCAATTGTTGCTGCTGACCACCCGACAATACGCCTCCCTTTCTACTCAGCATTTCCTTCAGCACGGGAAACAAATCGTAAACCCGCTCCAATGCGGCGAGGGCGGCTTGGCCCTTAATGCCATGCACCACCAAACCAATCTGCAGATTTTCACTCACGGAAAGGTGCGGAAAAATATCCCGACCTTGAGGAACATATCCAATACCCATGCGCGCCCGCGCGTCCGCCGCCAAACGGTGAATTGGTTTCCCCGCAAGCGTTATCGTTCCCTCGCTGATTGGCAGCCCACCGGTGATAGAGCGAAGCGTCGTGGTTTTTCCGACTCCGTTGCGGCCCATCAGGGCAACCACTTCACCGGCATTCACGGTCAATTCCACCCCCCGCAAAATACGCGAGCCTGCGATGTCAGTCTCGAGAGCCTCTACCGATAGAACTGTCTGTGAGGAATCATCCATGATCATCAAGGTTCGTGTTTGCCGCGCCCTAGGTAGACTTCGCGCACTTGAGGGTTGGCTTGAACTTCATCAAATTTGCCTTCGAATAACACCGAACCTTGGTGCAACACGGTGACCCCCGTGTCTTGGGCGATCTGTTTAACAAAAGTCATATCGTGCTCGACCACGACGAGGCTGTGTTTACCCGCCAATGAAAGCAGGAGCTCGCCTGTGCGATGCGTCTCCTCATCGGTCATGCCCGCCGCCGGCTCATCGATTAGCAATACTTTGGGGTCGGATGCGAGGAGCATTCCAATCTCCAACCACTGCTTCTCACCGTGAGACAATTGCTCAGCATGGAGATCCCGTTTTTCATCAAGGCGAATGAGCTTCAGTAGTTCATCGATACGATCTCGTTGATCGGAGGATAGACGATGAAACAAGGCTGCAAACACGCCTCGGGTTCCGCTGAGTGAGAGCAATAAATTCTCCCAAACGGTGTGATTACGATACACACTGGGAGCCTGAAATTTTCTTCCGATTCCGAGCCGGTTGATTTCGTATTCGTTCAGTTGAGTGAGATCGTCTTCGAAGAACTGGATACGACCCATATCGGGTTTGGCTCTTCCGGTGATTAAATCAAAGAAGGTCGATTTACCCGCGCCATTAGGACCAATTACGGTGCGTAATTCGCCTTCGAATAAATAAAAGTTAAGATCGGAGATCGCTTTGAAGCCGTCGTAGCTTTTGGAGACGTCTTCGACGTTGAGAATCGGGTGCGACATTTAATTAAGTTTAGTCGGGTTCGAGTCGGAGTCAGCAGGAGCCGTTACCGCTACCGCCCGACTGGGAAACCAGCTGCGAATCTTAGCCCACACCGGGCGAAGACGTTCGGGTAGACTTACGAGCCCGCCCGGCAGGAATATGACCACGAGGATAAACAATCCTCCCAACAGAAAGAGCCACAGGTCCGGGAAAGCTCGGGCCGCCCAGCTCTTCAGCACATTGATGAAGATCGCCCCAATAATCGGCCCCACTAACGTTCCGCGACCGCCGACCGCTACCCACACCACTGCCTCTAGAGATTTCGCCGGGACCATTTCTCCCGGGTTAATGATACCCACCTGTGGCACGTAAAGCGCTCCGGCCACACTGGCAATCATCGCACTCAAAACGAAGACGAACAGTTTGTAGTCCGCTGCGGCATAGCCGCTGAACAATACCCGATTCTCGCCGTCGCGAATCGCCCGCTGCACCAGACCAAATTTGGTTTTGCTCAGCCACCGGCAAAGCGCGTAGACGCCCAACAAGGTAACGCCAGTCGCAATATAAAGCCACCGCTGGGTTGTCGCACTGAGAATGTCGAATCCCAGAATGAACTTGAAATCCGTGAAACCATTATTTCCGCCCAAGAGGAGGTTATTGCGGAAAAACATGATCGCCGCCGCATAAGTCAGCGCCTGCGTCAGGATGGAAAAATACACGCCCTTAATTCGCGACCGAAACGCGAAAAAACCGAAAATCCCCGCAACGATTCCCGGCACCAAAAGCACCATGCCAAACGCAAACGGGAAACTGGAAAACGGTTTCCAGAAATTCGGTAATTCTGTCCATCCGAGAAAGACCAAAAAATCAGGAATCGGTTGCTGATATTGGCCCAAGTCTCCAATCATTCGCATCAGATACATGCCGTGCATGTAACCTCCTAGGGTAAAGAACAACGCCTGCCCCAGACTCAGCAGCCCCGTATACCCCCACAGCAGATCGACCGAAATCGCGAGCAACGCGTAGCTCAGGTATTTGCCCCAGAGATTGATCGTGAAATTACTAATGATGCCCTGCGCATTGAGGATGGGCATCACGACGAGCATGAAAAACGCGATCATCCCCGCGATGATCAGCTCGGTCTTAAGACGAGAGTTATCAGGTTGAGCGATCATGATCTATTCATCGAGTTGACGACCTTTGCGCGCGAAGATTCCCGCCGGACGCCACTGCAAAAACAGAATAATAAATGCGAGCACCAAGATCTTGCCAAAGACGGAGGAATCCTGAGCAAGATTCTGCAGGAAACCCCCGAAGAATGGCACCCACCCGAGTCCCGGCGCCCACACCGGCAGGTATTGTTGCAGCACCTGATCAATGCCTCCGATGCCAAATGCACTGATCACCGTGCCCGCGATATTACCCACCCCGCCGACCACGACTACCATGAAGGAATCCACAATGTAGGCTTGTCCCAACGACGGCCCCACATTGCCGATTTGACTAAGAAACGCTCCTGCCAAGCCCGCCAAGCCACTCCCCAACCCAAACGTCAACATATTCACCCGGGCCGTGCGCACGCCCATGAAGCCGGCCATGCTACGGTTCTGCATCACCGCGCGGATGAGCAAACCAAGTGAGGTCTTATTGAGTGCGAGCCAGACCCCAAAAACGATCAGTATGGCGAACCCGATCACAAATACCCGGTTCCAACCAAAAACGATATCCGCCACGGTCCAATTGCCACTCAGATAGGAGGGACTCGAGACCTGGACGTTGTTGGCCCCAAACATCAATTTGAAGACTTGCTGCAACACGAGTGAAACACCCCACGTCGCAAGCAAACTTTCCAACGGCCGCCGATACAGAAACTGGATAATCCCGCGTTCCAACGCTATCCCCACTAGCGCCGCCATCAGAAAACTGGCCGGCACCGCGGCCACAAAATACAGTTCGTAGCCCCACCCTTCGAGATTCATGCCCGGGATTCCGATGCTGAGTCCAAAGGCCGGTATTACGATACCCGCACCAAAGATATTCTGCACCAAATAGGTCGTGTAGGCTCCCACCGCGATCATCTCGCCATGAGCCATATTGATCACCCCCATCAGTCCAAAAGTGATCGCCAACCCCAATGCCACAACGAGCAAAATACTGCCCAAGCTCAGGCCACGAAATATCGTGCCCACAAAATCAACCACCGAACGATGTTCCTCCACCTCTCTTAGCGCGGACGTAGCCGCCGCGACCAATGCCTGATCTCCTGCCTTGGTCGCGTCAGCCAATATCGAAGTGAGCGCATCGGTGCTCGATAGACTATGAATTTTCCCCAACTCCTTCACCGCAGCCAGGCGCACCACAGGTTCCGCGTGATTGAGTTGCACCAACGCGATCGCTTGCCGGAGCGCTTGATGCACCTGGCCGTTTTCTTCGATTGCCAGACGCGCCTCTAAAACCGGCAAATTATCCAAGTCTCGGGAAAATCCGATCGTCTGCACCGCCTGCAGCCGTTTTCCGGCTGCTTCCGAACCCAAATCCATCAAATCAAGCACGCGCTTCATTGCGCGTCGAAGCCGATTATTGTGCCGCACGCGATCCATCGTGTCTCTCGTGGGCACGACCACCTCCCCGCTCCCATCGACCAATATCACTTGGCCTAAAATCGTCTGCGGCACCGCCGTATCAAATGCATCCTGCCCCCCGGGGATGAGCACCGGAGTCTTACTTCCGTTTGTATCAGAAAAAACGAAGAGCTCATCGCGTTTCCACGCCGCCAAGAGTGCGGCCAGGTCGGCATCTCCCAGCCCCGCGAGCGTATCGATGATCGCAATTTTTTCTCGGTCATTCGAGGCGAGCATCGCCTCCGCAATCACCTCTCTCGAGGTTGCGGCTCCCACAGAATTTCCGCCCCATAATAACAGCGCATAAATGACCAACCAACGATGAGTGTGAATGATTTTCATCCGAATCGAACCCTTTGCTAGATCTGTGCCAACGAAGCGGGGTGGGTTGAAAACAACCCACCCCGGCAACTACAGTTCCATGGGCGGAAGATTAAAGACGCCCACAAAGTCTAAGATTGATCTATTTGAACTTACCCTTGAGCCATGGCTCGCCATAGACGCCCTCGAATTCTTCGAGGATCTCGAACTGGCCGTTGGCCTTGGTCTCACCAATGAACACATTCTTGGTCAGATGCATATTAGGCTGAGTGGTGACGGTGCCACCGGGTCCATCAAACGACAGTCCGCTCTTGAGCGCCATGCGCACTTTATCCACGTCAAACGAACCGGCCTTTTCGACCGCTGCTTTCCAAAGATAAACTCCGGCGTAGCTGAGCACCATGGGCGAGCAAGTCACTCGACCTTCTTTGACCAAGCCGGTCACATTGCTCTTAGCCAACCAAGCTTGGAAGTCGGCGACAAATTTCTCGTTGGCTGGACTCTCGATGGATTGGAAGTAAGTCCAGCAACCGAGTTGCCCCACGAGTTGATCAGCGGGCAGTCCGCGAAACTCATCCTCAGAGATGGAGAATGAGACAACCGGACACGTCTCAGCACTGAGGCCGGCGGCGGCGTATTCCTTAAAAAATGGCACATTCGTGTCACCATTCAGCGTGCTGATCACGGCGGTGTCGCCACCAGCTGCGAACTGCTTAATTTCAGAAATAATCTGTTGGTAGTCAGTGTGTCCAAACCCGGTGTATTTACCGGCCGAGATCACGTCGCCATCTCCGTCACGACGGAAACCACCGCCGATATTTTCGATCGGCACGCCCTTGCTCAGAAGATACTCCAAAAGCACCAAGTTCGTAGTTTGAGGATATACGTAATCGGTGCCGAGTAGGTAGAACTTCGTGTAGCCTTGCTCCAGCAGATAGTCGACCGCAGGAGTAGCCTGCTGATTCACTGCTTCCGCGGTATAAAAGACGTTTTGGCTTTCCTCTTCCCCCTCGTATTGCACCGGGTAAAAAAGCAGACCATTGTTTTTCTCGTAAACGGGAAGAACCGACTTGCGACTCACGGAGGTCCAGCATCCGAAGGTCACGGCAACCTCATCCTGTTCGAGCAGTTGTTTGGCCTTCTCCGCAAAGAGCGGCCAGTCAGATGCACCATCGACGACGACGGGTTCGATTTTTTTGCCGAGCACGCCACCCTTGGCATTAATTTCATCGAAGGTAAAAAGGAGAATATCGCGCAGTGACGTTTCGCTAATCGCCATCGTGCCGGACAAGGAGTGCAACACGCCGACCTTAACGGATTCGGCAGCTTGCACTGAGGAGATGAGAGCGGAAAGGCTGAGAGCGCCGACCGCCAAGAGTTTGGAAAACTTCATAGTAATTGAGTGAAAGGTAAATTGTGACCGCCCAGACATTAAGCCGTAGCGGCATCCGACATGGCGCGGTTAGGGAGGCCGCACCTCAGACGACCAGCGCCGAGGTGCGGTTCCTTAAGAATGAGTTGAAGACGGACTGAACTTAGAACGTGAATACGATCTGCGCGGCGAGGTAGCTCGCTGATTCGACACCACCGTTGTTCTCGAAATCGGTATAGCTATACTCCGCGAGGAAGAATAAATTGTCGGTGATCGCCATACCGGGGGACACCGTGTATTTGGTGAACTCGGCTCCGAGTGCTACGGTGTCGTCTTCACCGGCACTAAGACGGAAAGTTGTAGTGAAGGCACCAAAATCTGGCATCGCGAGAATAGACCAAAAAGATGCGTCCAACCCACCGGAGTCAGCCGTCATATATTCGACGGCTACTAATGTGTTGCCGAAAGTGATGTCGGCCCAGAAATCAAACATGGTGGTGTCCGTGTCACCGTCTTCAGCCAAGCCCAAGTAAACGTTGGTGGTGTCGGTCGAGTATTTGATGAATCCTTCGAATCCAATGTCGCCTAAGTCGTGGTCACCTTCATAGTAGGTGGGGCCATAAACCGAATCGAGCACCGCGACACCAGCAGAGAAACCATTCTCTCCAGCATAGTCATAGCGCACACCGGAATGGTAAGCGGGAATAAATCCCGCCAAATCATTCGAGTAGGAAATCTGCAACATATTGGGCCAATCGAATGCTTCGTAGCCATGATAGCTGAGGAATTTTCCGAACGTGAGACTCGATTCATCATCGAGGGAATACGTAGCATACATATCGAGGAATACCGGCTCGTAGTCCGAGAATGCATGAAGGCTCACTACTCCGACGGTGTCGTCGAAAGTTCCCGTGAGTTGCACTTTCATGGAGTCTACCTCCAAGAGTCCCGTGTCACTGGAGCCGCCACCGGTGTAGTCCTCTCCGGAGTTGCTCGCCGTCGCGGTCACGTAACCGTAGAGGCTTAAGTTATCATTGATCTCCACGTCGGCAAACGAAGTGCAGGCGGAAGCAGCGCTTATGGAAAGCGCGACTAGCTTAGTAATAGCGGATCTGGTCATTTGTAGTTTTTTAGTTTGAAGGTCGGAATCAACGCCGGCTGCACGCAACCTGACGAAGTCCGGTCCTACAATAAGCAGGTCTGTTGCCAGAATTTTTCCGGTGCAAAAATTAGTGATTTATTGCCCCACTAATCGTATTCTATTACAGGATACTCACCTCCTAAATCGCCCTCTGTATGAAATATTTTAATACGCTGATTTTTTCTTGTGAAATCCGATGAAAATACCGTCTTGGCATGATTGATTTTCATGCAAAATCCCAACGATCAGAGTCCGGAAACGGCCGAATGAATTCTACTCATGCCCATCTTGGTCATGATCAATCTCACCGCCACAGAATCAGGGATTCTGCCCGATGTTTTAGGGTAAAACCGTCTGTCCCCTTTCACTCTGCGGAAGACCAGGAGACTGGGTTGGAGTGGGGAGGCATGAGCATCCTTCACGACTGAATCCGTCCTCCCATTCAACCCTATTGTCGTCAATATTTGGTCTCCAAAACCAAGATAGCTGGCCCCGGTAATTCCACTCATGTTGACCTTAACTTTCATGGTCATCCCTAGGTCAGGCGGCAGCAGATCGTCCTCCACCCCTTCCGCACCTCTCACAACAAATGAAACAGTCGGGCATAAAGCCCGACTCTCCTCCGGCGCACGAAACCAACATGTGGGTCGCGCTTCACGCCCGACATCCCTGCCGCTCTCACGCCGCGGGTTCGTCGTGGTGCTTTTTTAAGTCCGCTTCGAGGCCACTGAAATTTCCGGCTTCCGCCGCTTGCACGAATCCTTCAGTCACACTCTTCAATCCCTCCCATTGTGCTCGGATGTGCTTGGCCTCGGTTTCCGTGATTTCCTGGTCCGACGCCGCCGCCGCGATGACACCGAGCATATTGGCAAACTGTTGCACAATGTCGTTGGTAGCCGGGACCAAATCCTCGGACTCCCGCATCGCCGCCGGATTTGAGATGAAAAAACCGCCCGCTTGCTGGGCTACCCAGCGCGCCACTCGATCGTCCTCCGTTGAATCGATCAGCTGTTTCACCCGATCAAGCGGGTTGGAAGATCCACTGCCGGAATCGTCCGCCGGAGGTTCGGCCCACTTATAGATGAGCGATAACGACAAGCCCATATCGGCGCAGACCTGTTTGGCACTGGTTTCCTTGAGCAACTCCTTGAGTAATTCGTGCGACTCCATAAGCCCGAAAGGCTGACAAAAACGGTGCGTTGACGCAATCCCGCGCAAAAACACTTTTTGGCGTGCCTCCGCCTCCGCATTCATGCCAAATCTGAAGATTCATGAATATCCACGAGTATCAGGCCAAAACCCTGTTTGAACAATACGGCGTGCCGGTCCCCCAGGGTGCCGCCGCCAAGAGCGCCGATGAGTTCGCCCCCGCTCTCGATTCCCTTCCCGAAGGCCCGACCATGGTGAAGTCCCAAATCCACGCCGGTGGGCGCGGTAAAGGCACGTTCACCAACGGCTACAAGGGCGGCGTCAAATTCTGCCCGTCGAAAGCCGAAGCCTTGGCTGTCGCCGGTGAGATGCTCGATAATACGCTCGTCACCATCCAAACCGGTCCTGCCGGCCGCAAGGTCCAGACCGTCTACTTCACCGTCGCAAGTGACATCAAAAAGGAATACTATCTCGCCGTCCTGCTCGACCGGTCCACGTCTTGGCCCGTCATCGTCGCTTCCACCGAGGGTGGCGTAGAAATCGAAAAGGTCGCCGAAGAGACTCCGGAAAAAATTACCAAGGTCTTCGTCGATCCGGCTTACGGTCTCGCTGACTACCAGGTGCGCGAACTGATTTTCGCCCTCGAGCTCAACAAGGTCGAAGCCAAGAACGCCGCGAAACTCATCCGTAACCTCTACAACTGCTTCTGGGAAACCGACGCGGCCATGATTGAGGTCAACCCCCTCATCACCACCCCCGACGACAACGTGCTCGCGCTCGATGCCAAGGTATCGTTCGATTCCAACGCACTTTTCCGTCACCCCGAAATCGTCGCCCTCCGTGACCTCAACGAAGAGGATCCGAAGGAGATCGAGGCTTCCAAATACGATCTCGCCTACATCGCGCTCGACGGAAATATCGCCTGTCTCGTCAACGGAGCCGGTCTCGCCATGTCCACCATGGACATCATCAAGCACTACGGCGGCAACCCCGCCAACTTCCTCGATGTCGGTGGCGGAGCGACCAAGGAAAAAGTCATCGCGGCCTTCAAAATCATTCTCGGTGACGCCAATGTGAAGGGTATCTTCGTAAACATCTTCGGTGGCATCATGGACTGCAACGTGATTGCCGAAGGCATCGTCGACGCCGTCAAGGAAGTCGGCCTCGAACTCCCGCTCGTCGTCCGGCTTGAAGGCAACAACGTCGCCGCCGGCAAGAAAACACTCGCCGATTCCGGACTGCCCATCGTTTCCGGTGAAAGCATGGCCGACGCCGCCCAGAAAATCGTTAAACTCGTCTAAACGTCATGAGCATTGGAGTTAAAGAAATAGCCTACTCGGTCTATGCTGTGAGCGATTTCGACCGGGCCCTGGCGTTCTACCAGGACGTGATCGGTCTCACGCTTACGTTCTCAATGCCCGAAGGTGACGGTCCCCGTTGGGCGGAATTCGATGTCGGAGGCGCCGCCCTCTGCATCGGCAAAACCGCCGACTGGAAACCGAGCACCGAAGGCTGCACCGTCGCGTTAGAAGTCGAAGATTTTGAAGGCGCCATAACCAAACTCCGGGCCGCTGACGTGAAGATTACCATGGAGCCCATGGACACCGGTGTCTGCGAAATGGCCGGCATCGCCGATCCCGACGGCAACCCGCTGCTGATCCACAAACGCAAGCCCCAACCCGCCTCATCCTGAGCGCACAATCCTTTTAAAAAATGAGCATACTTATCTCTCCAGACACCAAAATCATGGTCCAAGGCATCACCGGTGCCTTCGGCGGCAAACACGCCGGCCTCTCCATCGACTACGGCACGCAGGTCGTCGCCGGCGTCACTCCCGGCAAAGGCGGCCAAATCTTTGAGCACGGCGACGTGAAGGTTTCGATCTTCAACACCGTGGCCGAAGCCGCCGCTGCGACCGGCGCCTCCGTCTCCGCCATCTTCGTGCCACCTCCTTTCGCGGCTGATGCCATTCTCGAATGTGTCGACGCCGAGATCGATTTGGCTGTGGCCATCACCGAGGGCATTCCCGTCAAAGACATGGTCCGCGTAAAGCGCGCCATGGAAGGTCGCAAAACGCGCCTCGTCGGACCGAATTGCCCGGGTCTCGTAACCCCCGGCACGGGACCTGACTCCACCGGCGGTTGCCGCATCGGTATCGCTCCCGGCTATATTCACAAGCCCGGTCACGTCGGCGTCGTTTCGCGCTCCGGCACCCTCACCTACGAGGCTGTTTACCAGCTCACAGTGAAAAACATCGGCCAATCCACCTGCGTGGGCATAGGCGGCGATCCCGTCAACGGCACTGATCACCTCGACGTGATCAAACTCTTCAACGAAGATCCCGAAACGCACGGCATCATCCTAATCGGAGAAATCGGCGGCAACGCCGAGGTCGAAGCCGCCCGTTGGATCAAAGACAACTGCACCAAACCCGTCGCCGGCTTCATCGCCGGAGCGACTGCCCCTCCCGGTCGTCGCATGGGCCACGCTGGCGCGATCGTCGGCGGGGCTGAAGACACGGCCGAAGCGAAGATCAAGGTCTTCCGTGAATGTGGTATCGAAGTCGCAGAGACTCCGTCCGATATGGCCGATGCACTGCTGCGTAGTGCGAAGACCAAGGGCGTGGAGCTCAGCTAAGTTAGCCGGCCTTTCCTTAAACCCTCCTATTTAAAAAACCCGCCCGGTTAACCGGGCGGGTTTTTTAATCCCTTCTGCGCAAAGCCTTCTGATTCGGCACCGAAATGGAGATTGCATCGAGATCTCCTGCAGCGTCATCGTTCCTATAAATAGGGTCTTTACCCTAATTTTATCCCCATTATCCCCTGATGAAATTATCCCGCGGCTTCACTCTTGTCGAAATCATGATCGCGGTTGTCATCATTGGACTGTTGGCCGCAATGAGCATACCCGCTTTTCAGAAAGTGCGTAATAAGGCTCTCACGAATGCGTTCGTGAATGATTTACGCACGATTGAGAAAGCAATCGATATCTATGAAACTGAAGTCGGCACTGCCCTGCAGGATTACGTTGAAGGGATTCAACCCGTCGATTTACTTCCCTATCTGACGAAACCAGACTTCACGGTAAACACCCCGTTGGGCGGTGCCTGGGATTGGGATAACCACACCACCTATTATCGGATATCTGTCATCCCGATGGACGTCGCCACGGTGCAGCTTATAGACATTGAAATCGATGATGGTGATACATCAACCGGATTGATTCGGTTTGACGGAGGCTTCCGCTACTACACTTGGAACGCTCCATAGCCTCGACCGTCTGTTAACACATTTTAAATTCGTCCGAAATTCCGACCGGATTTTTTTGTGCCTCGATCAAGAATGAGTCGGCACTGCGGACAAGGAACGCTTAAAGTCACGCCCATGTCACGGAATGATCACTTCTCAGCCTTTGCTGCGACCTACTCTTCC
The DNA here is from genome assembly GCA_018667915.1 of Opitutaceae bacterium. Lineage (GTDB taxonomy): Bacteria > Verrucomicrobiota > Verrucomicrobiia > Opitutales > Opitutaceae > Actomonas. The sequence goes on along the minus strand of JABIRI010000307.1, from coordinate 4,504 downwards.
TACCGGCCCACCTACCCGGATGAACTTTTTGCGGAGATTGCCGATCTGGCCCCCGAGCATAGGCATGCATGGGATTGTGCCACTGGAACCGGCCAGGCTGCGGTATCGCTTGCCGAACACTTCGACTACGTTACCGCCACGGATGTGGGCGCCGGAATGATCGAACACGCTACTCCTCATCCCAAGATTACGTATGCGGTTGGCAGCGCTGAAGTGCCTCAATTCGTCGATGACTCGGTTGATCTGATCACCGTCGCCATGGCCCTGCACTGGTTCAAGCGGGACCTATTTTGGCTCACCTGCCGACGCGTTTTAAAACCAAATGGCGTCCTAGCTTACTGGGGTTATGGCCTGCCTGAAATCGGTCCAGCCATCGATGCCGTGACACAAAACTATCACGACGAAAAAGTCGGTCGATTTTGGCCGGCCGATCGAGGGCCACTGATGAATATGTATGCCGACATCAAACCTCCCGCAGACCGCATCATGGCGAAGAACTTCGTCATGGAGGCGGAGTGGGAACTCGAAAACTTGGTCGGCATGCTGGACTCATGGTCAGCCACCCACCGCGCTCGAGAGGAGACCAAACACGATCCCATCCCCACCGTGGCTGCGTTACTCAGCGTGATCTGGGGCGATCGAAGGACCAAACGCACCGTGCGCTGGCCCTTGAAACTCCACGCGTTTCGTTTCAACTCTTCCCCATGAACGTCGACGGCAATCCCACCCGCACCATTTGGCCCGCTACCGATGGCATTTCGGTTGAGATCATCGACCAAACCCTGCTGCCTCACCGCTACGAAATCGCGACGCTGCGCAAGGTGGATGACGCTGCTCACGCGATCAAAGCCATGCTCGTGAGAGGTGCGCCCCTGATCGGCGCCACCGCCGCCTACGGCATTTGGTTGGCCATGCTAGCGGACACCTCGAACGCTGGCTTGGAACGGGCTTACGCCCAACTCTTCGCCACCCGCCCAACCGCGGTAAATCTGCGCTGGGCCCTCGACCGCGCCAAAGAGGCTTTGGATCCGCTCTCACCAAACGATCGCACCGATCGCGCTCGCACCCTCGCCGCCGAAATCTGCGACGAAGACGTAGGGATCAACCATGCCATCGGCCAAGCCGCATTGCCGTTGATCGAAAAAATTGCCGCAAAAAAACCCGCCGGTGAACCCGTGAATATTCTCACCCACTGCAACGCCGGTTGGCTCGCCACGGTCGATTGGGGCACGGCCACCTCTCCCATTTACCAAGCCCACGATGCCGGCATTCCCGTGCACGTCTGGGTGGATGAAACGCGACCGCGCAACCAAGGTTTCAATTTGACCGCGTGGGAGCTACTCAATCATGGCGTGCCGCACACCGTCATCGTCGACAATGCCGGCGGCCATCTCATGCAACACGGCCAAGTCGATTTGGTTTTCGTCGGCACCGATCGCACCACTGCATCGGGCGACGTCTGTAATAAAATCGGCACCTATCTCAAAGCCCTTGCGGCCCACGACAACAACGTGCCCTTCTACGTGTGCCTGCCCTCCCCCACCATCGATTGGACGGTGCACAACGGTGTGAACGAAATCCCGATCGAAGAACGCAGCGGCGAAGAGGTCACCCACATCGCTGGCCTCGATGAAAACGGCAATGTCTCGACGATCCAGATCCCCCCTGCCGGCAGCCCCGCAGCGAATCCCGCTTTCGACGTCACTCCCGCCAAATACGTCACCGGTCTCGTAACCGAACGCGGGATCTGTGATGCGAGCGCCGAAGGCTTATCGGAGTTGTTTCCCGACCGGAGCTAACCGTATTTTTATTCTTTCTCTTTAGTCTTCATCTTTATCCTGACCTCAAAAATTCCGCCGCACCTCCCCCCCCCTCGAAGGTTGAGAAAGATAATGGTAAGGAAGAAGGAGAAAGCGCTCCTAACTCAACATGTCCGACCCCCGCCAATCTATCATCGATACCTGCCTCGCCCTTGAAGCGCGCGGCCTCAATCAAGGCTCATCCGGCAATGTTTCCGTCCGGGACGGCACGGGTGGATTTTTTCTCACACCATCGAGTCTCCCCTATGACCGCATGCAACCCGACGACATCGTGCAGGTGGATATCGAGACCGGTGAGATTTCTGGCCCCCGTAAACCGTCTTCGGAATACCCGATCCACCTCGCTCTTATGCGAGAACGCCCGGATGCCCAAGCGATCATCCACACCCACGGTCCCCACACGACCGCGGTAGCCTGCCTCGGTCGTGATTTACCCGCTGTCCACTACCTCATAGGCCTCTTCGGTGGTCCTCAAATCCGCTGCGCCCCCTATGCCACTTTCGGCACAGAAGAACTTTCGGCCAATGTTGTGACCGCTCTGCGTCAACGGCGCGCCGCACTGATGGCCAACCACGGGCTGATCGTGCTCGGGCGGGATCTGGATCAGGCCCTCTCCCTGACCGCCGAAGCCGAAACATTGGCCAAGCTCTTTCTCAGCGCCTGCGCCGCCGGAAAGCCTCAAATCTTGGACGACGAAGAAATGGGACGCGTCATCGAGAAGTTTCGCGATTACGGCTACGGTCCCTTGTCCGACTGACCGGACCCACGGCGCAGTCTTGCCGCCAGCCGTAAATATAGCATGGTAGGAGCCATGCCCCACCTTTTCCCTCATTACCTGCGCCTAGGTTTCGCCTTGGCCTGCGCGCCCCTCGTCTTCGCTCATCAAGTCGATCAAACGCAATTGATCGCGAAAATGACGGACCGCGCCAACGCTCTACTGGAGAGCTTGAACGAAGAAAAGCGCGAAGCTGCGTTGATTCCATTTGGGAATGATGAGCGCGAGAACTTTCACTACGTGCCACTCGATCGGCAAGGCGCGCTCTACAAGAACATGACCGCCGTGCAGCGGGCCAATACCCTCCAGCTTCTGCACACCGCTTTAAGCGATTCTGGCTCCATGAAAGCGGTGCAGATCATGCAGCTCGAATCGATTCTTGCCGAAATCGAAAATGATCCCGAACGCCGCGACCCCGAGAAATACTGGATCGCCATCTTCGGCACTCCCGGCGAACTCCCGTGGGGCTGGCGGTTCGAGGGGCATCACCTTTCGGTTAACCAGACCATCACCCAGCACGGCATCTCCGGAACGCCGCTCTTCATGGGGGCAAATCCCGGTAAAGTCTTGAACGGACCACACAAAGGAAAACGCGTCTTGGCTGATGCCGAAGATCGCGGTCGCAAGTTCCTGCTCTCGCTCTCCCCGGAGCAGCAAAAACGCGCCATCATCGCCCAGAAAGCGATCCGTGAGATTAAGACGGGCCAGCACTCTCTGGTGGAACCCCTCGCCGACGAGGGCATCCCCTACTCCGCACTTAATGAAGACCAACAACGCGCCCTGGAATTCTTGGTGCGCCACTACTTAAACCGCCACGAGACAGAAATCTCGGAGGCGGCTCGCCAACGCATCGACGACCACGGTTGGCAAAACCTCATGTTTGCGTGGGCCGGCCCCACCGAAGTCGCCGAAGGGCACTATTATCGTATCCAAGGTCCGACCTTCGTAATCGAATACGCCAATACCCAAAACGACGCGAACCACCACCACACCACTTACCGCGATTTCGAGAATGATTTTGGCCGCGACACCCTCCGCGAGCATTACCGACATAGCCACTAGGATGCTGTCGGGGCATAAAGCCCGACTCACGATTTCACATCAGCGAACAGGTGCGCTCGGCGAGCGGGCCCTTTCTCAATTCCCTTTCAAGACGTGAAACATGTTAGATGGTTTGCTTCGCCATCTACATCCCTCGAGGAGAGATTCCGCCACCGAAACCACCGGTCCGGGATGTGATCGGGATCCCTATTCGCCATCGCACCGGCGAAGGAGGAATGCCCGAAATGCTGCCTCTCAGCACCTCACCCCACTCCTCCCGCTACGGAATCCGCAGCTGTTGGCCGGGGCGTAGGGCGTTGGATTCGCTGAGGGTCTCACGGTTGGCTTGGTAGATGGCCTGCCAGCGCGTTGGGGTGCCGTAATACAGCATACTGATTCGGGTGAGCGAATCGCCCTCCACTACCACGTGCGTGCGTGCAGCAGTTGATTGGGATGTCGCGGCTGGTCGGCCCGCTGGCGTGATCGGGGAACGCACTTGAGGAGAAGGGGTGGTAACGCCAGCACTCGCCCGGGCCGGATTCAATACCCGTGCCGCCGCCGCGATTTGATCCAAGGTGTTCTGCGCCTGACGTAGACGGGTATTCAACGCCTCGTTATCTCGTTCCAAGGACTTCAATCTGGATTCATGGGAGCGACGCTCGGTGGTGAGGGCTCCTTGCAATTGAGAATTGGCTACCCGCTGGCGGTTCAGTTCTTCCTCCGCCGAGCGGAGTCGCGCCGTGATCGCCGCCATCTCGGAAGTGAGGTTACCCCTAGATTGTGGACAGCGAGAGCAGATGAATCAGAAAGGAAAGAAACATCATGCCAGCAAGCAAACCGAGTTACCCCGAAGAGTTCAAGAGAGAGG
>JABIRI010000353.1 GCA_018667915.1 Opitutaceae bacterium | reverse complement strand
GATCGGTCGGACGGCTCTTTCCCCCCACTATATGGTCGATGCCGGGCGCACCTACCTCACTCGAAAATCGCCCTCCAAAAAGAAAACCCTGTGAAAATCGCTCTCCTTACCCGCGAACCCAAAAACTACTCTTCCCGCCGTCTCAAAGAAGCGGCCCAGAAAAGAGGCCACAAAATCATACCCCTCAATCTGATGAAGATGGGGATCCATTTGGATACTTCCGGCCCTTCCATCGGCTACAAAGAAAAAGAGCTCAGCAGTTACGACGCGATTATCCCACGTATCGGATCTTCGGTTACGTTTTACGGCACGGCGGTAGTGCGTCAGTTCGAGCAAATGGGCACCTTCACGCTCAATGGTTCGCACGCCATCTCTGTGTCCCGCGACAAGTTGCGCTCCCTGCAGATCCTAAGTCGCTACAAACTCGGCATGCCCGCGACCGCCTTTGTCCGGGATCGCAAGAGCATTCTTGGAGCAATCGAAAAAGTCGGTGGTGCGCCGGTAGTCATTAAACTCCTTGAGGGCACTCAAGGCATCGGCGTCATTTTGGCTGAAACTACCAAGGTGGCCGAAGCCATTATCGAAACCCTGCAAAGCACGAACCAACAGGTAATCATCCAAAAGTTCGTCGCCGAAAGTAAGGGCAAGGACCTGCGGGCATTTGTCATCGGTGACCGTGTCGTAGCCGCCATGCGTCGCAGCGCTGTCGGCACCGAGTTCCGCAGCAATGTCCACCGCGGTGGCACCACCGAATCCGTCACTCTATCGCCCGAATTCGAAGCGACCGCCGTTCGTGCGGCGCGCATTCTCGGACTCCGGGTTGCCGGTGTTGACATGCTCGAAGGCAAGGACGGGCCCCAGATCATGGAGGTCAATTCCTCTCCCGGTCTCGAGGGTATCGAAGCCGCCACGGGGCTCGATATCGCCGGAGAGATTATCAAGCACCTCGAGGATCAGGTTCGATTCGAAGACTTCGACATCAAGCAACGTTTAACGCTCGCCCGTGGTTATCAGGTCGCGGAACTTCCAGTGGGTCCGGATTCTGTCTTTGTCGGCCAGAGTGTTCAAGAAACCGGGCTGCGCGACAAAGACATAGTGATTCTCAGTATCCAACGGGGAGATGTGGTTATTCCTAACCCACGCAACGACCGGTCAATTCTCGCGGGCGACATGCTGGTATGTTACGGCAAAAAAGCGGCCCTACTTAACTTGGTGCCCGACTTAAACGCGCGTCGGCGTCCCGCGAAGAAGAAAAAGAAAACCGTCAAGAAATCCAAAGCATGAGTCGCGCCGTCCCCAAACCTAAAGCCAAGTCACGACGCAAACCCTTCACGCTGGAAGGCCAACGAGTCGCCCCCGGAACCCAAACCGATCTGCGGCTGAAGGTTTCCGAGACCTACCTCGGTGACGATGTCTCAATCCATCTTCGCGTCATCCGCGCGAAGAAACCGGGGCCTACCGTTTTTGTCACCGCAGCTATCCATGGCGACGAGCTGAATGGCGTAGGCGTGATTCACGATCTGTTGTTTACGGACTCGGTGAATCTCAAATATGGAACCCTGATTCTCGTGCCTGTCGTGAATGTCTACGGCTTTGAGGCAAACGTGCGTTACCTACCCGATCGGCGTGACCTGAATCGCAGTTTCCCGGGATCACCGAACGGTAGCTTGGCTGCTCGGGTCGCTCACGCATTTTTCGAAAACGTCGTGCGCCAATGCGACTACGGCATCGATCTGCACACCGCGGCAATTCAGCGCACCAACTATCCTAATGTTCGTGGCAAACTTACGGATCCGGCGGTTCGACGCATTGCGGAAGCGTTCGGCGCCGAGCTACTACTCAGCGGCGCCGGCCCCGAGGGTTCCTTTCGACGCGAGGCATGCAACGCCGGTTGCCCTACCATCTGCGTGGAAGCCGGTGAACCTTGGAAGATCGAACCCGCCATCGTGCAATTCGGCGTGCGGGGCGTTCGTAACGTTTTGATCGAACTCGGCCTGACTAAGGGAGAGCCCACTCGGCCTTCTTATCAAACCCGGATCAATCGCACCACCTGGGTTCGCGCCAAAGTGGGCGGCATCCTTCGCTTCCATGTCGCTCCCGGCCAAACCGTCCACGCCGGCCAGGAAATCGCTTCGAATTCCACGTTAATGGGTGAAGAGCAAAACGTGCTCATATCGCCAATCGATGGAATTGTTTTGGGTATGGCTACTTTGCCCGCGGTAAAGCCGGGGGAACCGGTTTGCCACATCGGTCGCCCCACGCTGTCGATGAAGAAAATCGAGCAAGCCTTGTTACGCGAAAACGATGATCGCAGCGTGCTGCGTCGGGCTGAACGTCATATCGCCACGAGTATCCGACAAGTCCCTACAAGCTCCAGCTGAAATCATACTCTCCTTCGAATACGGGCCGCCCTGTGGTAAAACAAGACGGCCCGGTTGATTTCTAGTTTATACTCCTAATCGAGACCCTCAGTTGAGCGCAAAGCGACCGTTCGCAAAGTCCGGTAAATCCGCGACTACGGGCAGACGAACCTTCGATGAAACCACTTCTCCATCTTTGAGAAACGGTGTGAAGCGCCACTCGGCGACGGCCTTCATGGCCGCTTCCGCCAACTCACTATCATTAGATTTGGCGACCGCAATTGCTTGCGGCACGCCGTTCTCGTTGATGACGAACTCCAGTATGACTTCCGCTCCGCGGACCGTGGTGATGTCGGGAGACACCACTTTAATGGGCACGGGCATGTCAGTCACACCAGCGTAGGACTTCATATAAGCTTGTTCGGACGATTCCGCGAAAGCGGTTGCGCCGATCAGGCCGAAGCTGATCACGATTACGAGTTCCTTTACTACTTTCATGTTAGATTGCCCGGATAGACGACCGGGCGGCGTTTGTTTTTCTGGTTTAGTTAAACACCTTCACCTCCCACTTCAGTGCGGCACGGTGATCAGGTGTTTTTGATCCTGCTTGAAACAGCACCAAATCCCATCTGCCACGCGTAGCGAAACTCGCCCAACTACGATGACAAAAATGTCTGCTCAATCCCCTCTCGACTGGCAGTAAATCAAAGAACTCTTTTCAGGGGAGGCCCTGATTTAGCAAAGCGACCGTCGGTCGCTACCTTCATCTTTGCATTCTCCGTGCCAACTGAGATGAATTCAGTTCAAGTGTCTTTGACGCTGCCCCGTAGGTTGAGCGGTAGTAAAATCAGCAGACCGATCACAAAAAATACGGTATTCGCAGCAATCGCGATGCGATAATCGGTCAGGGAAACGAGGTTACCAAAAACGAACGTCCCGATCACGGCCGCGAGTTTGGCAAAGAACCCCCAATAGCCAAAGAACTCTCCCGACCGGCCTTCCGGCGTGAGCGTTGATACCACCGCCCGGCTGGCCGACTGAAGCGAACCCATGCCGATCCCCGCCAACACCCCGATCATATAAAACTCGCGCACCGTCTCACAGCGGGACGCCCACAGACACGCTACGATCCAAATCACAAGTGCCGCCGCCAAGGGGAGTTTGGGGCCCGTGCGATCCTGCAAAAACCCAAAGCCAAACGCGCCTGCGACTCCGGCGATCTGCAACACCGCGAAGAGCCCGATAATCTGTTGCTGCTCCATCCCGAGCACTTCTGTCGCATATCCCGCCGCAAAGCCGACCACCGCCATGAGTCCCGCGAGATAAAACGTCATGGCCACAAAGAAGCGCACCAGCGTGCGATGCTCCGGCAGCTCGCGCTTCATGTCCGCAAACTGCTGCCACGCCACTTGCAAATATGTTTTACCTGCCGGTAACGAGCGCGGTTGCGCCCGCTCTTTGAGCAGCAGTAAGGTCGGTAAACTCGCCGCAAAGAAAAATGCGCCGGTGGCCGCGAACGTCCAATGCGCCCGCCCGTCTCCGCTGCTAATGATCGCCAAAGCAATCACCAAGCTGAGCAATCCACCCAAATACCCGAACGACCAGCCATACCCGGAAATCCGGCCAACATTCTCCGGCGTGCTGATCTCGGGCAAAAATGCGGAGCAGATGTTCTCACTCGTGGAGAACATGAAATTCGCCACCAAAATGAGTCCGAGCATCAACCACACTTGCCCTTCGCTCACCCCGAACAAGAGCACCGTAGCGAGCGAACACGTCATGGCCGTAACGGCTAGGAATCGCTTTTTGCGCGCACGCACATCAGCGATAACGCCGATAAGCGGGGCGAACAACAAGACGCAAACTTGCGAGAGTGCCAACGTGGTGCCCCACCACCCTTCGGCGGACTGATGTCCATCCGCCACGGCGGCTTTGAAATACGGCAAGCCCACCACCGTGATCACGATGGTGGTGAAAGCAGAGTTGGCGAAATCGAAGCAACACCATCCGAAGATCTCGCGGGGTTTAATCGAATTCGAGGCGCTCGGCGCAGGGGTTTCGAGTGGCGCAGGGGAATCGTCCATCCGACATCATTCGAACGGGCCGAGTCGTCCCGCGCAAGCTAAGGCGAAGAACAATAAATGTCTAAAAATCGGCTACTTGGAGGCCCCTTTACGCCAACCCTGAGGAGAGACTCCAAATTCTTTCTTAAAGGCCGCCGACAAATGAAACGGCGTATTAAAACCCAATCGATCCGCGATGGATTGGATGGACTCCGGCGTCGTGCCGAGCATGCGCCGTGCTTTATCCAAACGAAGTCGTTGTAAATACAACCGAGGTGAAAACCCCGTGCGCCGTTTAAACTCCCGTCGAAAATACGAGTAAGCCATGCCGACCCGTTCCGCCACTTCGGGCATCGGTGGTGGGTCATGCAAGTGCTCGAGCAATACTCGCTCTGCCCGCGCAATTGCCGCATCGACCGGTGAAGGTTCAGTGCGGCCCCGTTGAACGGCCGCGAGGCGACTGAACAATTGCAGGGCCAACGCGCCGGATTCGGCATCGTAGCGCTGCAACCGCCGCTGCAGCCGTTGATGGATCGTGATCATCATTGCGCTCAACGTATCGGCATTTGCCAACCTAACTACGGCGCGCTCGGGGCGGATAATCCCGGCGGCCAACAACCGGTCCGCAGTGGTTCCCACCACTTCGATCCAACTCTCAGCCCACCCTGTATGCGCATCGGGACGATAACGATGCCAGACACCTGGGAAGATCACGATTACTGATCCAGCAACAATCGGAATGCGTCCGGTGGGTTTCGATTCAAATTCACCACTACCCCCGGTCACGCAGACTACTTGAAACGCCCCCAACACCCGGCCATTCCCCCACGTAAAGGCATGTCCTTCGCCGTGGCCTCGAGGGGGATATTGCGCGCCGGGCATTACCTTGGCGCGCCCCCCGGCCACCACCGCCAAGCCCCACACATCCGCCTCGGGCGGGACCGGTTGGTAAATCAAAAAATCGTCGGAATCATTCACAAGAAAGAGCGCGCACTCGGCCCAATTTCATGCCAAGGTCCGCAACACCTGCCAAGGTCCAACCCCACCTTACCTCAGCCTCCGTCCCTACTATGAATCGATTCACTGCTGGTTTCGCCACACTGGTCTTCGTGACCGTCACCCACGCCTCTGCTCCGAATATATTGATGATCGCGATCGACGATCTTAACGACTGGGTCGGACCACTCGGCGGACACCCCCAAGTTCAGACGCCGCACATGGATCGACTGGCCGAACGCGGCACAGTATTTGCCAACGCCCATTGCCAGACTCCACTGTGTAATTCTTCGCGCACCAGTTTGATCACCGGCCGGCGCCCCGGTTCGACCGGCATCTACGGCCTCGCGCCTTGGTTTCGCGATGTGCCGAGCCTGAAGGATATCGAGAGCATGCCTCAGACCTTCCGCAAGGCGGGTTACCGCACCGCATTGGCGGGAAAAATCTACCACGGTCAGCCGCCCAAAAAAGACATGGCCGGGGAATTCGAAGCCTACGGCCCGCGCGCCTTTTTTGGCCCCTTTCCCGAGAAGAAATTCGTCGATACACCACAGCCACACAAACTCGTCGATTGGGGCATCTATCCCGAGACCGACGAGGAACAGGGCGACTACCCGGTCGCGACTTGGGGTGTAGAAACACTGCTTGCCGAACGTGACCTCGTAGACGAGCGACCGTTTTTTTACGCCGTTGGTTTTGGTCGACCTCACGTTCCACTTTACGCTTCGCAAAAGTGGTTTGATCTTTACCCGACCGAGACCCTGAAGCTTCCGCCCGTTCTCATGGATGATCGCCGCGACACCCCGCGCGCCTCTTGGCACCTGCATTGGACGCTCCCCGAACCCCGACTCGATTTCCTAATCGAAAACGATGAGTGGTTGCCGATCGTGCGCGCTTACCTCGCATCCGTGAGTTTCGTCGACTCCCAGGTCGGCCGGCTTCTCGACGCGCTCGAAGCCAGCGGCAAGGCGGATAATACGATCGTCGTTTTGTGGTCGGACCACGGCTGGCACCTCGGTGAAAAACGCATCACCGGTAAAAACACGCTTTGGGATGCGGGAACTCGCGTCCCCCTCATCTTCGCCGGACCCGGCATCGGAAAAGGCCGCGTCTCTTCACCCGCCGAGTTGTTGGACATCTACCCCACGTTAACCGAACTCACCGGAGCCACCGCACCAGATGGCCTCGAGGGCCACTCGCTCACGCCACAGCTCGTCAATGCCGATGCCCCGCGCCTCTGGCCCGCAATCACCACTCACAACGCCGGCAATAATACCGTGCGCACGACCGACTGGCGTTACATCCGCTACGCCGACGGCACCGAGGAGCTCTACCATGTGACGCAAGATCCGCACGAATGGCACAACCTCGCCGCGAACCCGGCGCACGCCGTCAAAAAAGCCGAACTCGCCAAGTGGATCCCCGCCTACAACGCCCCTCCCGCCCCCGGCAGTAGGTCCCGTATTCTCGAGTATCAAGACAATCGCATCTGGTGGGAAGGAGCGGAAATCATGCCCGATGATGCGATCCCCGAACTCCTTAATTAAGTCCTATCAGGTTTAAATCGACCGCTGAAACCACGGACGGCTTGCACAACTATCGGGGCTGGGCTTCCTTTGCGGCCCTTTCACACCGTCGTGTCTTCATCTGTGCCCAAACCACCCTCCCGCCTTCGTCGCATCGCCACGGCACTCGTCCAATGGATCGACGCTGACCACTGTCCCGAGGGCCGAGATAAACTTCTCGAGAAGCCCGACAAGGTCGACTGGGTGCGCGTGATCCCCTTCGCTACGCTCCATTTCGGCTGCCTGGGCGCGATCTGGGTCGGCTGGAGCCCATTCGCCGTTGTCCTCGCAATCGCGCTCTACTTCGTGCGCATGTTTGCGGTCACCGGAATTTATCACCGCTATTTTTCGCACAAGACCTACAGCACCTCGCGGGTCGGCCAATTTTTTCTCGCGCTGTGGGGAGGCACCGCCGTGCAACGTGGTCCACTATGGTGGGCCGGTCACCATCGCCACCATCACCGCCATAGCGACGACGAGCACGATGCACACTCTCCCGTCGTGCATGGTTTTCTTTGGTCGCATATCGGTTGGATCACCAGCAAACGCAATTTTCCGACCGACTACTCCCAGATCAAGGACCTGACCAAGTATCCCGAATTGGTCTTTCTTAACCGCTTCGACCTTATCGTGCCCCTTATATTCGCCTTGGGGATCTACGGGCTTGGCGCTGGCTTGGAAGCTTGGGCTCCCGGCCTCGGCGTGACGGGTCCACAACTTCTTATCTGGGGCTTCTTTATCAGCACAACGGCGTTGTTCCATGGCACGGCGTGCATCAACTCTATGGCCCATCTCATGGGCAAACGGCGCTTCAAAACCGACGATGATTCCCGCAATAGTTTCATCCTCTCGATAATCTGTCTCGGCGAAGGTTGGCACAATAACCACCACCGCTATCAGAGCTCGACCCGCAACGGTTTCTACTGGTGGGAAATCGACCCCACTTACTACGGCCTCAAGCTCCTCGCTTGGACCGGACTGATTTGGGGCTTCAAAGCCGTGCCTCAAACCGTGCTTGAGGAAGGCCGACGGACCGATCCACCGGAACTGAAGGTCGAGCGCACCCGCGCCGCCCAAAGCAGCTGACCATGGCTCGAATTGCCATCATCGGCTCCGGCATTTCCGGGTTGGGCTGTGCTCACTTCCTACATCCGCACCATGATGTGACGGTTTTCGAATCCGACGACCACATCGGCGGCCACGCCAACACCGTTGAAGCGACCGAATCCAAGTCCGGCCGAACCGTTCCCGTTGATACCGGATTCATGGTCTTCAACCACGAGACCTACCCACACCTTTGCCGCTTGTTCGAGCAGTTCAAAGTGCCGACCAAAAAGACCTCGATGTCGTTCTCGGTGAGAGATGACGAGTCCGGTCTCGAGTGGAGCGGCACGTCCCTCAATCACTTATTTGCCCAGCGCAAGAACCTCTTCAGTCCGCGTTTCATCAAAATGCTGCTGGCCGTGAACCGCTTCAACAAAGATGCGACCAAGGCGCTGGATGATCCGAGTCTGCGCAACGTCACCCTCGCCGACTACGTGCGGTCGCGTGGTTACGGAGAAGATTTTTTCAACCTCTACCTCGTGCCGATGAGTTCGGCGGTATGGAGCACGCCACCCGAAAAAATGCTGCAGTTTCCTGCATCGAGTTTGCTTCGATTTTTTCACAACCACGGGTTCCTCGGCCTCAGCACCCAGCACCAATGGTGGACACTCGACGGCGGCAGCCGCGAATACGTGAAGCGCGTGTGCGAGCCATTCCGCGACCGAATCCACACCAGTCATGCCGCAACGCGCATCGTGCGCACCGGATCCAAGGTCATCGTCATGACTGCCCAAGGTGAAGCAGGGGCGTTTGACCAAGTCATCATGGCCACGCACGCCAACGTGGCGCTGAAATTGTTGGTCAATCCCACTCCGGAAGAGTCTCGTATTCTGCGCTGTTTCGCCTTTCAGACCAATACCGCGACCCTACACACTGACACGGCGGTAATGCCCCGAACCAAACGCGCTTGGTCAAGCTGGAACTATCAACTCGTCCGTGGATCGGAAGGTCGGATCGATCCCGCCACCCACTACTGGATGAACTCCCTGCAAGGAGTGAGCGACGAGGAAGAGTTTTTCGTCTCAATCAATCGTGCCGCCGATATCGATTCCGCTCAGGTCCAGCAGACCATCAACTATGCTCATCCGCTATTTGATCTGGACGCGCTGAACGCTCAGGATGACATCGAGGGACTCAATGCCGATGCCAGCGGCACGACCAATACCTACTTCGTGGGCGCCTACCAACGTTATGGTTTCCATGAAGATGGCCTCTGGAGTGCGGTTCAATTGTGTAGTATCTTGCTCGGCGAAGACCCGTGGGGTAGCAACTAGAGTATAATAATATCTCCATTATAACTAATTTATAGTTATATATTTACTGATATGTATTGTTTTTGATTAACAGTCATGTCTAATTAATGTCTAATTTTATTAGCCAAGAGTTTGCGGTCCCGCTTAATTCTCGCATAGTGCAGGCGAAATGCGGTCAAAATTTTACGAATGTAGCGTCATGCACGCGCGCTTTTTTCCCAAAGCGCACCAGTTCGTATATCGGCTGTTCATGTGTTCGATCGATTTGGACGAACTGACTGAACTGCACCAGAAACACCGCCTATTTTCGGTTGATCGTGGTAACCTCTTCAGTCTCCGCACCAGTGATTTCCTGCCCTTAACCGAGGACCTCCACCCCGGCACCGCAGGCGCTACGAGTAACCATTATGGTTACAAACCCGACGACCAACCTACGTTAAAGGAGCGTGTGGTGCGTTACCTCAACACGCATGGCGTTGAGGCTGATAGCACGGTCCGGGTCGAGTTGATTACCCTCCCCCGCATGTTGGGCTATCGGTTCAACCCCGTTTCATTTTACTATGTGCGGGATACGACCGGCGAACTGATCGCCAGCATCGTGGAGGTCACCAATACATTTCATGAAATGAAACCCTACCTCCTGAGCGCGATCGATCGCGACGAAAAAGGGTTCCATCGCCGCACGCCGAAGAATTTTTATGTCTCTCCATTTTCCGACGTAGATGTGGAGTTCGAATTCAAACTGCGGCCGAGCGTCAATCGGTTGACCGTCCAGATCGACGACCTCGAGGGCGAACGTCGTAACCTCGCGACGGCCATCACGGGATCCGCCCGGGCGTTTAGCGATCGGGCGCTGGCGGGTTTCATTTTCACTTACCCGCTCCTCACCCTGCGCGTGATCTTTCTGATCCACTGGCACGCCCTGCGGCTCTGGATCAAGCGCGTGCCTTGGTTTGCCAAGAACCATCGCACCGCGGATCAAAACAATCTATACCGCCCTCACGAATCCCTCACTGAGCCCGCCAAAACCGACACCGTGGTTTCTCCCGCTCCTCAGTCCTGACCCCGCCGTTCCCCTCTTTTCAATTAACATGAACTCTCGTTCCGCCACCCTCACTTCCACTGAAAACACCACCTCCGGAGCCCACGCCAGTCTTAGCCGACGACTGCTCGTCGATGCGCTTACGGGCATGGATCGGGGTTCCCTCATCATCGAATTACCTGAAGGCGGCCAACTGCTGTTTGGCGACCCGGCACCTCAAGCGGATCTGAATATGGGTATCTCACCTCACGCCGCAATTCGAGTTCGGCGGGAGTCATTTTTCAAAAAATGCGTGCTCGCTGGCGATATCGGTTTCGGCGAAAGCTTCGTTGACGGAGATTGGGAATCCTCCGATCTCACGGCCGTCATCGGATGGTTTATCAACAACGTTGAAAATGCCCCCACGCTTTCCGGATCGAAACGCAAACGCTGGAAAGATCGCGCGGTAAACCTGCTGCGCATCGCCAATCGTTTCGGGCACCTCCTTCGGCCCAACAATCGCACGACTGCCCGACGTAACATCAGCGAACACTACGATCTCTCCAACGAATTCTTCGCCCTCTTCCTCGACCAAAACATGATGTATTCCGGCGCGCATTTCGCGGCCGTGGACACCCCACTGATCGAAGCCCAAGCGGCCAAAAATGAGGCACTTTGCCAAAAACTGCAGCTTCAAACCGGGGACCACGTATTGGAAATCGGCACAGGCTGGGGTGGCTGGGCGATACACGCCGTTAAAAATCACGACTGCAAGGTCACCACGGTCACCATTTCAAAAGAGCAGCGCGATCTAGCCGTCCAACGCATCGCTGATGCAGGGCTCTCTGATCGGATTGACGTCCAACTGAGAGACTTCCGCGACATCACCGGGAGCTACGATAAGATTGTATCGATCGAAATGATGGAGGCACTTGGCCACCGCTACCAAACCGCCTTCGCCGAAGCCATCGCCCGCTTGCTCAAACCATCGGGTCGCGTGGCGTTGCAATTTATCACCTGCCCGGATGGCCGCTACGAGGAATTCCGCAAAGGGGTAGACTTTATCCAAAAACACATTTTTCCCGGCTCGTTACTCCTCTCGACCAATCGGATCAACCAACTGCTCGCCCAATCGGGCAATTTTGTGCTGCGCGGCCTGGAGGATCATGGCTTGGACTACACCATCACACTGCGTCATTGGCAGAGCGCGTTCTCCCGTCGCCTCGACGACGTGCGCGCTCTCGGCTTCGACGACCGATTCATTCGTAAGTGGGAATACTACCTGCACTACTGCGAAGCTGCCTTCGGTCTCCGCAATATCTCCGTCGTGCAAACCGTGCACACCCGCGCAAACTTCCTCGCGGGATAATCTCTGATCCCACCACTTCTCATGCTCTGGTTTCTCCGTCTTTTGTTTATCGGGATCTTCGCGGCGATGTCCGCGCTGATCATTTGGGCGAGCCTAGAACAGCCGATCTTCGGGATTCCACGTGACGTGTTCACCAACCCGTGGTTCGTTGCCACCCTGTTCGACGCCTACTTCGCGTTCATCACATTTTACGTGTTTGTGGCATGGAAGGAACAATCACTCGCGGCCCGAATACTGTGGCTACCCGTTGTTCTGTTGTGGGGTAACTTCGCCATGGCCGTCTACATGCTGGTCGAACTCTTCCGCATCGATCATAGCGATCGCCTGAAGGAAGTTTTCACGCAACAGCGAGAAGGTAAGATCGGTCTCCCGATGGGATTCTTGATCGCTGGAATAGCCGCTTACGCCCTCGGTGCCGGCCCTCTGTTATCATGACCAGCATGACCGCGAATGCTAATAATTTGGATACGCCCAAGCATGGTTTTTGGCGAAGACGGATCGTCGCACCGATCAAGCAACAACTGACCCAGGGCGTCACTCCTCAGCGGGTAACTTACACCCTGGGTGTGGGCACCGTGTGTTCATTACTACCATTTTTGGGGTTCACTTCGCTCCTCAACCTAGGGGTCGGGGTAGCGCTGCGTCTAAATCAACCCCTTCTCCAAGTATTGAATCAGCTGCTGGGACCGATTCAGCTCCTCATGATCCTCGTCTACGTTCGCGGTGGAGAGCTCGTCTGGGGGGCAACTGAAAACGCATTCTCCGTGACGGCAATGATTTCGAGCTTCGCCGAACTTTCCTTTGCAGAGTTCATTCAAACATTTGGTTGGGCGGGCGTGCACGCCTTCACGGCGTGGTTACTTACCGCACCGTTGCTGTTCGCCCTCGTTTACCTCCCCTTGCGGCCGCTCATCGAACGTCTGGCGCAGTTGCGCGACACGTCTCCCAGCGCTTCAACGTCATGAGCCTATTGGAAATTCTTGGGACCGCGACGCTCGCGCTGATCGTTTGGTTTACGCTGATCTTCATGGTCTGCCGACGACTGAACAACTACGGCATCGTCGACGTGGTGTGGTCTTACACCTTCACCCCTCTGGCGTGGTATTATGCACTGAGCGGATCGGGCTGGAGCATGAGACAACTGGTCCTCGCATCCCTGGCATCGATCTGGAGTATCCGTTTGGGCTCGCACCTCTACAAACGGGTATTCTCGCATCACCCCGAAGAGGATAGCCGCTATCGACAGCTGCGCACCGATTGGCAGGACAATTTTGGGCCAATGATGTTTGGCTTCTTTCAGCTTCAAGCCATCAGCATCGTCGTGCTGGCACTCCCCTTTCTCTTCCCCGTTTTCAACGCGAAGCCTTCCTTCAATCTGGTCGAGATAATCGGGACCGCGATCGTGTTTATTTCACTTTGTGGCGAAACCCTCGCAGACGGGCAATTGGCGGTATTTCGACGTAGTCCGGAGAACCGCGGGAAGGTCTGCAACGTGGGGCTTTGGCACTATAGTCGGCATCCGAATTACTTTTTCGAGTGGATGATCTGGGTGGGCTTCGGCGTCTTCGCTCTCGGTTCAACATACGGTTGGATTGGCCTGATCGCTCCTGCCTCCATCTACTATTTGCTCCGCTATAAAACCGGCGTGCCCATGGCTGAAGAATCCTCCCTCAAATCAAAGGGAGATTCCTTTCGAGCCTACCAAGATGCCACCAACGAGTTTTTTCCCGGGCCCTCCCGCAGTTCTGCCAGTTCATCATGATAGATACGCTTCTTGAAAAGAACCTCTTGCCTGACTTTGCCATCCGCGCCGGCATTCGCCGTCTGCTCGGTCAACGGATCCGGGACGAATCGGGCTACAATCGTTCCGCGTATGTGACTGACCTTAAATCGCGCGGCATCGCTGAGCAGACGCACGCGGCGAATGAGCAACACTACGAGGTTCCGACGGAATTCTATCAATACTGTCTGGGACCCCGACTCAAATACTCCGGATGCTTTTACCCAACCGGTGAGGAAACCTTAGGTGAAGCCGAGACCGCCATGCTCGACCTCTACGCCGAACGCGGAGAATTTATCGACGGGCAAAACATCCTCGAACTCGGCTGTGGTTGGGGGTCAATCACGCTCTACCTCGCCGCAAAATTTCCCAACTCTCGTATCACCGCCGTATCCAACTCCCGCACCCAAAAGGAGCACATCGATGCGGCTGCGGCAGAGCAAAACTTGGCGAATGTCACGGTGATCACGGCCGACATGAACGAATTCGATATTCAAACCGAAACGTTCGATCGGGTGATCTCAATCGAGATGTTTGAACACATGAAGAACTACGAAGAGTTGCTCAAGAGGGTTTCCACCTGGTTACACTCTGGCGGGAAACTCTTCGTGCACATTTTTACCCATCATCAACTTTCCTACCACTTCGTGCCCAAAGACGATTCCGACTGGATGGCGCGGTATTTTTTCACCGGTGGTCAAATGCCCGCGCATGACCTCCTCATGCAGTTCCAAGCCAATCTACAGCTTGAACAGGATTGGAAGGTAAATGGGCAACACTATCAACGCACCGCCGAGCATTGGCTCCGGAACATGGATGCCCATCGGCACGAAATAGAACCGCTATTCGCCAAAACTTATGGTCCGGATCAGGTCCGGAAATGGTGGGTCTACTGGCGCGTATTTTATATGAGCTGCGCTGAACTGTGGGGATATCGCAAAGGCGAGGAATGGCTGGTGAGCCACTATCGTTTCGTGAAACCATGAAGGTAACATCGAAAATCCTATGGATGGCGGCGCTCCTTATGAGCAACCTCGTCCAAGCCAATGATGCCGGCCTGGAAGGCGAGCTCGCCACTTTATATGAACGGGCCCTGAGCGCTCAAGAGGAACTCCGAACGTCGGACGCCTTGGCGATGTTGCTGCGGGTCGAGAAACTCGCGCCTGACAATGCGAAGGTGCTGCAAAAAATTGCCCGCCAGTATTCAGACTCGACCGTCGATACCAACAATGAGGCCCGCCAGATCCAGCTCCTTGAACTTGCTCTCGATTACTCCCTACGGGCAACGGAAGTGGATCCAACCGACCCCGTAAACGTGCTCTCACTCGCGGTGGTCAAAGGAAAGATAGCCACCCTTCAAAGCAACCAAGCCAAAGTAGAAGCGGCGCGAGTCATTAAAGCGGATGCCCGGCGAGCCATCGAATTGAATCCGGATTATGCTTGGGCCCACCATGTGCTCGGACGCTGGCATCGCGAAGTCGACGAACTCGGCAGTATCGCGCGATTTTTCACCAAAATTCTCTACGGAGGCCTACCCGAATCTTCGATCGACGAAGCCGTATTTCACCTCGAAAAAGCAACCGAACTGGAGCCGGAAAACCTGAATCATTTTCTGGAACTCGGCTTCGCCTACCGTGCAGCTGGTGATTCGGCCAAAGCCCGGTCAAACTTCGAGCGGGGACTGCAAATGCCGATCAAAGAAAAACACGACAAAGCCGCCAAACAGCGCGCGCGGCGCGCGCTCGAACAACTTGGCTAAAATCGAGCTCAATCTCGACTCACTGGCGCCGCCGACGCATTCCCACAAACCCCAGCGCTAATGCACCAAATACTAATGCCGCATGACCAGGTTCGGGAACGGCGGAGTAATTGAGATCTTTCAAAATAGCGAGATCGAGGTCGGTAAGTGTCTTACGAACTCCGGTGGAAATGCTCGGGCTCATCACAACGTCTTGAGTAGCTCCACCGTCCAACGCCGTGCTGGAAATACTGGTAGCTAAATGAGCTCCGCCGCCATCAATCAGTCCGACGCCCGTGCCATGGGTCGCAACGCCATTGGCTCCCGTCCAGGTCGTGCCTGAGACGTTGGAATTCCACTCGGTGCCGGTGCCATATCCAATCGCATGAAGGATTTCGTGAAGAGCCACTGTATAAAAATCATATTTCCCGGATGCCACTGAAGTCGAATGATCAAAATGCCAAAACGCGCTCAACCGAGCGTAATCATCTGTGCCGCCCGAGTTGTCGGTATCGTCATCAAACCATAGATTCCCCACCACCGGTCCGTAGTTGAGACTGTAACTTGCGGTGGTTCCTCCGACTCCCTCTACGGCTCCTAACGTGGAAGAACCACTTATATTACCAATGGTCGGAGATTGGGTGCCTCGTTTGAAAACATTGTTCGAAGCCGTCTCCGCCGCAGCCATAGCGGCCACCCAGTCACTTTGACTGGCCCCCTCCACTTAGGGTAAACCCCGCGCCACCCGGCCCGCCTTGACCAAGCGTGGTTCCAGCTAAGTTTCGTGCGCCGACAAATATCTTAATGGTGTCCGCAGCGGATGTGAATGTCGTCAACTCCTCGGCTCCACCCGTGGAGGGATTCGTATACGAGAATTTCCAATCAAACGTCACGTTCGTCGAATTGACCGTGCCGGTCACCCCTTCCGATTGGGTGGATGTGATGGCCCCAAGCGATGAGTTTAGCACATCACTAATATCAGAGGCCGCTTTCTCGAGCGCGCCTTTGGCCGTAGTATAAGTGCCGAAGAAATTCGTCGCAGCTGCATCGTGGGTATAATCGAGTTCAATCGTCAGCGCGGAAACTGATACCGCGCTCAACATCGTCGCGGGGAGAATTCGGGAAAGAAGAAATCGGTTCATGAGTTAAGAGGTTCTAGGGCTCCGGCTCGGGGGGCACTATCGGGGAGACAGACCGTGGGTTTCGCCCAACGCACCGCGTTGATGATAACGCGCTGAATGTGGGGGTTGGCGTAAGTAGGGAAGGTTTCGTGACCGGGTCGAAAATAAAACACGCGTCCATGGCTTCGTTGCCAGGTTGCTCCCGATCGAAAAACTTCTCCGCCAGCAAACCAGGAGATGAAGATCAATTCGTCGGGTTCAGGAATGCCGTAGGGTTCGCCATACATCTCTTCCTGCTCGAGTTCAAAGTGCTCGGGCAACCCGGCGGCAATGGGGTGCGAGGGGCGCACTGTCCAGAGGCGTTCTTTTTCACCATCATCGCGCCATTTCAGCGAACAACTTGAACCCATCAGACGTTTGAACGGTTTGGCGTAATGGGCCGAATGCAACGCGATGAAGCCCATCCCGGCGTGCACGCGACTCGCGACGCGCTCGGAAATTGCTTCCGCCACATCGCCGTGAGCTTTGTGTCCCCACCATATCAATACGTCGGTTTGATCGAGCACAGTGTCGGTCAATCCGTGCTCATCCTCATCAAGCGTCGCTGTGTGCACAACGATGTCGGATTCACGGCCGAGGAATTCGGCCAACGCCGTATGAATCCCATCGGGATAAACCGCCGCCACTTTCGGGTTTTCTTTTTCGTGCCGATACTCGTTCCAAACGGTAACTCTAATAGGAGAAGACATGGCGCTCATCGAATCAGATGCTCCGGTCCTAGCAATACCCCAACGGGCTCAGCGGGAGAATTTGCGGAGATTCTTCAGCGCGATCTCAAACTGCTTGGGCAGCTCAATCTCAAACGTCATTTCCTCCCGCGATTCCGGATGTCGCAGGGTCAGTTTTGTCGCGAGCAGCGCAAGTCCATCCACCATTGGCCGCTCGGATTCACGCCCTTTGTAACCTCGCTTCAGGCCTGAAAGGAGCAAACGCACTTCCGGCAGTCCATGATCATCATCTCCCAACACGGGAGCGCCTACCGCCGCCAGGTGCGCTTGAATCTGCTTCTGCCGGCTCGTCTCCGGTTGAGCCTCAAACCAGACGAATCGACCGAACGACTCCAACACGCGAAAAACGGTGAAAGCCGGCCGCCCGCCTTTCTTACGGTAAACATGCATGCGCCCCAGGACATGTTCGTCGGGTGCCAGTGCGTAATTGACCTCAAATTCGGCCGGTAACCCACCCCGGGCGTCACGCACCAGAGCCATCGAGGTAATATCCGTAGCTTCAGCCTCGGTCGCAACCACCGCCAGACCCCGGTAAATGCGTTGCACTGTTTTACTCTGAAACTGCCCGCTCAGAAAATCCAAGCCGGTCTTGGTCTTGGCAAAGACCACCAAACCTCCGACCGCATCATCGATCCGGTGCGCCGGAAGGAGATCCTCCGCTCCCGCTTCTTTCAAGCGATCGAGTAATACGCCCCCTTTGTGCTTAGCCGTGGCGGACTCACGACCCGCGACGGACCAGTCGGCGGGTTTATTAACCACCACCATGGACTCATCTTCATGCACGATTGAATAGGCGCTCACTCCGTGAACCTGAGTCATCTCTATCCGTCAAACAACCGGTAAAAATCCGTCTTCTGCCTGTGGTTTGAACTAATCTGCTTGCGACCCCGCTCCGGCCGTCGTCGCCTTGCGGCCTTCAAAGATTCGAGATGCCGAATTTTTATAAACCTCTGCTGAATATTGCGGGCGACTGGTTCACCACGCTGACTCGCCGGCGCCTGCAGCAGAAGCGCCGCGCCACAAAGGCGCAAAAGCGCACCCTGCCCGTTCTGCTCAAATCCTTGGCCCGGACCACCCGTGGGCAAGAACAGGGAATCGACGATCAGATGTCTCCCGGCGATTTTCGACAGAATATCCCGCTTTCGAACCATCGCGACCTGGAACCTTGGATCCAGCGGATCAAATCAGGAGAATCTAATCTCCTTTGGCCGGGTAAGTGCCAGTGCGTCGCCGCGACCGCCGGGACGACCACCGGCACCCCGCGCTTGGTGCCGGTGACGGCTGCCATGCAGTCGTCCTACGCCGCCGGAAATCGCGCCGCGCTCCTACACGCGACCGCCCGCGCAGGAGGCGTCTACCCCCTCTTGGGGCGAGTGCTGCTGCTCGGCGGCAACGTCCCCACGAACCAACTCCAAGAAGACGCGCCCATGGCCATCGCGGATCTCGCGACTCTGGCCGCGGTCCAACACCCCGAATGGATTGCCCGCCATTATTTCGAACCCGGCTCGCGAATCGCGCTGCGACGGGACTGGGACACGATGGTGGAGCGCATTCTTAAGCGCACTCGCCAGCGCGACATCACGCTCATCGCGGGAAATCCAAATTGGCTGTTCGCATTTGCTAAGCAAATTCTGAAGTCGACGAGCTCTGGTGAGAAACCTAAGAAAACGTTGCTCGGAATTTGGCCGAACCTGCGAAGCTTGGCCATGACCGGCGACTTCCCGGGGCCCATTTGGGCACAGTTGAAGAAAATCGCCGGACGCGACGTCATGCTGCACGAAGTTTTTGCCACGACTGAGGCCATTGTTGCCGCTCAAGGTCCGGGGTCACTTCCGGGACTGCGGCTCCTCGCCGAGACCGGGGTCTATTACGAATTCCTGCCCGTCGACGACTATGCGCCGGCCAATCTTGCTACCTTAAGCGCAAAAGCGGTGCCGCTGGATGAGGTGGAAACGGAAATAAATTACCTGCTGGTGCTCACAACTCCAGCCGGACTCGTGCGTCACGTCTCTGGAGATGTGGTCAGTTTCACCGCGGTGAATCCACCACGGATTTTACCAATGGGCCAAATTGATCTCCGTTTGAACACATTCGGAGAAAACTTGTTCACCCGAGACGTCATCCAAGCCCTTACCGATCTTTGTCGAGCGAAGAAGTGGCCCTTGACCATTTTTCACGTGGCACCACTTATCAGTCGTTCTGAACTCGGCGTAAACTACGGCTGCCACGAATGGTGGATCGAATTACGGGCCGGCACCGTCGATACCCCCACGGGGCCAATTATCGCCGCCGACTTGGATCAACGCCTGCAGGACGCCCACGAAGGTTATAAACGGCGCCGCTGGAACGGGAACCTGGAGGCGCCTTATGTGCGGCTGGTGATGCCGGGGGCATTCGAACACTGGTTGCGCCATCACCAAAAGTGGGGCGGACCTCACAAACTGCCTATCACTCGGAACGATCGGGAAATCGCAGACAGCCTCGCCGAAATGGCGCGATTTGCGAAAGACTGAATTCCTCCGGCCGTCCCAATCCAGTTGGCACGCTGAATGCTTAATTAGAAATCCATCCGGCCTAGCCGGTTTTGGGGTTACATGGATGTTGGCTCGCTAGACCAACCAGAAAATAATGGGCCCGCCGTTAAGGGGTTTTCGGCGGGCCCTCCCCATGGGGAAATCCGTCCAACATCATAGAACCTCGCGCACGATCGACTCGTAATCCTCCCGTGACATCATGCCTTCCTTGCGGTGACGCACTTGGCCTTCGCGATCGATCAAGAATGTGGTGGGAATGACCTGCACGCCACCAAACCCATTCACCACTTCATTGTCGCCCATCACCAGCTCATAATTGATCCCCATCCGATCGGCAAATTCCTGCACTACCGCGGGCCCACCTTCATCCAACGAAACGCCCACAATCACCAAATCCTCTCCGGCCAAATCACGCTGCATTTCGATATAGCCAGGAATTTCGGCCCGGCATGGCGGACACCACGTCGCCCAAAAATCGAGAACCACAACTTTGCCGCGCAGATCACTCGAACGAAGAACAGATCCATCCAGTCTCGCCAGAGACCACTCCGGGCCCGCAACCGAGGTGATCTGCGGAACCACGGGGACCTCTTCAACCGCACCACAACCCGCCCAGAGAGATACCGCCGCCGCGCTCATGAATGCTACCGTCAATCGTTTCATCACCGTGTCCTCGAATTGGGTTTCACATTTTCTGGAGCGCGCATCGGGCAAATCTAATTAGCCGACAATTCCACAGGGGTGCGTCGCCAAAAACTCGGCCAAAGATCACCCGATGACAAAAAGGCGACGACCATAAATCCTACGCCTTTGAGAGTGAGTGCGACCGCAATTTCCGGTTGACCACTCACCCCAAACTGCACCGCTCCGTTGAGTAAAATGAGACCCAATGCGATCTCGATGGCCGAAACCGAAGCGAAGAACGTCCGGCTGCGCATCCGCGTGAGCAGACCTCCCGACCGCACATGGCGTCCACCTTTTGGAGTCCGCACAAACTCGCCACCGTTGGAGAACAGCCCTTCGAAAAATGCCGCACACAACGTTACGCTCAACGCCAAGCCAAACGAGAGTAACAGCGGCGAGGCGAGTAACCACCCCACCCCTTCACGCCACTCGCGGCGCTGAAAAAACTGACCGGCCACATAAAACGCGACCGGGGCTCCGCCCGCCAAGAGCACGATCGCCGGATTCGCCAGATGCCACCATGCTCCGAGCTGGTCGCTCGCAAACCAAAGGTAGGGCAAAAACAACAGGGAAAAAGAAACCAACATCGGATGCACCAGCCCGATGGTGAGGTGCCACCACGCTTCGCGCTTCACCCGTGCGGGCAAAGACGACGACAGCACCTGGCCTAACAGTTTCCGCGCGACTTGGATTCCGCCTTTAGTCCAACGGCGTTGCTGAGATTTGAACGCGATCAGGTTTTCCGGCAGTTCGGAGGGCACCGCGTATCGGTCCAAGTAGACCAACCGCCAGCCGCGCAACTGCGCGCGATAGCTGATATCGAGGTCTTCCGTGACCGTGTCGCTCGTCCAGTTTCCGGCATCGAGAAGCGCCGAACGGCGCCAGATGCCGGCGGTCCCATTAAAATTAAAAAACAACCCAGCGGCCGCCCGGGCCGTTTGCTCGACCACAAAATGCGCGTCCAAAAAGACAGCCTGGAATCGCGTAAGCAGGCTCTGTTTGCGATTCGCGAATTCCCAACGGGCTTGCACGACCGCCACGTCATCGGCCGCAAAATGCGGCATCATACGCTCGAGAAAATCAGGATCAGGACGGAAATCAGCGTCAAAAATAGCGAAAAACTCCGCATCGGTGAGCTCCATGCCATACTTAAGGGCACCGGCTTTATAGCCTTCGCGTTTCGGCCGGCGAACATGCGTCATGCGAGCCGACTTATCAGGATTTTGCTGGATCCACTCGCTAATGATTTCCGGTGTGTCATCGGTGGAATCATCCAAAATTTGGATTTCCCATTGGTCACGGGACCAACGGATGGACGAAATTTTTTCCAACAGCGCTTCAACCACCAAGGGTTCGTTGAAAAGCGGCAGTTGAATACACACCTTGGGCGTGCGCCCTAAATCAGGCTCAACCAGCGCGGGGCGCTTCATCGCCCGCCAATACAATACTAGCATTTTAAGACGGTGCGCCCCGTAAAGGGTCAGTCCCATCAGGATTAAAAAATAAACAGCGGTGAGCAGTGTCGACATCAGCAAAAGATCAGAGGCGACACCGTGCCGGTTTATGCCCCAAAAACAACCTTTGGGGCATATTGGCTATTTCATCGGTCTAGAGACGGAGCTGAGCTCCATACCCAAGACTTCGATAAACTTGCGCATCGCTGGAGTAAGCACCCTACCCTTGCGGTGCAAGATAGCGAGCGGCCGTGTAAAGTCTTTACCCTTGAATCCCAACATTTTGAGTGACCCTTGCTGAGATTCGCGCTGCACGGTAGCCTGGGGCACAATGGCCACGCCATGATCGATCTCAACGGCCCGTTTCACGGTCTCGATATTGTCAAATTCCATGACTGGTTCCATGTCGATTTTGTTGTCGCGGAAGATCTGATCCACGGCCTTACGGGTCGGAATGTCAGGGTCGAAGCCAATGAACTTAAGTCCGCTCATTTCCGAGAGCTCCACCGGACCGCCACGTTTCGCGAGCGGATGATCGGGGTGCGTGATAAGCACGAGGTGATCGTCACGAAATGGCAGTGCTTCGATCTGACGGTGCTTCAACGGGAATGCAACGAGGCCAAAATCGACCGAATTATGCAGGATGTCCTCGTAGACCAAATTCGAGCGGCGATATTCCACCCGCACGTTGACCGACGGGAAATCGTGGAGGAATCGTTTGATGTAGGGTGGCAGCTCATGGAGTCCGATCGAGTAAATCGTCGCGATCCGGATGGTGCCACTGATCACCTTCTTCATCTCCTGAAGCTCGGAGAGCAGCTTTTCGTATCCGTGGAGAAGTTCCTTGGCTGTCTCGTAGACCGACTGGCCCTCGCGGGTCAGCTGAAATTGTTTCTGACTGCGGTCGATGAGGAGCGTCTTAAAATGCTTCTCCATCGCGCGAGCTTGCTGGCTAACCGCGGATTGGGTGATACCGTTGATTTTGGCCGATTTTGAGAAACTCTTCGTTTCTACAAGATCAGCGAAAACCTTGAAGTTCTCTATTTGCATAAGAAGCGGACGTTAGGGTTTGAGTTATAAACAGAACTTATCACGAAGCAAATTATAAATTCCCCTTCATGACTCCCGATTACACCACGTTTGTGAGAAATGCTGATGCGGTTCGCGCCGAGATCGCAGCCGCCTGCAAGGCCGCAGGTCGGCCCCTCCAAGATGTCGAGCTTTTGGCCGTGACCAAAACGCATGGCCCGTGGGCTCCCGAATTCGCCGCGCGTTACGGACTTACCGGAGTCGGCGAAAACCGCGTGCAAGAGGCCGTAGAAAAAAAGCCGCAAGTCGAAGCAACGCTACGATGGGAACTGATTGGCCATCTCCAGTCCAACAAAGCCCGGGTGGCGGTAGAGAATTTTGACCGCGTCCAGAGCGTCGATAGCTCAAAGCTCTTGCGCCGACTGGACGCAGCGGCAGCTGATGTCGGCCATAAATTGGCGGTATTGCTCCAGGTCAATGCAGGGAACGATCCGGCCAAATTTGGCGTCGACCTGGAAGATGCTCCCGCGCTGTTGGAGATCGCGCTCGACTTACCCCATCTCCAAGTTGATGGCCTCATGACGATCGCTCCCCTTTCTGAAGACATTGCCGTCGCCGAACGCACATTCTCCAATCTACGAGAGCTCCGCGATCGCCTACGCGAAGAATTTACCACTCCGCTGACCACGCTATCCATGGGCATGAGTGGTGATATGGTTCCCGCCATCGCGGCGGGTAGCACTCAAGTCCGGGTCGGCACCGCGCTATTCGGTCGGCGCTAATTTTCGCGTAAAGAGCGCGTTAAGCCGGACTTCGACCCTTCGTTGAAGCACGATGAAAGACCCCGAGTATTTTCCGGCAATTTCTTGCCACCTTTTTCGTTTCTGATTGTCTGAAGGACCGTGGAAACGTTGCTCCTAACTCCCACGCAAAAAACCGCCTTGCTGAATCTGCTCGATGATTCCAGCGAGATTGTGCGGCGAGAATTGAGTCAATATTTCTCCCGGCTTGGAACTCCCGCTCGAGACTTTCTAAACCACACGGCTGCAGGGAACAATCGCCACCTCGCTTGGCACGCCCGCGAGTATCTGGAAGAGCTCCGATTTAATGATCCCAACGCCGAATTCCGGGATTTCATTCAGTCGCTAAATTACGAGCTAGAAACCGGCGCACTCATGATCGCTCGCACGGTGCGACCCGACCTGGATACGGGAGCGTGTTGCGAAGCGCTCGACCGCATCGCCAACCGGTGCCGTGAACTCATCATTGAGCCGTCGAGCATCCGAGCCAAGTGCCGGGTGATTAACCGCATTTTATATCACGAAATGGGATTCCATGGAAACGTGGAGCACTACACGGACCCGCGAAACAGTTTCATCGACCAAGTCCTTGAACATCGCCGGGGCATTCCGATTTCGCTTTGCACGATCTATTTGCTAGTCGCACATCGACTGGGATTGGAGCTGGAACCGATCGGACTACCGGGCCATTTCTTGGTCGGCTGTTTCTTAGAGGAACGCCCCTTTTTCATCGATGCATTCGATGGCGGAATCTTCCGCTCTCCCGAAGAAATTTTGGTATTCCTTCGCGATCGTAATTTATCACCAGACTTATCGGACCTCGTGCCAACCCCGGTGCGAGAAGTCCTCTGTCGAAGCTGTCGTAATCTGGCGAATCACTTCGAAGCCAATGGAGATCACCGGCACGCGAGTGTCTTCGACGGATTCGTCACCGAATTTGAGGCGATCTACTCCAAAAACGTGATGTAGGGGAAGCTCACCGTAACCACGTCGTGCGCCGACCCGGCTCAGCCGGATTGACAATCCACGATCTCGGATCAGCACTTCGCAGTTCATGGAGCCCATTCTCACGCTTGCCGACCTCGACAACTGGTCCTTCGAAGGCACCGCCTTGGCCGTATTGGGGCACCCCATCAAACACTCGATCAGCCCCGCGATGCACAACACCGCCCTGGCCGAAATGAGCGAGACCGACGAACGTTTCGCCTCATGGCGTTACTTCCGTTTCGATGTCCCCGCCGAAGACTTGCCCCTTGCGCTGGATCGCCTGAACGCAGCCGGATTTTTCGGCCTCAATCTGACGGTGCCACACAAAGTATTGGCTTTTGATCGCATCGCCGGGATCGATGACCGCGCCCAGCCCATCGGCGCCGTCAACACCCTCCGGCGCACCACCGCTGGTTGGCATGGTTTTAACACCGACGGTTACGGTCTCGCGACCGCCGTGCAAGAGGACCTCGGCATCAATCTCTCCAACACCCCCATCATCTTGCTTGGAGCCGGCGGGGCCGCCCGCGGCGCTGCCGTAGAATGCCTACAACGCGGATGCGCTTCACTCCACATCGCCAACCGCACCGCCGCGAATCGCGATAAACTCATCGCGCAGCTCCAACCAATCAAGGGTGACATTCCGGTGAACGGCTTCAGCCCGCAAGAGATCCCTGCCGATCTCCCCACCAACGCGTTGGTCATCAACGCAACGAGCGCCGGCCTGAAGCCCGAAGATCCACTGCCGATCAACCTCGTCGCTCTGCCCAAACCCTGCGGCGTATTCGACATGATCTATAATCCCGCGGAAACCAAACTCCTCGCCGCAACCGCTGCTCAAGGTATTCCCACCGCCAACGGCCTCTCCATGCTCATCCACCAAGGCGTCCGCGCTCTGGAGATTTGGAGCGATGCCACGGTGCCCGTAGCGGCCATGCGACGCGCCGTTGCTGCCACATAAAAAACCCCCGCTGCGCCGAAGCGAAACGGGGGCTGAAATAATCGAGTTCGAGTAGAGGTGATTCGAACTACGCGAGATCGAAACGATCGGCGTTCATGACCTTCGTCCAAGCGGCGACGAAATCTTGCACGAACTTCGCCTGTGCATCGTCAGTCGCATAGACTTCCGACAACGCCCGCAGTTGGGAGTGCGATCCAAACACCATATCGACACGGGTGCCGGTCCATTTCACATCGCCAGTGGCGCGGTCACGAATTTCGAACGCATCGTCCGCTTCCGAGGTCGCCTTAACTTCGTTACCCATATCGAGCAGGTTCACGAAGAAGTCGTTGGTCAGCGTTTCCGGACGATCCGTAAATACGCCGTGTTGGGATTTGGCATGATTCGCATTGAGCACCCGTAGTCCACCGACGAGCACCGTCATTTCCGGCGCGGTGAGACCTAAGAGCTGGGCCCGATCAACAAGCAGCTTTTCAACTGGTGCCGTGCATTTCGACTGAGCGTAATTGCGGAAACCATCGGTCCGAGGTTCAAGCGGTTCGAAGGATTCCGTATCGGTGTGATCCTGTGACGCATCCACTCGGCCCGGCGCGAACGCCACTTCAACATCATGCCCGGCTTTCGCAGCCGCAGCTTCCACGGCGGCACTACCACCCAGCACAATCAGATCGGCCAACGACACTTTTTTGCCGTCACCTTGGGCGTCATTGAATACCTTCTGGATTCCCTCCAGAGCGGCGAGAACCTTAGTCAGTCGAGCAGGTTGATTGACGTCCCAATCTTTTTGCGGGGCGAGACGGATACGGGCACCATTGGCGCCACCGCGCTTGTCCGAACCTCGGAACGTCGAAGCCGACGCCCATGCGGTCGAAACGAGCTCTGAAATCGAGAGTCCCGCATCGAGGATGGAGGTTTTCAGGCCAGCCACATCCGAGGCGTCGATCGATGCGTGATCTGAGGCGGGAAGCGGATCCTGCCAAATGAGATTTTCGGCCGGAACTTCAGGCCCCAGATACAGGGACTTCGGTCCCATGTCACGGTGAGTGAGTTTGAACCATGCTCGCGCGAACGCATCAGCGAACTGATCAGGATTTTCCAGGAAGCGACGAGAGATCTTCTCGTAAGCGGGATCGAATCGCAGCGAAAGATCGGTCGTAAGCATCCGGGGGCGTTGCTTCTTTGCGGGATCGAAGGCGTGAGGAATCGTTTCCTCGGCGTCCTTCGCCACCCACTGGTGCGCGCCCGCGGGGCTCTTCTCGAGTTCCCATTCGTAGTTGAAGAGGTTTTCGAAAAAGTTGTTCGACCATTTGGCGGGGGTCGTTGTCCATGTGACTTCGAGGCCACTGGTAATAGCATCCGCACCTACCCCGGAGCCGTGGTCGCTGGACCAACCCAGTCCTTGTTCGGCCATCGAAGCCGCTTCCGGCTCACGTCCCACATGATCTTCGGCGGCAGCACCATGGGTTTTACCAAAGGAATGGCCACCTGCGATCAGTGCCACGGTTTCCTCATCGTTCATCGCCATGCGGGCAAACGTTTCCCGGATGTCAATTGCGGCGGCTACGGGGTCCGGGTTGCCGTTGGGCCCCTGTGGGTTGACGTAAATGAGCCCCATCTGCACGGCGCCGAGGGGCTGCTCGAGTTCCCGATCTCCGGTGTAGCGCTTGTCGCCCAACCACTCGGTTTCGGCCCCCCAGTAGACATCCTCTTCGGGCTCCCAAACATCAGCGCGGCCTCCGCCGAAGCCAAAGGTCTTGAAACCCATGGACTCGAGGGCGCAGTTGCCGGTGAGCACGAGGAGATCGGCCCAGGATAGCTTACGACCATACTTCTGTTTGATCGGCCACAACAGGCGGCGGGCTTTATCGAGATTGGCGTTGTCCGGCCAGCTGTTGAGCGGAGCGAAGCGTTGCTGACCAGATCCGGCTCCCCCACGTCCATCGGTCGTGCGATAGGTGCCAGCCGCATGCCAGGTCATACGAACGAAGAATCCGCCATAGTGGCCAAAATCAGCCGGCCACCAGTCCTGTGAGTCGGTCATGAGTGCATACAGGTCCTCTTTCACGGCGTTCAGATCCAATGTCTTAAACTCTGCAGCATAGTCAAAATTCGGATCCATCGGGTCGGACAGATCGGAGTTTTGATGGAGCATCTTGATGCTCAGTTGGTTTGGCCACCAACTGCTGTTGTCATTGGCTCCAGCAGAAGTCGGCTGCTGAGCTCCGCCATGAAGGTGAGGAAAGGGGCATTTGCCACCGGTGCTGGTATCGTGAGGGTTTTCCATGAGATTATTAGAGGGATTTAAGGGGGATAAATTCGATGACATCTAGCCAAAGCGATGCCGGAAAGAGCAACCAAGCAAATCGGGCCAATCGGCGCAAGGCACGGTCTGCAATTTAGACACGTTTTTAGACCGGTCGCGTCAGCGCGATATCGCACCACTCGCCCATCTCACGGGCTTCGACTGCCCAATCTGGCACGACTCGGGTAAAGGCGGCCTGAATCGTGCGCAACTCCACCGCCAAAATTCCACTCAAGACGAGCAAGCCTCCGGGCTTCACGGCGGACGTGAGCTGAGGCACAAAATCGGCGAGAATATGGCCCAAAATATTGGCGAGCACGAGATCGTAGGATCCGTCCTTGGAGCCGGTTTCCAAATCGCCCTCGAAAAACTCGATCGCATCTGACAGGTCATTCAGCTCGGCATTTTCCTGTGCGATACGCACGGCCTCCGCATCATTGTCGAATCCTTGGACATGGGTGAAACCCAAACGTGCCGCGGAAATCGCTAGGATTCCGGACCCACACCCAGCATCACTGATCATGGCATCGCGCGGAGCAGTCTCGGCCCAAGCGACCAAGCGTTCGCAACACAAGCGAGTCGTCTCATGATTACCGGTGCCAAAGGCCATCCCGGGATCGAGCCAGATCGCAACGTCTCCTTCTTTCATCCGGTGACTGTCACGTTCCCAAACCGGCACCCAATGCAACCGACCGCAGCGCCACGCCTGAAAATGTAACTTGTAACTCTCCTTCCAATCTTCGTCCGACATTTCCTGAAACGCAGCTTCGCCTACCTGGGGAACCAACGCTGAAACCTCGGCCCACTGCTTTCGGGCCTCGGCCTCGTCGTCGAAGAGCCCGATGACCCACGCCGCCGGAATCAATACATCATGCATCACGCTCCAACGTTCATCTTCTCGCTCGAGGAGCATCATATCGACTTCGTCGACTAACTCGACCGGCAAGGTCGCTTTAACTTCCCATAAACTCATGCGCGGACGAGAACGGTTTGGCTCACCAAACACAACCGCAGATCGAATCCACTCCTCACGAGCTCGTCGCAACGACAGTGACCACCACCGCAGCCGCTTGGATCGATTCAATCAAAGCTTTCGTCGCGGCTCCAAGTTTTTCGCCTGATATCAAGTCTTCGATGTGTTGGCGGCGCGATTTGAGTGCCTTGCGATCGAACAGGTGGGGCAGAAAATTCCCGCCCTTGACCAAGGAGAGTAAAATCACGGTGCCCGGATCAACCTCATCGTGATCATTAAAAATGGCCTCTTCCAGTCGGCACCGAATTGCCTGCTCCGGCGCTGCTTTCCCCTCAGGATAGACTACGCGATTGAACACCCACAGCACCTTATCTTCGCGCTTTTCGAGAATGCCCAAAGAGACAAGACGCACCGCAACGCGGGCCTTTAACTTGGGCGTTTCAGCAATCTTTCTGAGCCAATATTCGACCGGACGAAGTTTTTCGGATGCCGTAATCTTTTTGAGCCACTCGTCGACCAAGGAATCCCCGCTAGGCTGTGGATTGGTGACAACTAGCTTGGGCTTCCGATCAAACAACGATCCGGTGGCGTGTGCCTCGTTCTTGGTCTGCACCCTCACGTGATCACGACGCATCAATTCGGCCAAAACCGCCCCACCCACCACTTGTTTATACCAGTTACCGGTTTCAACGGTGCCCTTCTCATCCGACAATGCCAAAAGGGTGACTTCCTCATGCAGAAACAGTTCGGGCTTCTCTTTCATAATTTGACGGTTGGACTAATCAAATCTTCAGGCCGGCCTCTTCGGGTAATCCGAGGCGGATATTCATGTTCTGAATCGCGGAACCGGAGGCTCCTTTACCGAGGTTGTCGACGCGCACCATGACCAATGCTTGGTCGCCGTTACCCGTGACCAAAACGTCGGCTCGGTTGGTGCCATTGCAGGCCTGTAAATCGAAGAACCCTCCATCGAGATTCGCCGCGTCGTCACCGAGCGGCAAAACCTTCACGAACGTCTGTCCCGCGTAAGCATCAACCAATGCACGATGAATATCAGCGAGTTTCGGCGAACCGGGAAGTTGTGGTAAGGCAAGCGGCACGGTTACTGAAAGCCCCTGCCGGTAAGGTGCCACCACGGGAGCAAAAATCGGTGGATGCACGAGTCCCGTATGCTGGCGCATTTCAGGCAGATGCTTATGGGCGAGCCCAAGCGCGTAAGGTCGCGGACTTTTCAACGCCTCGGGACAATCTGCCGCTTCATACTGCGCGATCATCTGCTTACCCCCACCGCTATAACCGGTGAGCGAAAAACAACTGAGCACCTGATCAGCCGGAACCAAACCTGATTTTACCAATGGCTGCACCGCGAGGATGAACGCGCCCGCATGACATCCGATATTCGCGATTCGATTGGAAGCGACGATGCGTTCCCGCCACTCCGCGCCCAGTTCAGGTAAACCGTAGGCCCAGTCCGGATCCGTCCGATGAGCCGTGCTCGCGTCAATCAACACCGTATTCGGACCCGTCACGAGGGCGACCGATTCACGGGACGCCGCGTCCGGAAGGCAAAGGAATGCGACATCCGCTTCATTCAGGCAGGCGGCTTTCGCCACCGGGTCTTTGCGCTTCTCCGGATCAATGGTGATAATCTCAAGCTCCGAACGACCCGCCAGTCGCTCGTGGATCTGTAATCCGGTGGTCCCCTCGGACCCATCAACAAAGACCTTAAATTGCATGAGGTTTAAATAATCGATCCCGACGCCCGGATACACAAGCGCGAGATGTTTAGAGAAGAATTAACGGTCAATCCCCCGCTCCACACCACTCCCACTCAATATCTTTCACTCAACCGTGCGATGACGGCAGGGAGGAGCTCGTGCTCTGCCGCGTGCATTTTCTCCGCGAACGTCACCAGCGTATCATCGGGGGCAATCCGCACCGTCGCTTGGTCGATGATGGGACCTCCATCCACTTCAGCGGTCACATAATGCACCGTGCAGCCACTGACTTTCACCCCCCGGCGCCACGCCTGTCCGATGCCATCAAGTCCGGGGAAACTCGGCAATAGACTCGGGTGCAGGTTGATGATCTTACCCGCAAACGTGCGAATAAACTTGGGTTTAATCACTCGCATGAATCCCGCCAAAACGATCAGGTCCGCCCGGAGCGCGGTAATCGTGTCGATGTAGAGATCCTCCCCTACCCCCTCCAACTTCGTTTTAAACGGAGCTGGGTCCAGATACTGGGCCGGAACCCCAAATGTCTCGCCGTGAGCAAGAATGCCTGCGTCTGGTTTGTCGGCGATGATCTGCACCACTTCAGCCGCGGCCAACGCTCCATCACGCTGAGCCTGTAGAATGGCTTCTGCATTGGAGCCGGTGCCTGAACCTAAAATTACGACGCGCATAGTCTCGAACTCTGAGTCGAAACTTAGCGAAATTGAAACGAATAAAGATCGGCGTCTTTCATCTCAATGCGCATCTGCACCTCTTGCCCGGCCAACTCACTTAGATCCCGGCCTCCGGTCCAATTCACCTCGCCGTCGATTTCGTTGCCAAAGATCAGCGCACAATCGGCCACCGTGAATCCTTCAATCGGTTCGCCCGCAGCGTCCCGTAATTCAATCCGTATTTCACCGGCGGCCGAACTCTCAAAGTTGAGGACCAGCTGTTCACCAGAGAAACGGAAAGGTTTGGTCAGCAACTCGCCGCCGTCATAGGGCGCGTGAACCGAGACGAATCCATCCACCCGGAGCACATACCGCGAGAGGTGCGACGTGTCCTGCGCGTAATGCGACAACCGGTAGATATAGAGCTCCCGGCCATTGGCCGCCGGCACGAGGCCGAGCCCCGGGGTGTTGTCACGTCCAATCCAATCCGCCAAGGTATCACCCGGCCGAATAAACGCCTCCATAAAGGTGCGATCATAACTCCCGCCGCCCCGAGTCGTCATCAGGACCGCATCACTCGAATCATACCCACGTTCGGAATTCTGGATGAGTGCCTGCGTCTGCTCAACCGACGCGGCGGCCTTCTCCGGGAAGAAACGTTTGGCCAAACCAATGTAGATATGCGGCGCGCGATAATATGGAAACGTGCCGTTGGTGTAGAGGTGCTCCATCGGCGTATCTCCAAAACTCATCGCCACCGGCTTCGACCAATTCAACATGTCGGGCGACGTCGTGCGACTGATGGTGCGAAATCCCCCAAACCCTTCACCTGTCCACGTGCGAAAATAACATACGTAGGCCTCCTCGTGATCGGACCAGAAAAGCACGTTGTGAGAATCGAACATACCTTCGGTAAAAATGTATCCCTCTCTCCACAACTTCCAGTGGATGCCATCACTGGATACGAATGCGAGTAGTCCTTTGGTCTCCACTCCGGCGATCGCCTTGTAGCGCTCACTCGCCGGCACGCCAGGTCGCGTATCAATGAACGGACTGAAACTACGGCAATGCTTATTGACGGCGACCACCACATTATTGTCTTTCGTGCCTTCGACTTCAAAAAGCCCTAGGTTCGGCTTCACCCAATTCACCCCATCGCGCGATTCAGCGTAAGCCGTGACCGCTTCGGTTTCGTCATCGGCCCGCGGTAATCCCCGGTAATACATCCGGTAAAGACCGTTGTCGTTGAGCACGGTTGGGCCGGCCGAGAATTTCCCCTCCCAGGGTTTATCAAAGTAGAATGCAGGCCCGGCATTACGCGGTTCGTGCAATCTCAAGGAAACGCCCTCCATTGATTCGATGAGTTCGTGATCCACAAACAACTCCCGACGATCCCCAAGATCAATGCCCCCTGCCGGAACCACCATCGATCCCGCGCACAGTGCGACGCACCCCAAGATCGTTTTCCAGCATCCCTTCATAGCTTCAATTATTCCAAGTTACAGTCGACTCGTCAGCACCTTTCCGGGTTTTATCGGCAAACCGGTATCCGCGCTTTCGACCGCGGCGAAACAAAGTTCCAAACTCTTCAGATTATCGGCTGCACTAATCGAGGGTTCACGGTCTTCTTCGATTGATCGGAGAAACTCGCCCAGAGTCCCGCGAAAACCATCCGGAAACCACTGCCCTTTGAGCGGAAGCTTCACCGTGCCTTTGGCGTTCGAATATTCCAATTCATCGATACGGGCCACATTCGCGGCGCCGCGCAGCGTTCCCTTCGAACCCACCGTACAAAAATATTCGCGCGGTTCATGCGACTCGTAGCCACTGAACCCGAGCGTCGCTAGG
Organism: Opitutaceae bacterium; assembly: GCA_018667915.1. Lineage (GTDB taxonomy): Bacteria > Verrucomicrobiota > Verrucomicrobiia > Opitutales > Opitutaceae > Actomonas. Next base: position 44,091 of record JABIRI010000353.1, on the reverse strand, counting down.
CCATCACCGAAGTTGACCACCGCATGCGCAAGCATGGGAGCTTTTAAATCCTGGCCCGGAGCCTTCACCGCGTTGGCAAAAACCGAGCGGGGCTTGCGGTCACCAAATGCGCACCGCACCGCATCAAACCAATGAATCGCGAAGTCGCTCAGAATTAAGTGATGCAGTTTTTCGAACGCCGAACCGCGAATCCATGTATGATCCCAAGCTAGCGAATAGTCGACCGTGTAGAGGTCCCCCAGCAGCCCCTGCCGAACCGCGGCAAGAAAACCGGCGAATTGCGGAGACCAACGACCGTTTTGGTTCACACCGAGTTTCAATCCCCGGCGTTTAGCATAGGCGATGAGCTTGCGGCCTTCGCGAAGATCGTCGGTGAATGGCTTCTGACTGAGCACGTGCTTACCCGCTTTCAGCGCGTCCCGGATCTGTTGGCCACGCACGGCGGTGTGGGTTGCTATTTCCACGACAGAAATATCATCACGCGCGAGGAGATCATGATGATCGGTATAAACGTCCGCCTTCGGATAAAACTCGTCCCGACGACTCTCCGCCGCGGCAAGATTCACATCCGCCATGGCAACGACCGGCACCCGCATCGCTTTCGCTGCTTGGAGGTGATATTGGGAAATTCCACCGCAACCAATCAAACCGATGCGATGAGATTTCGGGCGCTTCGGATGTCGGGGTTGGTAGTCTAGTTTAGGAGCACGCATAACGAGGAAAATTAACGGGTAAGAAGTTTGAGCGGACGTTTCTGTTCCGCACTGGCCGCCGCCGTGTCCACAATTTGTTGACCGATTCGAGACACCTTCACATCCAGCGGACCTTCGATCGGTGCGTTGGTCTCCAAACAGTGGAGAAAATACTGAACGGGGTTCTGTTGCGGTTTTTTAAGTTTATCGACCGCAATGATTTTTCCCGCTGGATGACGAGCCGTTTGCACCCGAATAGTCGGAGCATAGTCGTAATTAGAAATCGTGCCTTTAGTGCCCTTGAGCACAAATCCACACTGCGGTTGAGGTTGATCCATCCATGGATCGGAGAACGTGCCCCAACGGGTATGGAACGTGGAGAGCCACTCACCATAACGGGCAATCGTCACACTCTGCTCATCTACGCGAAGTCCTTTGGTACCGCCTGTTACGGTCGTGATCTCACTTGGTTTCTTGCCGCCAAAATACCAGGTCGCGAGCGTCGCTCCGTAGCCGAGGTAGTCTACCAGCGAGCCTCCGCCGTTGGGGTCGTAGAACCAGCTCGATTTCTTGTCGGCAAGTGTTGGAGCGGTGGCTTTGGGATCAGCCCGATTCCAAATAGGGCTGCGATTACCATCGTAAAAATGGACCTCTTGCAGATCCCCGATGCGTCCTGCCTGCAGCAAGCGATACGCGGTGCGATGCGACGGATACCACGCCAGCGGCCAATTGATCGCGAGACGGTGCTTCGCCTTTTTTATGGCTTTCACGATGCGATCGGCTTGAGCGAGATTGGCCGCGAAGGGTTTCTCCATCAACACGTGCACGCCATACGGTGCGACCTTCTCCACCCATTCAGCGTGAGCACCACTCGCGGGACAAAGCACGACCACATCGGGCCGAGTCTCCTCAATGCATTTTTTCCAGTCGGTGAACACCCGGTCCTCCGGCACCTCACAGGCCGCGATTACATCCTGCATCTCCTCGGGGTCGTGATGACTGATTCCCACCAGTTCCGCGTTCCGCTCGCGGTGCACACAGCCGAGCAGTTGATCCATATGACGGAAATCAAAATTGATACCGGCGATGCGCCATTTTTTTCGTGAAGGCATGTGAAGGGGTAAGATAAAAACCGTCGAGAACAGCTACCTGTGAACCGACGTTTTGCGGAGCGCAACCCCTCGAGGCGTAGCAATTGAACTTAATATCGAGGCGATGAAATTTCATCACCTCGCGCGTCGTGATTCCCCCTAACGCGTTGCACGCAAATACGCCATCAAGTCAGCCATTTCAGCGGTAGAATAGTGATCAACCAATCCCTCCGGCATGAGTGATTTCGCTCGGATGTTCATCCCTTCAATTTCCGCCTTCAGCAGCACCACTTCACCACCGCCCATGATGCGCAGGGTGACTGAATTGTTGTTTTCCTCCACCACGACTCCGGTCAAGCCACGGCCATCTCGTTTCATGATGGAGACTTCGGCATACTTATCCTCCCACGCGGCGTTCGGGTCTAAAATCGCGCTCAACAAAAACGGGATGGACGAATCACCCAGCGTATCCATATCGGGTCCCACCGAGTGCCCTTCACCGCGAAATAAATGACAGAGCGCACAAAGCGCAGCGAAGCGTTCCCGGCCACGCACCGGGTCACCGTTTTCGAGATCTGCACCCAGAAACGGTGCGACCACTTTTGCAAAATCGACACGCGGTTGTTTGGTCGCAGTCTCCCGGTTAACCACCATCGCAGGGGCATCGGCAGCGACGAGTTTCTGACTCCGATAGTGCTGCAGCGCCGCTGCGAGTTCTGCCGGAATCTGATCCATCTCGAGTAAAAATTCCTCGTGCATCGGTAAAGAACTGATCAACGCAACTCGGATCATTTCGGAGTCCCAATCTTGTCGCGCCATTTCCGCCAGAAGTTTAGCCGCGTGATACGAGCGCCACTCACCCAAGGTGAAGGCGAGTTGCAGGCGCACCGCATCGTTCGGGTCACTCACTAACTCGCTGAGCACGGGCGCAAGAACCTCAGGGGGATGTCGATCACGAGGGGGCAAGAAGCGTTCCGCCATACGCACAGATTCACGCCTGACCCGACTATCTGGATCTCGGAGACCAGCCACTAACGTGACGCGAGACAACCGCCCGAGCCCATCCAACGTCGCCATCGATTGGAGACGCACCTGGGGACGAGGTGATTCACGAGCCAATCGCGTCAATTCCGAAACCGCCGCCGCATCTTGCTCCGTTACAAGGATACGTTGAATCGTATCGCGCACCCAACCGTTCGGACTTTCCATGCGCTCGGCCAACCTTGTTCCACTCAATCCGGCCAAAACTTCACGCGAACGCGGCCGCGCATCCAACGGAAATACCCGATAAATTCGCCCGCGATCCGAACCCAACCGTAGCTCCAAATTCTTCTGCGTGTCCTCGGGAATCCACTCGGGATGCTCGATCACAAATCGATACATGTCTGAAATGTAAAGCGCGCCATCCGGACCAACTTTCAGGGTGGTTGGACGAAACCAATTATCGGTCGACGTCAGAAACTCACTGGCCTGTTCATCGGCCGCTCGCCGACTGCTGAAACTCACGCCATCCGGCTTCAATACCTCGCGATGGATCAAATTATAAACGGGCTCACTGATGAACACCGACGAGGCGAAGTCCTCCCCAAACCAATCATCCCGATACGGCGTCGGACTATTGGCCGAAGTCACATGATCCACGACATGTGGATCGTTAAAACGCTGTTGCAGAGGGCTCGAGTAATACACACGCGTACTGTTCTCGTATTGAGCCAAAGCCCGCTTGGTGGATCGCACGGGCTGAAACGGATTCCGGGCGAGGTAGCGATTGGGAATCACATAGTGCCAACCCCACGCGGGATTGTTGTTTCCAAACCAATTTCCCCAGTCATCCCGCCGCCGCCCAAACTGCGTGCGGCCCTCTACCCCTTCGAAGGCACCTTCCTGCGGCCGAAACCAAAAATCATCGCCGCGAATATCAACATCTTCACCCGTCGCATGCGACCGCACGATTCCCCCGCTATCGCCATTCGCACCATAGATCCAGTTATCCAATCCATACTCGAAACCGTTTAACAGGTGTTGCTGATTGCCTTCGATGAACCCTTTGAAGAGCACCTCAGTCTCATCGGCACGACCATCGCCATCCACATCTCGCGCGAAGATTATTTCAGGTGCCACGCTGATCAGCACACCATCTCGCCACGGCATCACACCGGTGGGATAACTGAGCCCATCTAGAAAAACTTCCGCGGTCTCATAGACGCCATCATCGTCACTATCGATGAGCCGTTTGATTACGCCTCCCGGTTCTCCGGCATCATCCATGCCCAACGGGTAGTCACGCATTTCCACGACCCAAAGCACGCCATCTTCTCCCCACTCGAAGGCGACCGGATCCAGCACCTCGGGCTCACTCGCCACCAACTCGATGCCAAACCCTTCCCGTAGTTGGAAACTCGCGAGCGCCTCGGCGGGTGCCAAGGCCGGCGATTGGTATCCCACCATCAGTTGCTGAAAGGAACGACGTTCAACCAAATCAAGCATGCCGGCCGTGTCTTCATTTTGAACCCACATGTGGCCGGAGTGAAACCATGCGCCGTTATCACGAAACGGACCTTCGCGCACGATCATGGGGATGGCTCCCTTGTCGCCGGCGACTCCGGACAACAACTCGCGACTCCATCCATTTTTAAATCTCAAAAAATTTTCCGCAACATACAGGTGCGCCGAGTAGTTCTCCGGGTTGGAGAAGACAATGTCATCAAACCCGTCTTCGTTTAAGTCCACAAAACGCAGTCCCGCATCGCGTCCTAGTGCGTCCACCACGTGTGTTCCAGACGGCAATCCAAAGTCTAGCGACTGCCAATTCGCCTCCGCTGCATCCCATTCCCAGATGAGGTTGGCCTCCGGATTACTCACCAGTAATTCGTCGCGCCCATCTCCGGTAACATCGCGGAGACGCACGCCCTGATCCACTCCGCCCGCGCGGGTTTGAACGGGCGTTCCCTCCCACTCTAATCCTCTCAAAAACTCGGGCGCAGCCTCCCATCCTTCCGCGCCAAACCTCCACGCGCCATTTTGCTTCTCCGATCGCACCAGCATCAAGAGCTTACCCTCGGGTTCAGGAGACCCGAAATGGACACCCGCTTCCACGGTTTTCCCATTCGCATCGAGTTCCACTAAATTTACCGGCAACGCTAACCGTCGCCACGTCTGCGACTCAGGACGCCAGAGTCGAGTAAACGAATTGCCCAATCCACCGCTCACCACGTCCAAATAGCCGTCGCGGTTTAGATCGATCAGACGCACTCCATTGTCTTCGCCGCGTGGCCCACGCAACGGCACGCCCGCCAAAAGATTCCGGTTAAGCCGCTCCAACGCTTCTCGGAAATTTAGGAATTTAACGGAATCTCCATAAGTCTCTTCCGCGTAATCAATCAACTCGACCATCTGAGTGCTCTCAATCCACCCCCACGTGTGAAATACCATCGTAAATACCCCTTGTTTCAGCACCGTGGCATCGAGCGCCAACTTCCAGTCCTCAATCGTTCGGGGTTCGTTTACTCCCTGCAGATTTTGCGCCGTCCAATCACTCGGCACCACAAACGGAAACTCCCAACCCGTCTTACCGATCACATAAGGATACGGATAATTTTCGATCGTGGTAGCGAACGAGGGGAACGGTAAGTATTTCCAGAATCGGTCCGTCCCGTCGGGTTCTTTAGTCCACTCAATCGGAAGCTCGGTATCTTCCGCCGAAAACACCTGCGACACGGAACTGTCGATGGAAAGCACCCGACCTTCCGGCGAAGGATGACCAAATAATTGATTAAGAAATCGAGGGCTGGCCGTATTGAGCGAATCACAACACGGCATGCGATATGCCACCGGGTCATTGCCCGGAATCGCCGCCATCAAATCAATACTGCCCTGATAGGTTTCCAGTGCCGTGACCAAGTCTCCGTCTTTGAGTAAGGGACACGGGTGGGTCAGTGTATGAACCTCAAACGTCAACCCTTCCGCCAGCCACGTTTGTAGGTGCGGATTACGTGGGTTGAGGGTATTGCTCATGATACTAACCGGCGCGCGCCCATCGATCTGTTTGAGTCGGTCTATGATCGGGCGCAGGTAGTCCTCGAACCGCGCCGGATCCCGCATGTCATCGATGGCCATAACGATTACAGCTTCCACCCCCGGTTCGCCCACCCATTGCGGAGTCGTCAGTTTGGGGAAATGCAAACCGACATGAAAAGGATCGGTCTCGTCAATATATTCATACTCCGCGCCGAGGGGGTGACCTGTGCAGGCCACAAAAATCATCGAAACGGCTGATCCGAACTTCCGGATCGCGTGCCTTGCGGGGTATGAAAGCATGTCAGCATCGTGTCGCCGCTCACGCATCTTGCAACCACGCGACATCACTTACGAAAAAGGCGCGACCAATTCCGGTCACGCCTTTGAAACTCTATCAATCTCGCCCGATCTTCTTCAGAAGAACTTTTTCGCTTTATCGAACCAGCCTTCTTCGGTCGGGTGTTCCGCGTCGCCGCTGATTTTTGCGAACTCTTCGAGGATCGTGCGTTGCTCGTCGGTGAGCTTTTTAGGCACTTCCACATGCACGCGCACGAGTTGATCCCCCTGGGAACCGCCACGCAGCGATGGCATGCCCTTGCTCCGTAAACGGAACGTGGTGCCACTTTGGGTGCCAGTCGGGATCTTCAACGTTCCTTTGCCAAACAAAGTTGGCACCTCGATGGAGCCACCGAGCACCGCGAGAGTGAATTTGATCGGAATCTCGCAGAACAAATCCTGGCCTTGGCGTTCGAAAATCTCGTGATCTTTAACTGTGAGCACGATGTAGAGATCGCCCGGCTGACCACCGGACAACCCCTCCTCGCCATTACCCACGGAGCGTAAACGCGAACCCGTATCGACACCGGCCGGAATGCGCACTTTGACCTTGGCGGTCTTGTTCTCGCGGCCTTCGCCGCGGCACCGCGAACACGGTTTTTCGATCTTCGTGCCCGCACCTCCGCAGGTCGGGCAGGTTTGCCGGAACGTAATGATTCCACCACTACGTTGAACTTGGCCGGCACCGCGACAGGTCGGACAGGTGACTTTCTTCGAGCCCGGTTCGGCTCCACTGCCATCGCAACGTTCGCAGGAAGCTGCTTTGCGAAAGGATAATTCTTTTTCGATGCCTTTGGCGGCGTCTTCCAAAGAGATCTCCAGATCGTAGCGCAGGTCGCTGCCATCACGGCCGCCGCCTCCGCCACCACCGCCACCTCCGCCGAACATTTCGTCGAAGATACCACCGCCGCCTCCACCGCCGCCTCCGCCTCCTTGGCCGAAGACTTCACGGAAAATATCGAAGGGATCGTGGACCCCGCCGCCTCCGCCGCCCATGCCACCCATGCCGCCGGGACCACGCCCGCCGCCGCTTTCGAACGCGGCGTGGCCGTAACGGTCGTAGGCTGCGCGCTTTTGAGAATCCTTCAGGACCTCGTAGGCATGAGAGATCTCTTTGAATTTTTCTTCAGCCGCCTTGTCGCCGGGGTTTTTGTCCGGGTGATACTTCACGGCTTTTTTTCGGTAAGCCTTTTTGAGGTCAGCGTCGCTGACGTCTCGGCTCACACTGAGCAGGTCGTAATAATCTTCCTTAGCCATGTTATGGGAAATTCAGTAGGTGGTTCGAGTGGGGCCGGATTAGGCGTCCGCTTGCTTAGCGGATTCGCTGGTTTCGGAGCCTTCGCCTTCGGGACCGCTAGAAACGATCACGGATGCGGGCCGAAGTAGACGACCGTTGAGCGAATAGCCCACGCGGACGACTTGTAGCACGGTGCCTTCTGCCACGTCGGCGCTGGCCTGTTGGGAAAGCGCTTCGTGATGATTGGGATCAAACGCTTCGTTATCGGGATTAATTTCCTTCAATCCATGATTGCCCAGGGCAGTTTTGAATTGAGTGCCCACCATCTCCACCCCGTCAGCGAGCGACTTCAGCTCGGCGTTGTCGGCGCGGGCTGCGGTCAGGGCGAAACCTAAATTATCGAGGACAGGCATGAGCTCTTCGACGACGTTGGCGGCGGCGAAGGCGCGCAAATCGTCCTTTTCACGGGCAGTCCGACGGCGGAAATTCTCCAAGTCTGCCACCGAGCGGAGATGGGCTTCTTTGGCCGCGGCGGTCTCTTTTTGTGCCTGCTCGAGTTGCTCTTCGAGGGTCAATTCGGGTGCAACCTGCTCCTCGGCCGGAGTTTCGGCGGCGGATTCAGCAGCAGCTTCCGCTGCCTCCGCAGCTTCGGTTTCCGGTTGGGAAACAGGCACTTCGGTGTCGTTATGGTCTGATTTGGATGCTGTATCTTTCATTGCAAAGGACTACTAATCTACGGCTTTCCCGTTTGTTCAAGTCCCTGCAAAAAGGAATTTACGGCGCCACCGGCCCGTTGGAAGAGCTGTTCGAGTCCTCCGGAGCTGTTTCCACCCGCTCCACCGAGCAGTCCGCTGGACAACAAAACCCGCAAGGTCGCCGGCGATTTCGCGAGCTGAGCCAGCAACTGAGGAGTGATCAACTGCTGGTAGCGTCGAACATCCGTGTAGGTGTATTGATAGTCCAAGTCGTCGCGAATTCGAGAAACCGGATTCGTCCCGTGATCGTGAATTTCAATGACCCCGATGCGCAGATCGAGCCGCTCAATCAAAAACTCGGAGGGATCCTCGCCGCCCCCAAACCAACCGGCGGCGACGTAATCAGCGCCTGAGAATGGATCGACTGGCGTCGCGGCACTGAAACGGCTTCCGACGGCTTCGATGTTGGTGCGGCCCTGCGCATCAATGATCACGACGAGGCGATCTATCTCGATACGAAGCTCCTCGAAGACCGCAGTTTTTTGGCGCAGCGACATCAAATCGACTTGGCCCGAAATCAACCCGACTTCGGCCAACGCCTCCTCACCCCAGTCTTCCGGATTTTGCATAACGAGGGCTTCACCTCGAAACCCACCGGTGAAGGGATTGGCGTAAAGCGATCCCAGTCGTGTCGGAAACCCCGTGAGTTCACTTGCCGAACCGGTGACCATTCGCGGCAACAGAATGATCCACGCGAGGGTGGCGACCGCAGCCACCACGAGCATAAATACAATCAGACCGACGAATGCTCCCGCCCGCCTTGGCTGCCCTCGCTCCGATCCCAGGCTCATGCAAAATTCTCCGTCACCAATATCATGGCGTCCGATTCAGCCTTGAAGGTGAACTCCCCGGCGTAAGGCAAAAGCACGTTATCACCGCGTCCCAGCGTGTCAGCTTGGTCGCCGTTGATGGAAACCGCTCCATTCACGACACTGAGCAGGCGCGGCTGCTCGGCCGCGGCAAAACTCAACTGAGTTCCAGCCGCGAGCGGGGCGCGACGGATCCGGAAGAGCGGACTATCCGCAATCACGGCATCAACGTTTGCCGCCCGAACCGGGTGTTGCTCCACCCCGGCCCAATCGATGGACGCCAGCGATTCGGCGATGTGGAGCTGACGCGGTGAACCGTCGAGCCCGACTCGGCCCCAATCGTAAACCCGATACGTCGTGTCCGAGTTCTGTTGGATCTCGAGGATGAGGTTGCCTCCGTCGATCGCATGCACCGTGCCACTTTCGACCAAAATCGAATCGCCTATCTCCACCGGAAAACGATTTACGCAGCTTTCCAATGAATTCTCGGTCAACGCGGCCGCGAATTCGCCCCGAGTCGCCCCGGGCTTGAGCCCGACGATGAGATTTGCGTCACCGGCGGTCTCCGCGATGAACCAGTTTTCGGTCTTAGGTTCGCCCCCCAACGCGCCCGCGATCTCGGCGGGCGGATGGACCTGGAGGCTAAGTCGCTCTTTGCAATCGAGCCATTTGACCAAAATAGGGAACGGTCGATCCGCCGGCCAGTCGGGGCCCATGATCTCAGCGCCATGCTTTTCGAGTGCCTCCCGAACGGGCATGCCATCGAGGCCGTCACCCTGACAGAGTGATTGAGCTTCGGCCCGATCGACCACTTCCCAGCTTTCTCCAATCGGCCCGTCGTGCGGCAAAGTGCGCCGCAACGCGGTCTCCAGAACACGACCGCCCCATACGCGATCTTGATAAATTGGCTGAAAACGAATGACTTGTTTCATATAAAGCGTAAGTAAATTGCGATCAGGGCAGGAGAGAGATTTACATTTGACCGACATCGAGGCACAGATGGGATCCCTCAAATAGACTCTCGGTGCCTGCGTAGGCCCCGATGTCCCAACCCACATGGCCAAGTCCAAGACTTCAAACTCAAAGACCGGTAAGACCGGATTCGCTCCTCCTCGCTACCGTCCTCGCTGGCTGGTGGCCATTATTTGCTTGTTGCTAGGACTATGGCTAACCGTGGCCTACTTGAATTACAGCCCGCTTCAGGAGGGGTTCATCACAAGTAATTCTACCGGAGCGACCGAGCGGAATTTGGTCGGCAAAGCGGGCGCGGACGTCGCGCGACTGAGTTTCATCTGGTTGGGTTTGGCAGCGTGGTTGATTCCCGTGTTTTCGTTCTGGTCCCTGTGGGTCGCGATTCGACATGCGGGGCGTTTGGCGCTGAGCCGCTTTATCGCGATGGGATTCGCCATCGGCTCGGCCTGTAGTTTGGCCGCGATGGTGAAACTGAACTTTTTCGCCGAGAGCCAATATTTCCCTGACGGCCGATTGGGGGGCCACATTGGCGCCTGGATCTACGACGTTTTGTTGGCTGAAACCGTGGGCGTATTCGGCGCGGCTTCGCTCATGTCGACGGTGCTGGTGATCGCTTGGGTGTTTATTCTTACCCGCAACATCTCCGCGATGTTCGACCAGATCACCTCCAGTTTCCAGGATTGGCGCACCCGAAGGGCTGAGACCTCGGCAGCCCGAGCGGAAGAAAAACGATTGGCCAAGGAAGAGCGTAAGCGCCTCAAGACAGAAGAAAAAGAAGCCGCCAAAGCGGCCAAGCTCGCCGAAAAAGAACGCATCGCCGCCGAAAAGGCCGCTACAAAAGAAGCCAAAAAAACCGGGGGAGAAGCCCCCAAAGGCATCAAACTCGCGGGCGGCACCGAAGACCCGTTGGCCTCATTGCCTTCGGTCAAACCCGTGTCTCAACCCCCACCACCCGCGCCGGCCGCCAAGCCTCGCGCGGCCACCCCTCCGACTCCCGCGCCTGAACCCGAAGCCAAACGTGAACCCGCCAAAGTTATTGGTCTCCCGCGCAAAAAACAACCCGAGGCCGAACCCGCCGGCGCGGAAGGCGACGGCGAAGGCAAAAAGCTCGAACTCAATATCGTCAAAGCCGAGGAGCTTAAAAAGGCCCGTAACGCCGATGCGCCCAAAGCCGTTGGCGATTACAAATATCCGCCGCTCAGCCTACTGAGCGAGCCCGCCAAGCCGCACGACGAGAACTCGGAAGAAGAGCACCAAGCCAACGCCGAAAACCTCCTGCGCATTCTCGAGGAATTTGGCGTCAAGGTCTCCATCGGCGAGATTCACGTCGGCCCCGTCATCACCCGCTATGAAGTGATCCCGGCCCCCGGCGTGCGCGTCGAAAAGATTTCCGGACTCGATAAAAACATCGCGCTCGGCATGCGGGCCCAGTCCGTGCGCATCCTCGCCCCCATTCCGGGCAAGGCCGCCGTCGGCGTCGAAGTCCCCAATAAGCATCCCATGGCCGTGGGCATGCGTGAGATTCTCGAATCCCAAGACTGGCACGCCCACAAAGCAGAGCTGCCCATCGCGCTCGGCAAAGACGTTTCGGGTAAACCTCTCGTCTCCGATCTCGCAAAGATGCCCCATCTGCTCATCGCAGGTGCAACGGGTTCCGGTAAGTCGGTTTGTATCAATTCCATCGTCGCTTCGATCGTCTACTCCAAGACGCCCGACGAAGTGCGCATGATCATGGTCGACCCCAAGGTCGTCGAGCTGAAGGTGTTCAACACCCTCCCGCACATGCTCATCCCGGTCGTGACTTCGCCCAAGATGGTCCCCGGCGCCCTCAAATGGCTGCTCTCCGAAATGGAGACGCGTTACCAGTATTTTGCGAAGTGCAACGTGCGTAATATTATCGGTTTCAACAACCGGAAGAAGAAGAGCGTGAAGCCCGATCTGCCCGATGCACCACCTCAAGAGAACCTTCCCGGCGTCGACGACGAAGAACTCGAGTTGCCCGAGAAGCTTCCCTACATCGTCGCCATCATCGACGAGCTCGCCGACCTCATGATGGTCGCGCCCGCCGAGATCGAAACATCCATCGCTCGACTCGCCCAGCTCGCCCGCGCCGCCGGCATCCATCTGATTATCGCTACGCAGCGTCCATCCGTGAATGTCATCACTGGCGTGATTAAGGCCAATTTGCCTTCCCGAATCGCCTTCCAAGTCGCATCGCAAATCGACTCACGCACCATTCTGGACACCAAGGGGGCCGACAATCTGATCGGCCGAGGCGACATGCTCTTCTCCCCTCCCGGCACTGCTCGTCTCGTGCGTTCGCAAGGTGCCTTCTGTTCCGATGAGGAGGTCATGGACATCGTTGAGTTCATGCAGAAGCACAACGGTCTGCCGATCTACAAGCAGGACGTGCAGGAGAAGATCGAAAGCACGGAAGACGGCGGTAAAGGCGGAGGCGATGATGACGACGCTCCATCCGATGAGGATGATGAGCTCTATCATAAAGCCTTGGATGTGCTCAAATCCACCAAGCGGGCTTCGACCTCCATGATCCAACGACGCCTCCGTATCGGTTACAACCGGGCGGCCCGCATCATCGATAAACTCGAGGACAATAATATCGTCGGACCGGAGAACGGCTCAAGTCCACGCGAGATTCTGGTCGACTTGGATAGTCTTTAATTTGGCTCCGAGCCCTCCTTTCGTGATTTCGCGCTTCCTAGTTACCAATTCTCAGTTCTAATTTACGACTATGCAGAATATCGGCGAAAGACTGGAGGAGGCACGCAAGAGTAAGGGAATCTCCATTCGTGAAGCCGCCGAAGCGACCAAGGTCCGCGGCGACTACCTGCACAAGTTCGAGAGTAACCAGTTCGATCTGAACCTCCCCGACATCTACGTGCGCGGATTCCTCCGCAACTACGCCACCTATCTGGGACTTTCCGCCGAGAAGATAATCGCGGATTACCGCTCTCTCGGTCATGGCAACCCACAGCCGAAAATTTCAGATCGCGAAACCTACGGTCGGCTGGATCTGACTTTGGGCAAAGCCAAAGAAACCGCCCTCGACCCAACGGACGAAGGCAAAGAGACCGAAGACGGCGTTAAGAGTAATCCTGCGACTTTCAAGCCATTGGCGGAAGGACTGCCCTACATCGACAAAGCCATTGTGGTGAAGGGACTGCTCGTGCTGGCGATCGTCGCTGCCCTCGTCTCGCTCATCATTTTCATTGTTGGTCTCTTTGGTAATTCCGACGAAACCACCGAGCCCGTCGGCTCAACAACCGACTCCGCAGTAACTTCGACCGTGCCTCAAGTCGTGGTGCATGCCCTCGACAACGTTCGCATCAAGATGGTCGATGAAGCCTCGGGCGCGGAACTTTTCCAAGGTGACCTCACCCGCGGCGACAATCGCAGTTTCCCGAAATCTTCCTCGATGCTCCTCACGGCTGACCCGATTCAGAACGTGGAGATCGAAATGAACGACCAACGCTACCCCACCGGACTCACCGGACGGGATCGTATCCGGATTCAGTAAACGGGCGTGCGAGTCGAATTGTAGGATGATGTCGGGCATAACGCCCGACCGACCATTAATACACCCCCACCAGGTGGGTCAGGCTTTACCCCCCGACGGCCCCTATCTCTCAGTTTTTACGCTAACGTAACGTGTCATCCGGACCACCCCTGGCCAGTCGATCCCACATCGAGGGCTGACAAAATAACGCGCCCGGTTACAAAACCAAACCACTCCCGATCCACTGTAACTGTAGCCCAAAGAGTTGACCCGGGTCATCCCTTAGGCTTCAGCGCAGACCGACCGGCTTACCGAGGATCTCCCTTAGCAGGATCGCGCGACGCGCTTGCTGAGGATTGCGCAAAGTCGCCAAGAAATCGCGTTCACTGAGATCGGAAGTGCTTTTCGCCCGACGTCGACGGGGACCACCTTGGCCAACACCCGCTTTACGAGCTAGGGCATCGGCTTCCCGCCGCTTGATCTCGAGCTCCGCCATTTCCTGCTCCATCCGTTGCTGTCGATCGAGCACCGGATTAACTTCGGGCACGGGAGGCGGGGTCGGAGTAACCACTACGGGTTGCGGCTCTTGCGGAATTCCCAGCATCTCCCGCAAGATCGGTGGAATCTGCTGCTGCTCAGGAAGGTGAGGATCATAGGCGGGCTTCGCTGGCTCTACCGCCTCCGCCGGAGCGACGGTTTGACCACCACGACGTTGCTCGCGCTTGCGGCGAATCTCTTCACGCAAACGACGATTCCTTTCGGCCTGTTCCACATCGACCGCCCCCCGGGCCGGGCGCTCGCCGGACGACGAATCGGAGCTGTCTTCCTTGAGCCCGCTCAGCCAACGGGCTATCGCCGATCCAATGATCGCGATGATGAATATATTATCGAAAATCCAGTCCACGGGAGGCGATAAGGGGGGATGGCGCGGTCGAGCGGATTACGAACCAGGCTTATCGTCGTCCGGATCACCGATTGAGCTGCGCATATCGGTGTCGGCCTTAATGTTCTCCATCTTGTAATAGTCCATCACCCCAAGGTTCCCCCTGCGGAAGGCTTCAGCCATCGCGAGCGGCACCTGGGCTTCGGCCTCGACGACCTTCGCGCGCATTTCCTCGACTCGGGCCTTCATCTCTTGCTCGACCGCGACCGCAGCCGCCCGACGGATTTCAGCCTCGGCCTGAGCGATACTCTTGTTCGCCTCAGCCTGAGCTTCTTGGAGCTTCGCTCCGACATTCTCTCCGACGTCCACGTCGGCGATGTCGATTGATAAAATTTCAAACGCCGAACCCACGTCGAGACCGCGCGACAGCACCGTCTTCGATATGGTGTCAGGGGATTCGAGCACCACCTTGTAGGTGTCGGCTGAACCAATGGTCGTAACAATACCTTCACCCACGCGGGCAACGATGGTCTCTTCCTTCGCACCACCCACGAACCGGTCGAGATTGGTTCGGACCGTCACGCGCGCCCGCACCTTCACTTGGATACCATCTTTGGCCACACCATCGATGGTGCCACGACCCGCGTCCGGATTAGGGCAGTCAATCACCTTAGGGTCGACCGAGGTGCGCACCGCTTCTTCGACACTCTTGCCTGACCCTTTGGTAGCCAAGTCAATGGCACAGGCCGCCTGCCAATCGAGCTCGATTCGAGCTTTCTGCGCGGCGATCAACGCCTGCACACAGGAAATAACATTACCACCCGCCAAATACTGGGATTCGATTTCATCGACGCCGAGTTCAATACCGGCCTTTACGGCCCGAATCCGAGCATCGACGATAATCCCATAGGGCACACCGCGCAGCCGCATAGCCACCAAGTTGACTAGGCCAACTTTCGCTCCGGACAACCACGCCTTGAGCCAGATGTTGAAGAAGGAAATGACGACGACCATGATCACCAATCCGGCGATCGCGGCGGCGATGATTATAACTAGAGTGAGATCCATGATTTATTTAAGGGGCTGGAGTTACTATTAATCTAAAATTATCAGTGCCGACAACCTTGACCGGCACATTCGTTTCTAAAAATCCAGAACGAGAAAATGCTTCGAGACGCTTACCGTCGATTTCAATATATCCCGTCGGGCCGAGCGCCGTGAGGGTTACCCCCTCCGCGCCCACATAGTCCCGGTCGCGTTTTGGTGAGGACTTGCCATCGATCGCTTTTTTCAAAAACAAGCGTTTGCCCATCGCCGTCTTAGGTAGGATCGCTAATTCGAAATAGAGCACGGCTGCGACGAGGACGACTGCGACCATCAAGGCGATCAACCCGCCGCTCATGCCAAATTCAACGAAGGCAAATCCTGTCCCGCCCAACAGGCACAAGCCGGCAAATATTCCCAGTATTCCACCCGGCAATAATACTTCAAAGCCGAGCAGCAAAACTCCTACCACAAACAAGGTAGCGACAACGGTCATACTTCACCCTCCTCTTCAATCGCCTCGACGGTCAAAGCGAATCTGTCGCGACCAACGACGCGCACTCGTGTGCCTTTTTCCGTCGAGCCGACTCCAACTTTAGCTTCGTGCCAACGGCCCTCAATCTCGACTTGGCCACTAGGAAATAGATCGGTCACAGCAACTCCGGTTAATCCGATCAGATCGTCCCCGCCAGTGTCGGATTTAGCATCGGTGACCACTTGGGTTTTGCCGACTGCTGCCGCTAAAACCATCCGGTCCCAGAACCATCCGCTCGGAAGGAACCGTATTACGGCAACACCGCCAACCGCCGCGACCACGATTGCCATCAGCAGATTTGCGAACGGTTGCATAAAAACGTCGGCCGAGAAACTGATCGGCTCATTGGGCCAGATATCCGCCATCGACCAAACGAGCGACCCTAGCATGAGCAAGAGCCCTGAAATCGCCGCCACCATGATTCCGGGGAAGAGCAGAATTTCGATAAACACCAGCAGAACACCGAGGAAGAAGAGTAACATCGGTTCGCTCCCCGAAAGTCCGGCCACATAGTGTCCGAAGAACACGACGAGTAGCAGTAACCCTCCGCCGATACCGAACACCCCGAAACCCGGTGTTTTGAATTCAATAAACAACCCCAGTAGTCCCAGCCCCATCAGGATGGGTGAAATACCATTGAGCAGCGCTGCCAGATCTTCCGACCAGGTGGTTTCAAGTTGGGTGATTTCGTAACCGCCGGCGCCAAACCTTGCCGTAAGAATCTCCTCGATCGATTCTGCTATCCCCGCCGCGAGCAGGGGCTGCGCGGGATCGCCGTAGGTTTGGGCCGCCTCCGTCGCGGTGAGTGACAGCAGCTCGCCTTTGGGCTTCAGCAGCTCGCCCTCGATCTCCAAAACGTAATCCGCATCGACCATGGCTGAAATCACTTCACCCCGATAAGGGTGCCCCTCCGAAATTGCCCGAATACGGGCACGCAGGTAGCTGATGATTTTTTGTTTCATCGACGTATCAATCTCACCTCCGGTCGACATGACCGGAGCCGCTGCCCCGATCACCCCCGTCGGGGCGAAATAAATGTCGTCCGTCATCGCCGAGATAAACGCACCCGCTGAAATGGCCTCTTTGTTTACAAAAGTTGCCGTTTGCCCGGGAAATTTGTCCAACGCTTCGAGGATTTCGAAGGTCACCCCGAGGCTTCCGCCGGGAGTTTCCATGTCCAAGATCACCAGATCGGCCTCGGCTTCGACCGCATCCTTCAAGCCACGGCGAATCACATACAGAATCGGTTGGGCGATTTGGTCGCGCACGGGAATTACGACCACCTTGGCCATACCTTCTCGTTCGGATAAAGCTTCGCGCTCGATCGTAACCGGCGCGCTCGGCTCCGGTTTCACTTCAGGGCGAGGCGAATTTTCCTCGAGCGCATACGCCAGCCCCAAAGACACGAGCCAACCCGCGAAGCAGGCTGTGGAAAATCGAATGGGACGGGAAAACTTCATCAGACGGGAGCCGAACGTGCACCATCCCTTCCTCCACCGCAAGCACCCGCGCCTTACATTTCTCGGGATTGTTTCGAATCGCTGGCGCTCTTACTGTCATTACAGATTGAAATTCATCCACAGAACGATCGCCTTTAGTTAGATAAACCACGCCATGGAATCTCTCAACTACCTCGGCCAGACAATCCGTCGCTGGCAAATCGGCGGCTCAACCTTTCTCGCCTGGCCCGAAGCCGGAGCACGGCTCATGCATTGGAACCACGCCCGCGGCGATGGTTCCGTTCGCGAGGTCATTCACTGGCCGGATCTCGCGGAACTCGACCAACCCGTCGCCAAGATCCGCGGCGGTAATCCGGTGCTCTTCCCGTTCAGCGCCCGCACTTACGAGGCCGGCGAAATTCATTTCTGGCGCGACCCTCAGGGCCAGCGCCGCCCCATGCCGATGCACGGCATCGCCCGCCAAGGTGCCTTCAATGTCGATCATATGGATCAAACCGGCTTCCGCGCCACGTTCCAACCCACCGCCGTTGATCGCGACGTTTACCCCTACGACTATGAGTTTCGGGTAACCTACCGATTCGAGGAACACCGGCTCACTTGCGAATTTGCGCTCTCCAACCTCGACACGAGCCCGATCCCTTGGTCGGCAGGCCACCATTTCTACTTCGCCGCCCCTTGGACAGATGGAGAAACCCGCGATGATTACTTTATCAAGTTCCCCTCGGCGGAAACCGTCCGGCAAAACGAAACGGGGATCCTCGAGCCCGGCCCACCCCTCTCCCGTCTGGTCACCCTCTCCAATCCCGATTTGGTGGATACGATTCACGTCGGGCTAGAAAACAATCAGTTAAAATTTGGCCCGAAAGACGATTCGGAGCACGTGATCGTGAGTCTGGGCACCGAATCGAAACCCGCCCCCGATGCCGCCGTGGTCACCTGGACCTCCGATCCGGATGCCCCCTTTTACTGTGTCGAGCCGTGGATGGGCCCACCCAACGCCGCCGGCCATGGCCGAGGCCTCCACCTGGTTCCGGTCGGAAATACCGCGCATTTCACCGTAAACGTCGCAATCGGCTAAATTCTCGGCACCAGTAGGCAAAGATCCTCCCCAATTCTGAGTGCATCCATGATCAGAAGTGGTTGAATTCCGTCCCTCGTCCCGCCATCTCTCTACTCCCTCTTTTCCAAATCGTGCACATCCCTACCCCCATCATTGCTCTACTCGACGGCCTCGGCGGCCTGGAAATGTTGGTAATATTCGTGCTCTCCTTGATGCTCTTCGGCGGCAAACGCCTCCCGGAAGTAGCCAAGAGCTTGGGTAAATCGGTGCGCCAATTCAAACGGGCGGCTTCGGGAGTCGAAGATGAAATTCGCCGCGCCATGGACCTGGATTCCTCGCCCCATCGCCGGCCCCCGGTTCGTCGATCCCGTCCCGCCCTCGCAAACACCGAAACCGGTGCATCGGCTGCGTCTAACGCCTTACCCGCAGCGGGCACCGCCGCAGCGGCCGCCACCGCCGCTTCCGGCGGGGTTTCCGAAACGGGCGAGCCCTTAGACCACGACGAGTATGATCATCATCATCAAGAATACGATTATGATGAAGATCACCGACATCTTGAGACCTCATCCGAGACCGCGCCGGAGGTAGACGAAGCCTATGAAGCGGGGCTGGATTCTACGCCCGACGAAGAGGCATCGCCCGAACCTCCGGAAAAAAAGGCCTGAAGGTCGATTCCCGTTCGATCCGCATGAATGAGGCGATCAACGAAGAAGATCCCGTCGAGTTCCCCATTACCGACGAACTGGATCTGCACACCTTTCGGCCGTCTGATCTCGGCGAATTGATTCCAGCCTACCTGGAGGCCGCCCGCGACAAGGGCATCCGTGAAGTGCGCATCATCCACGGCAAGGGCACGGGCACCCTGCGCACCACGGTCCACACCTTATTAGACCGCATACCCAGCATCGCCGGATACCGGCTCGGCGACGAAAAAACCGGTGGCTGGGGCGCCACATTGGTCCGATTTAAGTAGCGAACCAGCGAATCCATTCCCCGGAAATACCTCCGTTTTGGCGCCCGAGCCCGCTCGTATATTCCGCGGTTCTTACTTTAATTCATTGCTTTTACGCGACTTTCCCGCCCCTTCGGCTTTTAGAGAACGCTAAATGATAGTGAATGGTGGGTCTGCAAATGAACGTCTCGTTCTTGAGTTGACCCGAAATCCGAATTTCGGGAACACGCTAAGAAACGACCGCTCTCGCAAAAAAACACATATGAACTCCAAACTATACATCGGCAATTTGTCATTCAATACCACCGAAGATGCTATCCGTCAGGCCTTCGGCGCTCACGGTGACATTACCGACATCTACGTCGCCATGGACCGCGAAACCGGCCGCCCCCGTGGCTTCGCTTTCGTAACGTTCAGCAAAGCTGAAGAAGCCCAGGCTGCTATCGAAGCCCTCAATGGTTCCGACCTCGACGGCCGTTCCCTCAAGGTCAACGAAGCCAAGCCCCGCGAATAAGCGATACGGTTAATCACCACTTTCGGCGGGTCACACCAGTGACCCGCCTTTTTTGTGTCCGTTTTTGACCGTCCTCTTTTTCGACGCGCTTCAGACGGCCCGACTCCTATAAGAATGAAACAGCGGTTTCGGAGAAACCGCTCTACCCCTCCTCGCTCGACGCCGCCCCCCCAAAAAAGGTTGGAGGGATGCTCGCCGAGAGCGCCGATTCATTTCGCAGCCATTACCCCAGCACAACTGGCCAACAAACGCTGTAGGGCATAAAACCTATCGTGACCAAAACGTCCGCCCACCACCACGCTGTAGCTGGAGTCGGCATGTCCCCACGACGTTTTGGCGGAGTCGAACGGCCCCGACAGCGCCTACCTGAATCCGACTATCTGAATGCGTATCCATTTATTGAATCCATTTAGACTCGGACAATTTATCTTAGCGATGATGTAACCACGGCGGCGGACTGGCGTCTCTGTATTTAACAACAATAGCCACTCCCACCAAAAGCTGAGTTTCAGAAAAAAAATATAAAATCTGCAACTTTGCCAAGGTCCCCCGGGTGTTTCTCTACGTCAGACAATTACTTTCCTTTAAAATTCAAAAAATAACAAAAATGAAAACCACCATCGCTCTCCTCTCTACCGCCTTAATTGCTCCTGCCACCATCCTGGTGGGACTCGCAGCTCCGGTCGCCTTCGGCATCACCGCAGTCCTCGGCCTCAGCTCAATCGCCATCGGCGACTACCGTGACGTCACTCCGAGCTACACCAAGACGGCTGCCCTCGCCAAACGCACCGAGACCCATCCTTTTGCCGCTTAATTAATCGCGCTTATTGTAACCGCCCGCGTCTTCACCGACGCGGGCGTTTTCGCGTCCAGAACCACAAGACCATTATAGAATTCGCAGGTTTTCGTAGTTCCCAAATATAACTCCTCCACTCCATACTCCCGACCATGAATTCCATGCACGAAATTGATTACCGTATTGAAGGCGACGACATGCAGTTCGTCGAAATTGAACTTGATCCTCAAGAGGCGGTGGTGGCTGAAGCGGGCGGCATGATGTATATGGAAGACGACATCGCGATGGAGACCATCTTCGGCGATGGCTCCCAACAGACTTCCGGCTTTGTGGGTTCACTGCTTGGCGCCGGTAAACGGCTGCTCACCGGTGAATCTTTATTCATGACCGTCTTTTTAAATCAGGGCGTGAATAAACGTCGCGTTGCATTTGGGGCACCTTACCCCGGCAAAATCGTTCCCGTTAATCTGGCTGAACTTGGCGGCGAATTTCTTGCCCAAAAAGAATCTTTCCTGTGTGCGGCCAAAGGCGTCTCCGTCGGCATTGCCTTCAACAAACGTATCGGTGCGGGCCTCTTCGGTGGTGAGGGCTTCATCATGCAAAAGCTCGAGGGCAATGGCTGGGCCTTCATGCACGCCGGTGGCACGCTCCATGAGCGCGTGCTTGGTCCGGGCGAAACGCTACGCGTGGATACCGGATGTATCGTCGGCTTTCAGCCGTCGGTGAATTATGACATCAAATTTGTCGGCGGCGTGAAATCCGCGCTGTTCGGCGGCGAAGGCCTGTTCTTCGCAACGTTGCAGGGTCCCGGAAAAGTTTGGCTTCAGTCGCTGCCGTTTTCACGACTCGCCGATCGCATCATCGCTTCCGCACCGCGCACCGGCGGCAAACAAACCGGCGAAGGTTCCGTCCTCGGCGGCCTCGGCCGCCTCATCGACGGCGATCGCTAGGAATCTGTGGACACCGGTTTGGTCCACTGTTCAAGGGGCGGCCGTAATTTCCCGATAACTCGCTCGGACTTTGGACGGCCATAACCCGTGCCCGCCTCCTAGCATCGCTTTCGTTGTCATGCATTTCGGTCATCTGCACATTGAGAAATGGATTCTGCTATCTATCGTTTCGAGCACCTTCAGGACTTCGATGTCGTCGCCCTCGGAATCGACGGTGGAAGTCAAACGCCTGAGCAGCATGCCGACGACATCACCGCCGCCAATACCATCACCGGCGTCTTCAAATTAAACAATGCCAACGCGGATTCTGCGCTGATAATCACCCTGAGCCCTGGGCCCTAAACGGTCGAACTCGATAGTTCCGACAACGAAGAAGGCACCTCCCTGATCGAAGTCTACGATCCCCCCGACACCGGCTAATAGGAACAAAGGTCGGCTTCTATCCTCTCTCAACGGAACCACTGCGCAGTCGCGCCGCGGTTTTTTACCTCCACCAGTCCGTAACATCCCGAGGTAATTGTCATATGCTAAGTGACTGATGCCGGGGATACGGGCTCTGCGAATCGTAATCCGGGATTCGTAAATCCTCCCCGCCGCTCATCCCGGCAGGAAAACCGCCGATCCTTTCTGCAGTTGGCGGGCCGTGAAACCACCGGCACATTGTTTACACCATGAAAACTACCTTCAAATTCGGCGCGGGCTCGGCCTGTGTAGGGGCGATTGTCGCTCTGATCTCTTACCTCCTCGGATTTCAAAACGATCCCGACAAATTTATCATCGGTTCGATCTTGGGGCTCACCGCCGGCATCGCGATCACCGTGGTTTTCATGGTCAAAGGCACCCGCGCCGTGCGCAACGAGAGTGACCTGATCGACGGTTTCAGCTACGGCAAAGCCTGGAAGGCATGCGTGCAGGTCGGCCTCTTCGGCACTTTGCTCGCGGGTATATTCAATTTCATCTTCTTTACTTACATCAACCCCGACTTCGCGGATGCCGCCATCGGTTGGACCACCAATCTCATGGAGAACTCAGGTGCTCCGAGCGATAAAATCGACGAACAGGTTGCCACGATGAAAGCGGACTCTACCCCGATGAAAGGGACTCTAAACGGAATCATCGGAGGCGTCATCTTCTCCATTATTCTGGCCCTGATTTGCGCCGGCTTCCTCAAGAAAGAGCCCGACGATTCCTTCGATACCATGCCGCCTCCCATCGACGAAGCCTAATCCAATTTTTACCGTTCATCCCCAACGCGGAGCCCATCCGGGCTCCGCGTTTTTTGAATCACAAAATCGCCATCTCCAAATCAGATCACTTCAACGCAGCCCCCTTCCCTGTCTGGATTCACAAGTAACTGGGGCTCTACTGCGGACCGGTTGCCCAGAACGAATGATGGTGTCGGGAAGGGATTCGGAAAATTCGAATCCGACGTTCCTTTCATGGGATCATTTCAACATGCTTTTTGACCCGTTGAACCGAAGCATGGGGCACCGTCACGTGAACGTCGTCATGGATTTCAAAATTGCTGTCCGTGCTCATCTGCAAGGACTCGAGACTCTCCACTTTTAAGAGCCTGGCTTTAATCTCATCGGACAAATTCTCGCGTTCCTCAGCCGTGCCGACAGGGCCTTCAAAGATCGTTTGGGAATCACCATCAATCACGATTAACTGCTTCGGGCCTTCGTCAGAAATCAACTTTACCGTGCCTTCATCGTCGGAAAATACGACGGAGCCACGATTGATGTTCATCATCCGAACGACCGGGCCTCCCGCATCATTTTCGGATATGAAAAGCCCCCCCGCCTTGCCGCCCAATTTACTCAGAAGTTTCTCCACGTCTTCGCGGGAAAGATCCGAACTCGAGAGCGACGCATGCGTGCTCATCTTATCCTTTACCTGAGGGGCAAAAGAACCGTGCTTAATCGTGATGGTTTTGGCTTTCTTTTCGCCCAATTTCGCGACGACCACTTTTTCCTGACCGCCACGCATGATGGTGAGCTCCACCTCCGCACCTGGCTCCTTGGCCTGCACCAACACGCCCAACTGATTACTGCTGATCATCATTTGATCCTCAAATTTAACCAGAATATCGTGCTTCTCCAATACGTCCTCGGCGGCGGTATCGGGCACGACCCGAGCGACGACCAATCCGACACCACGCGTTAAGCCCAGTTGTTTGCCCAAGGTGGATCCCACGTTGGTGGTCTCGACGCCGAGAAACGTCCGCGGACCCGCATCTTCATCATCGTGATGGAATACAAAGGCATGGGGGGCGTCCTCATCGGCATGCACCCATTCGTGCACGCTGGAAGCTTTGTCGGATTCAACCATCACCCGCACTTTTTTTTCCACTTCAACATCATCGCCCGAGACGGCAGAGGAAGTAATGAGCGAAAATGCTAGAGTTAAGAGAGATAGGAGTTTGGTATTGGTTTTCATAGTAAGTCGGTTTGAGGTTTAAGCAAAGTTGAAGGCAGAATTTAGTAAGACGTGAGGGCGACGAAGCGGACGGATTCGCGCGGAAGTTCCCAGCGCAGCTGGGCGTCTCCGGCACCATCACGCCATTCGATCGTATCGATGTAGTAATCACGCACCCGCTCGACCGGTGAGCCATCGGGCAATTCGATCACGCCTTCCGCGCGGCTCTCGACCAACGTGCGGGCAGCGCGCACCGGACGAAGCATGTCGGCAGACTCAGTCCTATTTAAAGATGCGATAGGGCTATCGCCGAAATCGATCTCCGGAGCCCACCACGATGCCAGAGACATCACGATCGCGAGCCCGGCCGCGACGGTCCAATTTGCCCATTTCCAGGAGTTCCAAGTCGTTGCACTTTGATACGGCGAACGCCGGCGCAATGCGGGCACAGGCTCAGAAGTCGCGGAACCCAATTCGGCCTGAAGGCGCGTCATCAGCTCCGGACTCGGTTGAGCCGGGGTCAGTTGTTGTAGCTCGGATTCGAGCTCGGTGAATTCGTTATCCATGATTTTCCACGGTGTTGAGGGTTTCGCGCAATTTGGTGAGCGCGTAACGATAGCGGGATGCCGCCGTGTTGGCAGGCACTTCAAGTTGTTCGGCGATTTGAGCGAAGGTGAGGCCGCCCCAGATCTTCAAGACCACCACCTCGCGTTGCTCACTGGGCAATTGCACCACGGCTTCCTCAAGCCGGTTGGCCCGATCATTGCCCTCGATATTGGCTTCAAACCAGGCCTCCGAATGCAAATCTACGTGAGCCTGTTCGCGTTTCTCCCGCCGATCACGACTACGCAACAAATCGAGCGCCGACCGCCGGACCGAAGTGACCAACAATGGCATGGGATCACCGCCGAGGTGACGTTGCTTACGCCAAAATCGCACGAACGCCTCCTGCACCACATCTTCGGCATCGGCCGCGGAGCGCGGCCACTGCCGCGCCACTAAAAGCAGGCGCGCCCCATAGGTATCAAACCAAGGGCGCCAATCAGAAGCGGAGGAGTGCGAAGCGGACATTGCGAAGAAAGGAGAAGCCTAACTCCCCTATACGCGCCACCCGCACCCTTTTTTGCCTACCCTCCTTAAAAAATCCCCCTGACCTCCGAACAAATCAAAAACAAGTTTGTCACCATAATGGTGACAAACTTTCATTAGTTACTGATTTTATGATAGTTTTGATATATCGTGTTGCGGATTTTTTTGAACACGAAAAACGGCCCGGGTTTCCCCGGGCCGCGTTTTGGAATCTAACTAAAAAATGAAAAAGAGCTGCTTAGCGCAGGCTCTTGACGACGTGGTCGTAGTCTTGAAACGCGACGAGGAGCGACGCGATTACCGCGTAAGCACTGAATCCCACCATGAAGGTGTGCGCGGTCAGGGAGACCGATGCGATGGCCCAAACCAAGGCCACTGAGAGGCCGCCGAGTAAGGCGAAGAGGATGTTCCGGTTGTTCATGTTTGTTATGCTTTCTGTTTGATTGTCGTCCGTTGATTCGGTCGACGCGCAGATACTACCTCACTTCATCCAATAGTTGAAATATTTGTTTCCTATCGTTTTCATAGTCTTTGTCTATGGAACTACATCAACTACGCTACGTGCTCGCTATCGCGGATACGGGAAATTTTACCCGAGCAGCGGAGGCTGTTTTCATATCTCAACCTTCTTTGAGCCAACAGGTTGCCAAGCTTGAGTCTGAACTAGACCACAAACTCTTTCATCGACTCGGCCGTCGGGCTCTGCCTACGGACGCAGGAGAGATTCTAATCGAACGGGCACGTCGCATCCTTTTCGAAGTAGATAATGTCCGGAGTGAGATTCATGACGATCCCACTTTGGGAGGCCAGGTCACTGTGGGTATGATTCAGACGGTGGCGCCCTACGTGCTCCCGAAGCTGATTCGCCGCTGCCAAGAGGAATATCCCCATATGAAAATCAACAGCTTCGAGGGATTCCGTGGCGATCTCGTGGCCGGCGTGCTCGATGGCAGTGTGGATTTAGCTCTGATCGCCCTACCGTTCAGCGACTCCCGCGTTTCCACCGAGTTTCTCTTCAAAGACCCTCTCATGTTGGCGGTGGGGCGGAATCACGCTCTCGCATCAAAACGTCGATTCACGGCCGAGGATCTTAAGAACGAGAACTTCATCATGCTGGGCCGAGGCAGTAGTTTGAGCGTTCAGATCCGAGAATTTTGCGGCGAACACGACTTTGAGCCCTCAATCGGCCACCGCTGCGCTCAAGTCTCGACCTTAAAGTCACTCGTGGGGCTGGGCCGGGGCATCGCAATCCTACCCAAACTCGCTCAGCATCCGAATGACCATGACCGGTTGGTTTATCGGCAGATCACCGGCCACACCCCCGAACGCGAAATCGCTATGGTGCGGCATTTGCAACGCTACCAAAGCCAGGGCACACGCCAATTCCTCAAGGTATTGCGTGAGGTGCTCCGCGGGCATGGTGCGAGTCGTGCCCCGATGCCCGCCAAGGCCGATTAATTCCGTTTGCGAATCGAGCTAATTCTAACTTCACTCCTCACTGCTATGATCGACTTGCTCAAAAAAACCCTTCTCGCGGGCGTGGGTGCCGCAGTCATCACCAAGGACAAAATCGAGGGAGCCCTCGATGACTTTGTGCGACAAGGCAAAGTCAACGCGTCCGACGCCCGCATCATGGCCGACAAAATCGCGGAACAAGGTCGCAAGGAATTCGACGAGCTCGCCGGAGACCTCAACGAGCAGATCACCGGATTGCTCGACCGTAAGACCTCGGATCATGAAACGCGCATCGCCGCGTTGGAAGAACGCATTCGCGTGCTTGAGACCGCCATGGCTGAACCGCCGACCCGAAACGGCGAACCGTGAAACCGTTCGACCTGCTCGGCAACGCCGTCCGGGCGAAAGAGATTTTCGCCGTGTTCGCACGGCACGGGTTTGCTGATCTGATCAATCAGTTGGATTTACCGGCGACGCTCGCGCGGCGATTCCAAAATCCAGACCGACCGCGCAAATCCAAATGGGAGCGCATTCGCCTCGCGGCCGAGGAACTCGGTCCAGCATGGGTGAAATTTGGCCAGTTGCTAAGCATGCGACCCGACTTGATCCCGCATCCCCTCATCCTCGAGCTGCGGAAACTACAAAACTCGGTGCCGCCCGTGCCATTCGAGAAGATTCGCAAAGTGCTCATCGAAGAACTCGAAGGTGACCCTCAGCTTGTTTTCGCCTCATTTGACGAAACTCCGCTAGCAGCCGCGTCATTGGCTCAAGTTCACCGGGCCCGCCTCCACGAATCCGAAACTGAGGTTGCGGTGAAGATTCAGCGACCTGATATCGCGGCTAGTATCGTGGCTGATCTGGACCTCGTGGAGTGGCTGGCCAACCAACTGCACCAACGCATCGCGACGTTGAAACCCTACGACCTACCTTCTGTGGTCGAGGCCGTAAGCGAAGGCGTCGAACGGGAACTCGATTTTCGCCACGAGGCCCGTAATCAAGCCTACTTCAGCACCAAAAATCCCTCACCCGAGGACGTTTTTGCCCCGCAGCTCTACAACAAATATACGACCCATCGGGTGCTCGTGATGGACTTTATCGAAGGGTTGCCGGTCGGACCCGAGGCGGTGAATCAAGAACGGGCCAAGGAACTCGCCGCCAGTGGCGCAACCTCGATCGTGCGTCAGGTTTTGATCGACGGATTTTTCCACGCCGACCCTCACGCGGGCAACGTCTTGATCACCCCGGACGGTCGCTTGTGTTTTCTGGACTGGGGTCTCGCCGGCCATTTGACCCGCCGTCTTCGTTACGCCCTCGCCGACTTTTGGGTGGCGGCGGTCGAAGGCGATGCCGAAAGCGTCGTGCGAATTGCCGCCGAGCTCGCGCCACCGGGGTCACGCACGGATCTGCGGGAGATGGAGAAAGACGTCACCCTGACCCTCCGTGAGGAGCTGAACTTCAGTATCGGCCGCCAAGAGATCGGCCGGGCCATGCTCAAACTTCTCTTTGTATTCGGCGATCATGGTATTCCCCTTTCCCGAGACTATGCACTGATGGCCAAAGCCGTACTCGCGATTGAAGAAATCGGCCGCGCCCTCGATCCGGAATTTGATCTGCGTGACCATGCCGGACCGGTCCTGCGTCAACTGTTTCGTGAGCGCACGGGCCCGCGCTCGATGGGACGGCGATCACGTGAATTTCTACGCGGAACCCTCGCGAGTCTGCAGGAACTCCCCTCCAGCGTGCAGCGACTGGTTCGCCGTTTCGAACACGACGATATCACGGTCAATCTGGAGCACAAGGGATTGGATGACCTCGATGATGCTATCGAAACCGCGGCCAATCGTATCACCTTGGGATTGGTTTCCGGCGCGTTGGTCATCGGCTCTTCGATGATCGTGACCACGGGAATTCATCCCCTCCTGTTCGGCTATCCCGCTCTCGGGATCGTGGGGTATTTGATCTCGGCGATGATGGGATTCTACATCGCTTGGGACATTTTCCGGCATAACCGAAACCGCTGACTTCCCAGTCAGGAGAAACCAAGACGGGGCCGCCTAAAAGACGACCCCGTCAGGTCCAGCTTCAACTAACTTCGGGGGAGGAATCCCCCGGAGGCCTTTCGGCAACTTAATAGACCTAACGCACGCAAAGAGGTTCCCTACTGAGTGAAATATCTCGGATGGCTACGCTGGACATTCTCGCGGCATCCCCCTGCGCTAATTGGGTCCACATGTCCGACAATCCCGAACCCTCCCCCTCTGCGGCCGCCGCCGTCCCTGAGCAATCCGACCACTCACACGATCTAGAGATTAAGGATTCCGTCCTGATCTTCCGACAGGTTTGGGAAGCATTGGAGGCGGAGTTTCCTCGCAGCCAACTTCGTTTTCCCAAGGAAATTATCCTACTCGGCGGCGCCCCGGGTTCCGGTAAGGGCACCAACACCGAGTTTATTCTGGAGGCTCGCGGACTGACTTGCCCGCCGATCGTGGTGAGCTCCCTGCTCGACACCCCCGAGGCGCGGCGAATCAAAGACGCCGGCATGATGGTTGGGGATCGAGAGGTTCTCGGCATCCTGCTGCGCGAATTGCTCAAGCCCGAATACTCAGACGGCTGTATTCTCGACGGGTTTCCCCGCACCGAAGTGCAGGTAGATGCGCTCAAGCAGCTCGTCACCAAGATGCAGGGATTGCGGCAAGAATTTCTGCACACGCCGTTGGGCATGCATTTCCGCCAACCGACGGTGCACATCATGGTTTTGTTCGTGGAAGAGAAGGTTTCCGTCGAACGTCAGCTCCGTCGCGGTGAACTCACCAAGGAACACAACGATGAGGTGCGTCGCACGGGTGATGGTGAACTTTGGGAAGAACGCGCAACCGATCACGACCCCGAACTCGCTCGCCGTCGTTACCAGGTTTTCAAGGAAAAAACGTGGGATGCCCTTCAATCCCTGAAGTCAATTTTCCACTATCACTTCATCCACGCCCAAGGAGAAATCCACGAAGTGGAGCAAAACATTGTTAACGAGCTCCAATACCAGAGCACGTTGGAACTGGATCCGGTAACCTACGACGCCTTGCGCTCAATTCCAGTGGCGAGCGAACTGATCGTTCACGCTCGACAGGAAATGGTGAAACGGCTGGATGCGTATCAATTCGAACACGGTGAACTGTTGCGCCGGGTCGTCGACTTTATCTCTCGTAAGCTCATGCCCATTATTGAACGGCATGCCATTTCCGGCACGGCACACATCAATACGGAAGACGAGCTGCTCCACGATCCCTTGGCCCTCGCCATTCTCATCGATGTATTTTCCGAACGCGGATACCATGCAGTGGTCGATCTTCATCGCATCGAAGTCCCGGAGACATTCGATCAAGCTAGCGGTAAAATCCAGTGCCGCACCAAAAAAGTCTTCCGCCTATCAATTCGCTTTGAAGGCTCCGAGATCCGCCGCGGACACTAGCCCATTGCAGATTTCGGTTTGCGGATTGCGGAGTGAGTTTACTCCCCAAATGGAGGTTTTGCTCTGCCTAAATCCGCAATCCCAATTCCCCAATCCACATTTCGATCATTCGTAGCGCAGGGCTTCGATGGGGTCGAGGGACGCGGCTTTCCACGCGGGATATAGCCCGAAGGTGATGCCGATACCACAACATACGACTAGGCCGGCAGTTGCCCATCCCACCGGAAACACCACCGCGGCGCTTAGTAATTGACCCGCCAAGTTTCCTCCCCCGATCCCTAACAGCACGCCGGCGATGCCGCCGAAGAGTGACAGAGCGACGGCCTCGAGGAGAAATTGATAAAGAATGGCACGCTTGCGGGCACCCAGACTTTTACGAATTCCGATCTCACGCGTGCGCTCCGTTACGCTGACCAACATAATATTCATCACGCCCACCCCGGCGGCGAGCAACGCAATCGCACTGATCACAAACGCGCCAATCGCGACCGTGTCGAGAGCCTGATCAAACGTCTTCACGAGCGAGTCATTCGTGGTGATTTCAAAATTGTTGCGATCTTCCGGCAACAGGCCGCGCACGATGCGCATCGAACCGATGGCCATCTCCTGCAACTCATCCAACTCTTCGGGCGACTCACCTTGCACGTTACAACTGATCGAACGGCCGGTGCGGCCATAAGCATTGAAAAATCGAGTAATTGGCGTGATAACAATATTGTCCTGACTCTGACCAAAGGAAGATCCCTTGGCTTCCAGTAAACCGACCACGGTAAACGAATTTCCATCGATGCGGATAATCTCCCCAATCGAGTCACGATTACGGAACAACCGCTTACGCAGATCTTCCCCAATCAAACAAACCGAGCGGGCGAAATCCACGTCATCCGCCGAGATCGGACGACCCTCCGCTACTTCGAAGGCATAACTCGTGAGGTAGTTTTCATCGGTCCCGATCAGGTTGACGTTGGGGTTGGTATTTTCCTGTTCAAAGAATACCCGCCGACCTCCGCGGCTCGTGATCATACTCACGCGCGCATAACCCGAAATCAGTTCTTTAAAGCGCACGCCCTCTCTCAACATGATGTTGGGGCGATTGCCAAATCGCTCTCGGGGATCGCTGAAATTGACGATCGGAAACTTCGAGACCTGAAAGCTGTTCGCGCCCAGAAAATTTAAACCGTCCTGAATCTTGGACTTCACCCCACTCACCGCCGTCATCACACCAATGACGGTAAAGATACCAATCGTGATACCCAACATCGTCAGCGATGAACGCAGCTTATTAGACCTCAGCGAAGAAAAGGCCAACCGCACAGTTTCCCAGATATTCATTTTGATTTCGGAGTGCAGATTTGGGATTTCGGATTTTTCGCGTTGATCCGAGCAGTTTTAATTGAAGCGACCACAATCGCCGTCAGTTCATCCGCTTCCTTCCGGAGAGGCTGAAGCTTCGGCGCCGGTAAGAGTTCCGAATCACCCAACATCTCCAGCCAAAAGCAGGACTCATCCGCTTCCTCTTCCACGATACCCAGCTTCGCCGCGAATTCTGCTTTCGAACGCCCCCGACAAGCCGCCCGATAATTCGCCGCAACCGAGGTTGCGGATCGCAACAGTTGTCGCCCGATCACCTCCGCCGAGGTCTTTTTCGGTAACGCATCGACCAACTTCATAATTCGCAAAGCAAACTGCTCGGTCCGTAGTTTCATTTCTTCGGCAGTCATGGTAATAACTCCGCAATCCCAAATCCAAAATCCGCAATCGAGTCATTCATAGCGCAGGGCCTCCACGGGATCTAGGGAGCTGGCGGAGAGTGCGGGCAGGAAACCGCTGGTCACACCGACTAGAGTTGAGAGGCTCATCGCTACGAGCACAACCGATGGAGAAAAGACGATCGGGAATGATGGAGCGGCCACCACGATAAGCGCAGCGAGGCCCCAGGTAAGGCCCAAACCGATCAGTCCTCCGACGAGACATATGCACACGGCTTCGATCAGGAACTGCATCAGAATCGTGCGACGCCGCGCGCCCATGGCTTTACGCGTACCGATCTCCCGGGTGCGCTCTTTAACACTCACGTAGGTGATATTCATGATGCCGATCGCGCCCACAAAAAGGGCAAGCCCGGTGATCACCAGTCCAGCAGTAGCGATTCCATTTTTAATCGGATCCAATTGCTCTCGAATCACCGTCGATTCGTTGATTTCGAAATCGTCCCGATCCTCTGGATTGAGTTGCCGGATGCGTCGCATGAGCCCTCGTAATTCATCCCGCGCCTGTTCCCCGCGTAACGGGTCGTATTGCACGCGCACTTCCCCTTCATCGCGACCGTGAATGTTGTGACGATAGGCGCGGATGGGAATGATCAGACTGGAATCCCAACTGAACGCCCCCAGAAAACTGCCTTGTCGTTCGGCCACCCCAATGACGCGGAACGGAGCCCCGCGCACCAACACGGTTTTACCCATTGGGGTTTCGTTGGGGAATAATGCATCCGCCACATCGTAGCCGATCACCGCAACCTTGGATCCGTGTTGATCTTCAAACTCGTTAAAGAATCGCCCTTCAGCCATGTCCGATTTGGACACCAATGCCATTTCGTGAGAAGTGCCGCTGAGGAACATGCCACTTACCTTTAGGTCTCCCCGCACGACATCGGTTCGCGTATTATCGGCCGGGACCGCACGAACAAGCGCGCTGTCCGGATTGTCCCGAATCCAATCGTTGATAGGTTCCGAATAGGTGGTGCGGATATCGCGGCGATTCCGATAGATCCACCACTCTTGCGTGCCCGCCCAGGGCCATTTTCCCACGTAAAATACATCATCCCCGAAACCGGAAAAACTTTCGTCGATACCCTTATCAATGCCTTTGATGGCTGTCACCATGAGTGTCACGGCGACAATACCAATGACCACGCCAAGTGCCGTGAGTCCGGAGCGCATTTTGTTGGCTCGAATCTGCGTTACCGCGATTCGAACCGACTCAAAAAATTCTAGAAATACCCGGCGCATTGTGGTCAGGCATTTTGGGTATCGGATTCAATCAAACCATCGCGCAGGCGCACGATCCGCCGAGCATGCTGGGCTACATCTTCTTCGTGCGTCACCATGATGATGGTATTGCCGCGATCATAGAGATCTTCGAAGAGCTGCATGATCTCTATGCCCGTTTTGGTATCGAGCGCGCCCGTGGGTTCATCGGCCAAAATGATCGAAGGTCGATTCACCAATGCACGGGCAATGGCGACGCGCTGACGTTGCCCGCCCGAAAGCTCGTTGGGTTGGTGGTGCATCCGGTCACCTAAGCCCACATTTTCCAACGCTTCTTCCGCGCGTTCAAGACGCTGAGTTTTGGACAGGCCCGCGTAAATCAAAGGCAGCTCGACATTGTGTAACGCGTCGGATCGCGGCAACAAATTGAAACTCTGGAAGACAAAACCAATCTCACGATTCCGGATATCCGCCAACTCGTCATCGGTCATATCGGCAACATCTTCGCCGGCAAATTCGTAGCGGCCCGCCGTAGGCGTATCGAGGCAACCGAGCATATTCATCAGGGTCGATTTACCGGAACCCGATGGTCCCATAACCGCGAGATACTCGCCCCGGTGAATTTGCATTTTAACGCCGCGGAGCGCGTGCACGATCTCCGTGCCCATGCGGTAAAGTTTAGTCACTCCATCAATATCGATCACCAAATCACCCGGGGGGTGGAGGCGACACGATGACGCGGGAGCTGCAGTCGAATTGGACATCGTTACGTTACTAGGAATTGAACGGCTTAATCTTCGTCTTCGGTTTTGTCGCCCGCCTTGCGGCGTTTCTCGATCTTCACCACCATATCGTCCTTCAGCACCCGGGTAATGGTCGCATAGCTACCACTTACCACCTTTTGGCCGGCTTCGAGACCCGACTTAATTTCCATGTAGGATGTGTCGGCGATACCGGTTTCGACATCGACTAGCTTGGCCTTGCCGTCTTCGACTACGAATACGACGCGCCGGAGAGATTCCTTATTTTTACGTTCTTGCTCACGCTGGGCGGACTCGTTTTCAGCGGTAGCAGCACCATCGCCTTCCCGCTCCTTTTTGGCCTTCTCTTGATCCTTGGTCATCTGCTCGAACGTTTTATCATCCTCACGGCTGCGCACGGTCACGGACTGGATCGGCACGACCAAAACATCCGAAACGGTGGCCGTCTCGATGTCGGTGAGTGCGCTCATGCCGGGACGGAGATTTTGGCCATCGATATCCACTCGAATTTTGACTTCGAAATTGGTCACCTCGGCCTGCGAATTCGCGCCCGTCGTGACTGCGGTGGATGCAATCTCGGTGACGCGGCCCTTGAATTCATGTTCGGGGAACGCGTCGACATCGATGCGGGCGTTGTCGCCTACCTTCACATTTACGACGTCGTTTTCATTCACCTTCACGACCACTTCCATGTTGGAAAGGTCGGCCACCCGCATGACCTCCGCCGCGTTAAATTGACCGGTGCCTGTGACGCGTTCACCCACCTCAACGGGGAGACGGCTAATTGTGCCGTCCATGGGCGCGTAAATCGTAGTTTTGCTGAGTTGATCCAGCGCCTGCTTGAGGAATCCCTCGGCGCGTCGGACTTGAGCGTTAGCACTTTCGAGATTTGCTTCACCAACTTCGACACTCGTTTGAGCGGCGATGAAATCGGCCTCGGAGATGAGGTCCTTTTTATAGATATCGTCGCTGCGCTTGAAATCGCTTTTGAGCTTCAACAACTGCGCTCTGCTTTGCACGGCAGCTGCGCGTGTGGCGGCGAGATCGGCTTCGCGTTGGTCGACTTGATAGCGGTAGTTGTCGTCCTTGATACGCATGAGGAGCTCGCCCTTCTTCACTTGGGCACCCTCAGCAAAGGGCAGCTCCACGATTTCACCGGAGACTTCCGGAGCGATCTTCACCTCGACTTCAGGTTCGATGCGGCCAGTAGCCGTAACAAATTGGGTGACGGTTTTACGTTCCACCTCTTCGACAAAGACTTTCGTTCCCTTGTCACCGGAACGGCCTTTGACCACCGCGACAGCGGTAAGGAGCCCGATCAACAGGACGCCTACGACCCACATCCATGGGAATGACTTCTTCTTGGATTTCTTTTTGCGAACCGGCGCGCTGGCGGCGGGGCGGAGAGACTCTGATTCGTTGGCCATGGTGAAAGCGGAGAAAAGGGAAGGATTAGAGTTAAAGACGACCGGGTGGCGCGAACCAGTTCACACCAAAATAATGCCGGATACTCTTAACTACCCCCTAACCCAGCAGAAGTTGCAGTAACTTAGGATGAATGGGCACCGCAGTCGGATGAGTGGAGCAATGAGCCAGCCAGCCCATCTCCCATCGCCTGCTCTTCTCCTAAAAAAGATCGTGGGAGAGCCCCGGAGGACTCTCCCACAACACAACTTACAACTTTGAACGGGTTAATGCATACCTTGTCGGCTAATTTAGGTAAGTAATCTGCGACGGATTCCCCCAAAATTGCGGTAAACCGCTGAAATGCAGCGACACGAGGGGGCCTCTTGCGACGAATTCAGACTATTCTGCGATGAAATACCACCGCCGTGAATCCTCGGAGGGCGCCTCAGGTCAAGCCCGATAGCATCGTCTTGAGTCGATCTTGATATCCTCGACTCAACTTCAACTTGGTCCCGTCGCGTAGAACCACGGTATATTCACCCACGAAAGCTGGGCTCAGCTTCCGCACTTGGTCCAAATTGACGATGGTCGACCGGTGAATGCGGACAAAATGCCGCGGATCGAGTCGTGCTTCGAGCCGACTCATCGTTTCCCGCATAAGGTGAGTCTGTCCCCCCACGTGGAACTTCATGTAATCCCCCTCCGCTTCGATCCAGTCGATCTCAGCTGGGCGCAGGAAATATATTTCCCCAGAGGATTTTACCGGGATGCGATCGTCGAAACGCGCGGCCTCAACCGGGGGAGCATCGGTCTCTTCAAGACGAGCAATAACAGCATCAACCTTGGCGTTGATCCCGGCGGTAGATCGCGAGGCCCACACGTGTTTGGCAGTCTCCAATGCCGTAAAAAATCGTTCGTCATCGAACGGTTTGAGTAGGTAGTCCACCGCGTTGAATTCAAAGGCCTCCACCGCATGCGCGTCGTAGGCGGTCGCAAAAACCACCACCGGGCGATCTTCCCGCGGAAACGCCCGCATGACCTCAAAGCCG
This sequence comes from Opitutaceae bacterium, assembly GCA_018667915.1. GTDB lineage: Bacteria > Verrucomicrobiota > Verrucomicrobiia > Opitutales > Opitutaceae > Actomonas. Next base: position 7,839 of record JABIRI010000353.1, on the reverse strand, counting down.
CTGCAGCCCGGCATCTGAATATCCAAAAAGACAATGCTGGGGCGCAGGTCCTTGATCATTTTGATGGCCGTGTCACCGTCGCCCGCCTCACCCACCACCTCGACGCCGCATTGGCGTTCAAGCAGCATGCGCACGCCACGACGGGCCGTGGGTTCGTCGTCGACGATCAAGATACGGCAGGTCGGAGGAAAGGGAGAATTCGAAGCGGGAGTCGGCACGTGAAGCTGAAGCGGAACGAACTATACGCGGCAGGGCAACACGATGGAGACCAATGTTCCGCGTCCAGGTTCACTTTTCATGACAAGTTGGCTGCTGGCACCATATAATCGGCTCAATCGCTCCCGGGTGTTTGATAGCCCGATGCCCTCACGAGCTCGTTTAATTTGGCCGTCCTCAATGCCGACCCCGTCGTCGGAGACCTCGAGTTGTAACTGATGATCCACCACCCGGCCCGAGACCGTGACCCGTCCAGGGCCCCGTTTGGGTGACACACCGTGTTGGATCGCGTTCTCTACCAAGGGTTGGAGCAGTAAATTGGGCACCCGTGATTCGAGCGCCTCGGCACTCACATCCGTGACCACCGTCAACCGATCGGCAAAACGCATCTTCTGAATCTCTACGTAACGTTCGATGAAATCCATTTCCTGGCGCACCGTCACCTCCTCGATTCCGGCGCTGTCTAGCGTCGTGCGGAGCAGTCCACTCAATCGTGCCAGCAACTGCACCGCCTGATTGTTGCGCCCCTCCCGGACCAGCACAGAAATCGTGTTCATGGTGTTGAAGAGGAAGTGGGGATGCAGCTGTTGCTTGAGCGCACTCAATTCACTCTGCACCAGTCGCGATTCCAGCTGAGCGCCGCGAATCTGCTCATTCTTATACTTGCGATAGATTTCGAATGTATAACCCGTGCCCAACACCGCCCAATAGATGATCACGTCGATCATATTGCTGCCGAAAAAACTCTGTTGGGCGACCATCCAGAAGTCGGCGAAAATCGCGCCTTCGCGCCAAAATATTAACCAAACTCGTCCCAGATAATACACCCCCATGATCGCCGAGCTTACCCCAAAATGAAACGTGAGCCCGCCCACCCAATAACCCGCCCGCAGTGGAATTGCCGTCCTCAGCCAAAGCACCAGAGGAGTCAGTATCGCCCACAGCGAAACCCGCATATATTGCGGTCCCAACACATCGCCGAACTCGACCTCCGGCATCGAAACTCGTAGTGAAAAATAGACCTCAATACTCAGAATCAATCCCAACGCGGCCCAAACCACCACGAGGGCGAGCCATCTCGTATAGCGCACATCTTTCAGTCGATTCACGTCCCGGATTTGGCCCCGGCCACGACGAATGGAAAAGAAAATGCGACCAATCGCTACTCAGTTGCGGCGAGTTGCGGGACTATGCGGCCAACTCCGCGAATCGATCAGTTGAAAAACCGCCCCAAGCGCACTTCCGGATCCAATTTAGCGCCATCCAATCCATCGACCACCCACTGTCGCGCCAACGCCGGAGCCCACAACGCTCCCTTGGCTGCGAATCCCGCAAATACACCTTGCGTCCGCGCCGCATCCACCCACCCCACCACCGGTCGCCCGTCCGGCACCGTTACCCGCAAACCTGAATCTCCCGTCGCCCCCTGGATTGGTCGGCCCGCGAGGCGTTCGGCCGCTGCTATAAGTTGTGACTGGCCCGCATCTGTGCACTTCGACACCAAATCATCCCGATCAAACGTGGAGCCCACCCGCACGCGGCCGTCCTCCTGTGGCAGCAACCACTGGCCGTCGTTCAACACCACATCCTCTTCAAGCCCCTCCAATCGACCCGTGATCAACTCACCTCGGGAAGGTCCCCAAGGAATACCCCGAATTGGCACTCGCTCGGCTCCAACACACCAAATTGCAGCACCTTCGACATCCGTGGGGACGACTCCCTCGACCAAACAACCTTGCTGCCGCCAACGCTTTCGTAACCCCGCAATCAACGTCCCGGTCTCCACCTGCAGCGCTCCCTTCAGCCAAAGTCCGTCGTCGTCTAGACCATCCACCCACGCGGCAATTTCCGGTTTCTCAATTCTGCTCTCGAAAAGCTCCCGCTGCTTCGCATCACGATAAAAACGTCGAATCCGCATCTCACGCACCAGCGATAAACCCAGCTCCGATTCCAGTTCTCGATACATCGTCAGAACTTCATCGCGCCATTCCGAAAATCGCCATGTGGGCGCCAGGCGTTTCCCCGTCAGAGGGCTCACCAACCCCACTCCCACCCGCGAAGCGGCCGTCGCATGGCCGCGATCAATCAACTCAAATTCGATTCCCGCCCGCTCGCAATGCCAGGCCAACATCGACCCCGCCATCCCCTGCCCCACAATCCGGATAGGCTGTTTCATGTGCAGTTAAAAAATCAGTCCGTCACGGGCAGCGGTTTGCCTTCGGTCAGTTCTTCGGCGGTCGCGAGACGCTCTTGCAGGACTTCCACCTCAAACGTCAGGTCCAAGCCCGCCATCGGATGATTCGCATCGAGGATCACTTTATCCTCTTCAATGCCCACGACCGTCACCACCGGAGCTCCTGCATCGGAGCCGGTCTGGAATTGATCACCGATTTTTAGGTCACCCTCCACCGGGATACGATCCCGTGGCACCGGCTGCACCTGACTCGGATCGTGGTCACCATAGCCTTTGGCGGACGGCACTTCGATCGTCGACTTGGTTCCAGCCGGCAGCTGCTGCAGAGCGTCATCGAGGCCATCGATGATCATGCCCGCCTGCTCCAAAAAAACGATCGGATCGCCCCCCTGGGACGTATCGAGAATACGCCCCTCCGGGTTGCGAAGAGTATAGTGAAAAGAAACGACGCGACGGTTTTCGCTCATGATATAACGTAAATCGTCACGCTCACGGAAAGCGGGAGCAACCCCACAAACCAACCTCTAGGTTGTTTCTGTCTCCTCAACCCATAAACGGCTGAGCACGCCTTCTTGAAATTCGAAAAATACGGTTCGGTTCACTTCCTTGCGGGAACTGGTATCGAGGACAAATAACAGCTCCGAATTGATTTTTGTGAGCTGTCTTGAGCTGTATTTGAGCAAACGGCCTCCCTCGATATCACTCTGTGATGCCGGGTGCCCCAGCGTCGCCACCACCCAATCTTCGGTGGTCCTGCCCACCTCAACCTGATCGAGCGTCACCTGCGATACGTGGGTGCCGTAAGTTTTGGTCTCCGAATGAGAGTTGATAACAGCGCAGCCGGATAAAAGTGCGCTCGTGAACGCTAAACCGAGAACAAGATAGGAAGGTAGTTTCATGACAGAGTAGATTTTGTGGTGAATGTTTGGACTAGATGCATCACCCCACTGTGACGGGCATTGTTTCAGATTTATTCAAAAATCTTGGTAACCGTTCGATTCACCGACCTTATTCCGATTCTCCCTACCCACCTGTCTTTCCCATGACCCGTTTCAAGTTCCGGCCGCTGGCCGCTTCCCTAAGTTTGGCTTTCACCTCTGCGGTTCTCGCTGACTCCTTTCCCGCCGACCTCGACTCCGTTCGCTTCTCCGGACCCGATTTGACGCCGAGCCCCGCGACGCTCGCGGTTTCCGCCCAAGGCGAAGTTTACGTCGGCGTAGATTTACATGGCTCTTTGGGTAAAGGCCCCGGCAAAGGCAGTATCGTTAAACTCATCGATACCGATGGAGACGGCGCGTCGGACGAACACACCCTCTTCGCCAAAATCGACAACCCCCGCGGTATCATTCCGATCGGGACCAAGGTTTATGTCCTGCACACCACTTACGGCCCCGACGAATTGTCCACCGGCATGAGCCTCGTCGTGCTGGAAGACGCCGATCGCGACGGTATTGCCGACGGACCACCCCAAACGTTGGTCTCCGGCATCTGTTCGCCGACGAACATCAATGGCCGTGGCACCGACCACTCTACCAACGGGATCCGCATGGGCATTGATGGGTGGATCTACATCGCGGTAGGCGATTTCGGGTTCCATGACGCGACCGGTGCCGACGGCACCCAGCTCACTCTTCTTGGTGGCGGCATCGTGCGCGTGCGGCCCGACGGCACGGAAATGGAGCTCTACACCACCGGCACGCGTAATATCTACGACATCGCCATCGACCCGTTTCTCAATGCCTTCACCCGCGGTAATACCAACGATGGTGGCAGTTGGAACGTGCGCATTCTCGATCACCTGCAATCCGGCGAATACGGCTACCCGCGTCATTTTCTAAATTTCCCCAACGAAATCATCCCCGCCCTCGAAGACGTCGGTGGCGGTTCCGGCGTCGGCGCACTCTTCCTTTCCGAACCTACCTGGCCCGACCACTACAACAACCAACCGCTGTTAGCGGACTGGGGACGCCAAGCCGTCTATCTCCACCGCCTATCTCCCGATGGCGCCAGCTTCACCCAAAAGGCCGAAGAGTTTATCCAAGTCTCTCAAGTCACTGATCTCGATGTCGCCCCTGATGGCCAAATGTTCGTCGCGGCATGGGACGGGGCCGGTTTCCGCGGCAACGATCAAAAAGGCTACGTGGTGCGCGTCACGCCCAAGAACTGGGAACCTTGGAACGTTCCGGAATTCGCCAACCTCAGCGAAACACCGCTGATCTACCTGCTGAAATCTCCCAGCTCGACGATTCGATTCTACGCACAGCAAGAGCTGCTCGGGCGCAAGCTCGGCACCCGCGAAATCCGCACCCTCACCACACTCATTACCGACAAATCACTCACCCTCGAGTCCCGCGTCGCAGCGCTCTTCACCTACGCCCAAGTCGAAGACAACCCCGCTGAAATACTGGCATTCGCCAAAGACGATGCTCTGAACGAATTCGCGCTCCGCGCCGCCGCCGATCGCCTACCGAAACTCGCTCACACCGACCTGCCCCTCGCGCCATTCATCAAAGCCCTCGGCTCCGGCACTCCCCGCCAACAAGCCGCCGCCGCAGTTGCTCTCGGCCGAATCGGAAATCCGGAAGCCGCGATAGCACTGCTCCAGACGCCCTACGCTACTCCCGTCGAGGAGCGTGCGCGCATTACCGAAAAATATACGATCAAAGGAAATCGCAAAGCACCGCTCAAATTGCCCGTTACTCCAGGTGAAGAACTCCGCTTGCACACCCAACTCACCGACGCCATCGAAGGCCGCCCCACGGTCATGGTGCACAGCGCCAGTTTTGTCCTTCGTGACGGTTCAAAGCTCCAGCTCTCCGAACTCACCCCCAAATCCGGCAGCTTGGCATCGACCGATCAAAAGCCCGCCGGATACACCAAAAAGTCCGCCGAGGAAAAAACTGCCATCGGCCAACCGCTGGTCGTAACGGGACCTGCTCCCGTTGTATTTGATGTGCCCACCAACGCCGTGGCATTCGAAGCCCAAGGCGCGCCAACCGGAGATAAAAACAAATCCCTGTCCGCCGAAATCTGGGCGACCACCAGCGCCATCGGTGTGCCGATTGACGAATCGACCGGTCCCCGTCATGCGACACCCAACTCCGGAATCCTGGTTCCTCATCTCGCGGCCAAAGCACTCATCGAACTTCGCGCCGTGGACGCATCGCTCAATGCCATCGGCACCGCCGCCGAAGACCTCGCCCTCTGGTCGCTTTCCTATCTCCACGAAGAATCCGCCGTAGACGGACTCTTGGCCAAACTCGCCGAATCCACTTCACCCGCTCAACGCGAGAAGCTTCTCACCACCCTCGCCCGACTCTACCATCAAGAAGCCCCCTATGATGGCACCTGGTGGTGGACGACGCGCCCCGATACCCGGGGCCCTTACTACAAACCTGTCACGTGGGCCGCATCCGAAAAAATCGCCCAAGCACTCGAACTCGAAGTGCTTGATACTTCGCCCGAAAAACTCGAGTTCATGGCTCGCCTGAATGACTCCCATCGCCTCGGAATCGATAAACTTGGCACGAGAATCGTAGAAGAAAATCTCGAAGCCCTGCCCACCGTCGATCTCGCCAAAATCGCTTCCCGAAAAGGCGCCGTCGCGACCACCCCGATCGAGGACATCGTGCTCGCCATGGATAAGCTGAAGCCCAATCACGAACTCGGCGAAAAGCTCTTCACCCAACAAGGCTGCGTCGCGTGTCACGCCCTCACCACCGGCGGCCCCGTGCTCGGCCCTTACATGGGCCAAATCGGTTCGATCATGAACACCGATCAACTGGTCACAGCGATTCTGCGGCCCAACGATACCATTTCCCAAGGCTTCCAATCCGTCGTCCTAACGATGAATGACGACTCCACCAAAATGGGCTTCGTCTCAGAAAGCACCGCCGACAAAATGGTCCTCCGCGACACCGCCGGCGGCGTGACCACTATCGCCACCAAGGATATCAAAAACGAAACCCACCTCCCCACATCCATGATGCCCGCCGGCCTAGCTAACGCCCTCTCCCTCGACGAACTCGCCGCTCTCGTCCACTTTCTGGCCTCCAGAAAGTAGCGAGCATCGAGTAGCGGGTAGCGAGTAGAGTGAAGCCCCCCTCCGCAACCCCTTCCCGCCCTCGTTCTCGTTCTCGTTCTCGTTCTCGTTCTCGTTCTCGAAAAAAGTGGTGAACCACCCCCAACGTCACGCAACTCCGCCCCCACCCATTCCTCCAGCAGTCCCTAAAATCAACTGTCACTTACTAAGTGACAGTGAGATATATCTTACTTTTATTCATTGATTTATGAATTCGTGATTTGGGGAAAAAATCAGCCTTCGGCGCGGAGGACTTCGAGAGGGGGATGGTTTGCCACCCCACGACTGGCGAGCAGACCTGTCGCGATGGTGACAGTAATTACTCCGCCCAATGCGCTCGCGATCACGACCGGGGGAAATGCTGCGGTCGTCTCAAAGACGAAGAAGGCCAACGCCCAATTTCCTATCAACGCCAGGCCACATCCGGTGAGGGCTGCCAGTCCGCCAAGCACGGCGTATTCGATGAGTTGGATCAGCCAGAGTTGGCGACTGGTGGCTCCTAACGTCCGCAACAAGACCGCTTCTTTCAGACGCTGATGACGTCCACTCATGATGGCCCCAGCCAAAACAATCACGCCGGTGGCCACGGTGAAGAACGCCATGAACTGGATCACGAACTGCACTTTCTCAAAGATGCCGTCCAACGTCTCCATGACCAATTGTAGGTCGATGGCGGATACATTAGGTAATGCCGCCACGACCGCGCGTTGAATGCGGGCCGAATCTGCGGGCGACGACGCGTTCGCCGCGGCGACCCAAAATTTTGGCGCGGGTTCTAAAACCCCGGCTGGCCACACGACAAAGAAGTTCGGCTCCAATCGGCGCCACTCGACTTCACGTAAACTCGCTACCCGCGTCTTCATCAAGAGTCCCTGCACGTCCCACTCAATCTCATCGCCGAGCTCCAGGCCGATGTCCTCCGCCAGCCCTTCTTCCACGGAGACAGGAACCACTTCGATGTCCGGCTCGACGCGGGCGACGAATTCCCCTGCGGTGATTTTCTCGGTCCGATCAACAACCGCATCACGAAAGGTCGACCGGTATTCGCGTCGCAGGGTCCAGTCGGGAATATCACGCGACTTATCCTTCAATATTGCCGCCACCTTCACGCCATTCACCGACGCAATCCGCATGGTGACGATCGGGGCGTCGGCTATCAGTGGCGCTCCCTGCTCGTTCATGATTTCGCGCAATTCGTCGATCTGATCATCCTGCACGTCGAAGAACAAAAGGTTGGGCCGATCACCATCCCCGGTGCCCTCTATTTGGGCCAAGAGAGTCGATCGAGTCAGCACGAGCGTGACCATCAAGAACGTGCCCAAGCCAAGCGCGAGCAGCAGCAGCAGCG
>JABIRI010000235.1:2500-25020 GCA_018667915.1 Opitutaceae bacterium | reverse complement strand
GCGGCGGTCGACGACGGCGACGCGGGCGTCTTGGGCCGCGACACGGTCGATGATCTCACCTTGGGCGGTGAAGATGACGCCATTGCCCTTGAGCAAATCGGCGCGTTCCATGCCGGGACCGCGAGGGCGAGCGCCCACGAGGAGCGACCAGTTGGCGTCCTTGAAACCGGTCTCGCCGTTGTCGGTGAGGACCATGTCTTGAAGGAGCGGGAATGCGCAGTCGTCGAGTTCCATGGCGACGCCCTCGAGCGCTTTCATGGCCTTTTCGACCGGGATCTCGATCATTTGCAGGATCACCGGTTGGTCCGGGCCAAACATTTGGCCCGAGGCGATACGGAATAGGAGGGAGTAGCCGATTTGACCGGCTGCACCTGTGACGGCGACGCGAATAGGAGCTTTCATAGCGATAGAAACGAAAGCGTTACTTAACCACAGTCCGTGGGTAAACGACACGCACGAATTGCGGTTTTTGACGCGATTCGTGAATTTTTATGAGAAACGGGCGTGGTCCGAGCGCTTAGCGCCGTCGTAACAGGATCGCCCAATCCTGATCCGCATGGGATGGAGCGAGACCCAAAGGGGACGAACCTCCGCCTTTCACGTGGGAAACCGAACCCCGTTGCAAGTCGCCGCCATTGCGGGGGTCGAACCAGTGCACGTCGTAGGACCCCTTGGCTCCGGAGAGATCGATTTGAGCGGATCCACCATCGCGCAGATACACCAGATACGTCTGATTGGCTTGGGCGAAAACATAGTCGTTTTCGCCGGCGATCAGATCGTTGGCTGCCGTCATGTCTTGGAACGGGATGTGCGCGTTGAAGAAATCGAGGGCGATTTTGTTGAGCCGCCACATGTTGGCCCGAACCCGGAGGTCTTCGCTGCTGAGGTCACTGGTCGGTGCATTGTTCTGCCAGCCGGCATACCATTCAACCCCGGCGCCTCCGGCCATGAATACACCCCAAAGCACATCTTTGCGGGGACCGTCACGGGTCGGATCATCGGCGTCGGGGCGCAGACCAAATTCCCAACCGAGAGGCTCGGACATGCTCACCAGCCAAGGTTTGCCAGCCGCTACCGACATCTCGAGATGTTCGATGATGCGCTGGTTGTAGTGGTGGTGGCGTTGGAGGGCGGGGCCCTCGATAGCTTCGAAACCGGCAAGTTGCGGATAGATTTCCACCATTTCGATTTCGTGAACCGTGACGGGATGGTCGTAGGGATCCAAATTACGGATAAATTGGGCGAAGGCCTTTTGCTGAGCGGTCGTGATGCCGATGCCGACCTCGCCGCCTTTTTCGTCGGTCCAACCGGTTTCTTCGCCCAGGTCCCAGGTGAGGGCAAGGTGGTGACCGAAGCGGGCGACGAGTTCGCGGTAATAGAGTTTACGGGTGTCGGCGAAAGGCGCGCTGCCGTCTTCGATTTCGAAGAGACTTTCGTTTTCGGTTTCGGTGATGAGCAGGTGGATGTGCACACCTTGGTTTTGGAGGTGAGTGAACACGCGTTCCCACTGGTCGAGTTTACTTACATCGAACGTATTGCGCGTTTGGGGATCGGCCCAAGGCCACACGTCGTTGCCATCGCCAGCGTAGGTGAAGGGCATCAGGTAGATGGAGTTCAGTCCTTGGTCGGCGATGTAGTTTACCGCGCCGATGATGCCCTTGGCGTCGTCGCCGTCCTCGTCGGTCCAGTTGGGGTCTCCTTTACGCCAGTCGTCGCGGTGCGGGCCGTAGTGGTGCAGTTGGTCTTCGCCGAGGGAGGGAAACTCGGGCGTTTGGGCGAAATCGTAAGTCCCGTCGATTCCGTCGAAGGCCAAAAAGTTTTCGGGACTGCCTGCGCCACCCATGAGGAAATAACGTTTGGAGCCGGCGAACTGCATGTGGTGTTTGCCGACGTATTCCAATCGACCATGTGCCCGGAAGTCAGACTGGTCCGAAGAGAGCGGGGCAGGAGCGACGGTGAACGAACCGGTGGCGCCCTTGAGTTTGATGGGAGTGCCGACAGTCTGATCTATCGCGGCCTTGGGTCCCGCGATCAGCTCCGCTGCGTAGTTCCATTCTCCGGGTTTATTGGGGGTGAACCTCACCTGCCATTGGTTGCCCGATTTGGCGTGGCTTGAGCCGGCTTCACCGTCGGCAGCAAAAAAGCCCGGCACTTCGTAACGGTGATCTCCCTGACTGAACGTGACGGTGAGGCGATGATCCCAGAATGTAGCGGGGTTATCTTCGCTGCCAGTCGGGCCATCAAACGTGACCGACATGGTATGCCAAACAGAGGTTTCACCGGTTACCACGCCGGCGGGCGCGGTGAGCGCAAATCCAAGAATGCAGGCGACGAGGTGGGTGTAGCGCAGAAGCGGGTGCGAGGGGCGGGTGAAGTTGAACATAAGCAGCTGTCTTCAATATGTCCCGAAGTCGGCCGAAGTAAAACCCTGGCCGTGCGCTAACGTTAAACGTCGTTGGTTCTAGGCGAACCGCGAAGCGAGGGCGGCGTGGGTGTCGCGCACGAGTTTCTCGGTCGTCGCCCAATCGATGCAGCCATCGGTGATGGATACGCCGTATTTTAGGTCCGATTTTGGTTGAGGGAAAGACTGGCTCCCGGCTTCGAGATTACTCTCCACCATCGCGCCGATGATCGCGTCGTTGCCGACGGCTACCTGTTGCATGACCTCAGCCATAACGTCGGGTTGGCGTTCGGGTTTTTTGGCGGAATTGGCGTGGGAGCAATCGATCAGCACGGAAGGTTGCAGGCCTGCTTTTTTTAGGGCGTCGGTCGTTTTGGTCACGTCGTCGGTCGAGTAGTTGGGACCACCGGAGCCGCCGCGCAGCACGATGTGGCAATTGACATTGCCGGCCGTCGCGACGGCCGACGCACGACCGTCGACACTTACACCCAGAAACGTCTGTGGCTGGGAGGCGGCTTTGATCGCGTTGACGGCGGAGCCGAGGGTGCCGTCGGTGCCGTTCTTGAATCCGAGGGGCATGGATAATCCCGACGCCATTTGGCGGTGGGTTTGAGACTCGGTGGTGCGGGCGCCAATCGCGGACCAACTGATGAGGTCGGAAATGTATTGGGGCGTGATGGGGTCGAGTAACTCGGTAGCGGTGGGAAGACCAAGGTCGATTACTTCGCGGAGAAATTTACGAGCGGTGCGTAAGCCGGTCGCGATGTCATGGGATCCGTCGAGATGGGGGTCCATGATGAGACCCTTCCAGCCAACGGTGGTGCGGGGCTTTTCGAAGTAGACGCGCATGACCACCATGATCCGGTCCGAAACCTCGGCGGCTAGGGCGGCGAGGCGGCGGGCGTATTCGCGACCGGCTTCGAGATCATGAATCGAGCAAGGCCCGATAATAAGCAGGAAGCGTTTGTCCTCGGTGAAGATGACCCGGTGAATGTCTTCGCGGGAGCGGGTGATGAATTCCGCCTGGGCGGGGGACTTGGGCAACTCCTCGAACAGCTCGACGGGCGAGGGAAGCTCATGAGTGGAGAGGACATTGATGTCGGACGTGCGTTGCATGAACCGGCGACGTTGAAGGAAATCCGCGGCGCGGGGCAAGGCTGAGACCGAGGAATCGGAGGTGGGGTGGTTTCGGCGCTTGGCGATCCGAGTAATTTGGGCAAAAAGTTGGCCGGCCACCTACCCCTAAGTGACCGGCCATTTGCTTTCTTAGTTACCCCAAATCTCCCGCTAGGCGGGAGAAGATGTAAATCTGATGTTGCTAACCAAGTGGATAAAATAAGGTTCGTCAACATAAAGTTATCAAATACTTTCACTAAAATATCTAAATGACTGATAATAATACAGATAAAAAAAGAATCAAATTTGCAATAGATGGTGATTATCGTGAATTCCCCCCTCAATCAGTCATTTTAGCTTCGGGGGAAGACGCGATGGAATTCGTGCAAGGGCAGGTCACGCAGGACATTTTACCACTGAAGCGAGGGGATGCGGCTTACGGATTTCTGCTGACGCAGAAAGGTCGCGTATTGGGAGATTTATTCGTGATCCACGAAAGTGCCGAATCTTTCAGGTTGGTGAGTTGGAGCTTGGGAGTGCGGGAACTGACCGAGCGGCTGAAGTCTTATATCATCGCGGATGACGTTGAATTGGTCGACGAAACGGCTAAATGGAAAGGATGGGAACTGGGGGGCTCGACGGCGGTCGCGTGGGGGTGTGATTTCGTCGCGCAGGCGGGGACAGCGGCAATGGGTTGGAGTGTGTTCACCTCGTCACCGTCGGAGAACTTTCGATTGGTGACGCAAAGTGATCCCACTTGGCCGGCGAGTATACGGGAAGGTTCGGTGGAAGATTTTGAACGAGCGCGGATCGAGGCGGGGATACCTCGCGTGCCGGTTGATTTAGGCTCTAGGGATTTTCCGCAGGAAGCCGGCCAAGAGAAGGTGGGTGTTTCTTTCACCAAAGGATGTTACCTCGGGCAGGAAGTCATGGCCCGCTTGGCTACGACAGGTCGGATTCGTCGACGTTTGTATCGGGTGGGCGGAGCGGGCGCAGCTCCGGCAGAGGCGCAGACGGTGTTGAAGCAAGGCGAGCGTATCGTGGGCGAGTTACGCTCGCGGGTCAGTGACGGCGGGAGCGGCTGGCTGGGACTGGGGCTGATCAACCTGGCTCACTACGATGCGACGTTGGGGGTGCGGATCGGTGAGGATCAAGTGGTCGAGATCGCGGAGGCGATCTGAGGCACGATTATTTGCGATAAGCCATTTCTGGCAGGGTGCTTTTTTCAATTTCCTCCAAAGTCGTCCAGCCCATGAGGGCTTTTTTCAATCCGTCGTAACGCATCGGGCGGTAACCACTGCGTTGGGCCTCTTCGACCAGTTTGGCGGGAGATGCGCGGGTGATAATCAAATCCCGCATCTCTTCGGAGATCTCCAAATACTCGTGAACTCCGGCCCGGCCGGAGTATCCGGTTCCGAAGCAACGCGGGCATCCTTTACCGCGATAGAGGAGAACGTCGGAAGGGTCCGGGTCGTTGAAGAAGGGTTCGAGTTCCGCACGGGAGGGCGTATAGGTTTCTTTGCAAGCGGAACAAAGGCGCCGCACCAAACGTTGGGAAAGAATACCCACCACCGTGGGTGCCACCATGTGGGCGGCGACGCCGAGTTCGAGCAGGCGCGTGATGGCTTGGATCGAATCATTGGTGTGCAATGAGCTGAGCACCAGGTGACCGGTGAGCGCGGCCTCGGTGGCGATGGTCGCCGTTTCCCCGTCGCGAATTTCTCCGACCAAAACGACGTCAGGGTCCTGACGCAGCACGCCGCGCAACAGTCGTTCGAAAGATAACCCGATGCCGTGATTGACCTGGTGCTGGGTGATCGAAGGTAGTCGAATTTCTACCGGATCTTCGAGGGTGGTAATATTGAGGTCGGGTTTGTTGATCTCGGCGAGGCACGAATAGAGTGTAGTGGTTTTACCACTACCGGTCGGACCGCAACAAAACAGAATTCCGTTGGGGCGGGCGATGCCACGTTTGACGGCACGGCGGATAGAGTTGGAGAATCCCACCGTGGAGAGTTTTGGGTAGAGTCTTGCCCCGGAGCTCCGAGCAGTCGAAGCACCGCTTTTTGCCCATAGATCGTGGGCATGGTCGAGGCCCGAAAGGCGAGCCGCTTGACTCCCAGTTGAATTTCAAACGCGCCATCCTGGGGGATGCGGGACTGAGAAATGTCGAGGTCGCTGAGGACCTTAATCCGCACGATCATCGCATTGTAGACGAGGCGAGGCAGCGTGAGGATCTGAGTCAGCCGTCCATCTATCCGCATCCGGACCCGACCCTCGGAGACATCCACCTCGAAGTGAATATCTGAGGCTTTGCGACCAAAGGAGGTGAATAGAATACTGTTAAAGAGTTCGTTGAATGAATCTCCTTGGAGAAGAGCATGGGCATCCTCTTCGGATTCGATTTCTCGGCCGCCCTCCAGCGTGGGCAGATTGTCGCAGGCTTTCTGAAGCGACGCTGCGAGGGTTTGTTCGTTGGTGAAATGAAGATCGATGATGGCGGCGATGTCATCGGGGTGGGAAAAAACGGGACTGATCTCGCGTCCCAGAATTTTCCTAAAGGAAGCAATGAGGCGATCGTTGTCCGGGGTCGCCATGCCGACGGTGGCGGTGTCGTCCAACGTATTGAGAACGATCGCATGGGCGATGGTGGCTACTTTGCGGGGCAGTTGATCGCCCTCTCCGCTAGGTATTTCAACTTCGAATGGATTGACGAATGCTTTGCCGATGCTGTCGCCCCAAAGCTGACATATCCGGGTGTGAGGCAACAGATGGCGTTCCGTGATCTCCTTGATGATCGCGAGGGGATCTTCGACATGACGTTGACTGAGTTTCTCAATCAACTGCAGCTGATCGGGAAGAGCTTTGTTAAGCCGTTTGATGAATCCCGCAAATGCACTCATGATGCGTCGGGTTTGGGCTTGGCTCGGGCCGCGCGACGACGCTTGAAGCGTTTACTGATATCGCTCTGGTTCAACAGACGGTGTGACCCCGAATCCGGGGTGAAGTCCTGTTTGATCTCCTCTCGCATTTTAGCCAAATCGTAGCGAACAATCATGTCCGCCATCGACGAAGACGGGTCCGGAGGGTTGGTCTCACTCATACTTGAGTGGCGGCCGTCAGGTCCGGGAAATTCTCGGCAATGAGTTCGCCCAATTGAGCGGAAAGTTCGTTGGCCGGCACGTCCTTGCGCAGGAAAAAATCGGCGCCATCGACTACACACTGCTCGACGATATATTCATCGGAAGTGGAGGTGAGCATGAATATCGGCACCTCGTCAGAAAGCTTGCGAAGATCGCGTAACGTTTCGAGCCCGTCTTTATTGGGCATGTTGATGTCGAGGATCACCATGTTCGGGGAGGTCGCTTTAAATTGAGTGACCGCCTCGGTCCCATCGGAGGCCTGCACAATATTGGTGATGCCCAACTTGCCGATGGCTTGGGTGATGAACCGTCGAAAGTAGTGTTCATCATCGACCAACAGGGCGGTGAAGTTAGCGGATTCGTCGGACATAGTAGAAGTTGGGGAGTCGTGAAATGGGCCAGAGCGCTAGTGAGAATCGGATTCGAGGCTCAAAAGTTGCTTAAGCACTTTCCATGCACGTTCCGTCGGTATTTTTTCAAGTCCGGTTGTTGGTTTTAAACGTTTCAATCCCGCATAGGGTAAACAGCCCAGGTGATAAGGGAATCCGCTGACTGGAGGGCGGAAATTCGGCCGCGAAGAATAGTGCGCAATCGGTTTTACTCCGCGGGCAGATATTCCAAGAATTGAGGAGATGTCGGAACTTGAACAAGTCACACGGCTTTGTCGCTCAATGGGAGCGGATGAAGCACAGGCGCAACGCATGGCGGAGCAGTTACTCAAGCGAGCGGATCAAATTGCGGTAGATCGAGGATGTGATCGCGTGCAAGCCATGCAGTATCTGCTCAGCCTGACGATGAAGGGTGCCCAAGGCGAAACACCACCGGGATTCGAGGGGGGGGAGCCTCCCGAGGCCTCTTGATCGAGCTTCGCCGCGAGTATGCTTTGACCGGGCGAGCACGATTACCTTCATTCAGGTCCGTCTATGTTAGAACAACTCACCCAGCTTTTTCGTGATAGTTACGGTCGAGAACCGATTGCCATAACGCGGGCGCCCGGTCGAGTGGAGTTTATTGGTAACCATACGGATTACAACGGCGGCACGGTGCTCGGCGCGGCGGTTGATCGCGGAATATGGGTGGCGGTGGCGCCGCGCGAGGATGGTCGGCGACGCTGGCGTTCCGGTGAAACCGGTGCGGTCATCGAAACCGGCGCTGCTCTCGCGAAACTGGAGGGTTCGTCATCTTGGACCAATTATCCGCAAGGCGTGATCTCGGCGATGGGAGAGTTTGGACTCACTGTGCCCGGTGGATTCGACTACGCGGTGCACAGTGATTTGCCGGTGGGGGCGGGGCTGAGCAGCAGTGCGGCGATCGAATTGGCGTCGGCATTGGCGTTTCTCCATCTGACGGGGCAAGAGGTCGACAAGGAGACGCTGGTCAAAATAGGTCGGAAGGCGGAGAACGATTTTGTGGGCGTGCCTTGCGGAATTCTCGATCAAGGTTCTTCGGGGTTTGGCGAGAAAGATAAATTGGTATTTATCGATTGTCGCGGGCCTGATTTCTCCACGGTGCCGATGCCGGTGGATACCCATTTTTGGATTTTTAACACCCATACGAAGCATGCGTTGGTCGATGGGCTTTATAGCGCGCGCCACGCGGAGTGTATGGCCGCGGCCGCCGATCTTGGCGTGAACCAACTCGCCGATGCGTCGCTGGAACTCTTCCAGAGCGAGGTGCACCAGCTGTCACCCACGGTGGCCAAGCGTGCCCGTCATATTATCGAGGAAATTGACCGGGTAGGGCGCACGGTGAAGGCATTAGGCGAGGGTGATCTCGACGAAGTGGGCACGTTGTTGACGGCTTCGCATAGGAGTTCCCAACACGCTTTCGAGAACAGCACGCCGGATTTGGATTCGCTCGTTGATACGTTGATTCGCGTGCCAAATGTTTATGGTGCCCGCTTAACCGGCGGTGGTTTTGGTGGAGCGGTTATGGCGCTCACTCATGCCGGGTTCGGCGATGCTGACGCCGCCGAAGTGAGTGCCACCTATAATTCGCAGTGGGGTGCTACCCCCCAAGTCATTCACATGCGCGCCGGCGAAGGCGCGCGTGTGATGTGGCGCGGTTAAACGGTGCGGGTCAGTGTGCCGGTTTGATCCGGTAGAGTTCGCCGTAGTTGGGGCCCTTGGTGTTCAGCGAAACGTAGATGTATCCGTCGGGTCCGCTGAGGACATCGCGAACGCGGTTTATGCCCTTGAGGATGATCTCATCACGCACGACCATTCCGTCCTCGATGACGAGGCGGTGTAGCTCTTGGGAGGCCATGCCGGAGACGAGTAAGTCGCCGGTCCATTTGGGGAATTTATCACCCTCGTAGAAATCGATTCCGCACACTGCGATGGAGGGCACCCAATAGTGCTTGGGCTGTTCCATGCCTTCGCGAGCGGTCTCATCGGTCATGGGCGTGCCATTGTAATTCATGCCGTAAGTGATTTCGGGCCAGCCGTAGTTCACGCCCGGGCTGATGACATTCACTTCGTCGCCACCACGCGGGCCGTGTTCAGTTTCCCAGAGCAGGCCAGTGTTGGGATCCATGTCGAGGCCTTGCGGATTACGTTGGCCGTAGGACCAGACTGATTTGTAGGCGCCACGTTTTTGCACAAACGGATTATCCTTCGGGATGCGGCCATCGTCGTGGATGCGGTGGATCTTACCATTGGGGCGTTTGATGTCCTGGGCCATATCCATGCGGCCGCGGTCACCGATGCCGAAGAACAGATACCCGTCGTCGAAAACGAAGCGGGTGCCGTAGTGCACGCCGGCGGAGGTGTGAAACTTACCGGGCACGCGGAAGATGTCCTCTTGGTCGATCCACTGGTTGTTTTTGATGCGACCGCGCACGATGGCGGTCATGCCCGCGTCTTTACCGTCTTCCTTGGCTCCGATGTTTTCGCTGAAGCCCAAGTAGATCCAACCGTTTTTATCATAATCAGGGTGAAGGGCGACTTCGAGCATGCCGCCTTGGCCGTGTTGCCAGACTTCGGGTGTGCCTTCGATGAGGTGGTTTTCGCCGTCTTTATGGCGCCAGACGGGACCGTCGCGTTGAGTCATTAAGATCGAGTTGTCAGGCATGAACGCCATCGACCAAAGCGTATCTTCAACCTCGGTGACTTTCTCCATGGTGAAACGGTGTGAGTCGGTGGTGAACACCGTGCCTTCGGGATCTACTTTCTTGACCGGTGAAGCGGTGGCGAGCTGAGTTTGTTCGTGGAAGTAGATGACGAGAGAGCGAACCTGTTCTTCACTGAGAATTCCCCGCCAAGGAACCATGCCTACTTCCGGTTTTCCATCGAGGATGGACTTCGTGATCTCGGCGTCAGTGCTGCCGTATTTCCAGACTCCGTCGACGAGGGAACTGCCTTGGCCGCCCTGGAGTTTGTCGCCGTGGCAGGCGGCACAATGGGTTTGGTAGAGATCATTGACGGAACCCGTGCCGATGCGGTTCTGCGCCTGCGCGAAATTGCCCACGATTAATAGGGCGGTGAAAGAGAGGAGGAGACGATTCATGGGAGTAGAAAGGGTGAGGGAACCCTACGAGTGGTCAGAATTTCCCCGAAATGCAACCGATGAAGGAGGCACCGGTTGCTGAATGTCGAAGGAGAGATTATTCAGTGACCGCGTAAACTTCCACGATCGCGATACCCTCTCCACTGTTCGCATCCGTGACCTGCGCGGTGTAAACACCGGGCGGCAAGGTCACGAGCAACACCGCATCACCTCCACCGGCGGTGAGTGCGAATGCGCCAACTTCCGAGGCGACACTGACAATCTCGGCAACGGCTGCGGCAGCGTCATCGCCCCAGTTATCGTTGGTAGCGAGGACCTGTCCGGATGAATTCGTGAGGGTCAATACCGGGTCGGGCAGGGTGGTGCCGGGCGCGAAGCCAAAGGAGGTTTCGAGTTCCGGTCCGATGCCCCGAATCAGGAGTCGGCGGTTAGATTCCGTGACGACGATACCGGGCACCATCACGGTGGCACCCGATCCGACGCGGCCGCGGGTGGAGATATTGAGCAGCTCGGTCTCGCCGGTGTTGGCGGCTTCGTAGATTTCAACCAAGGCGATGCCGGTGCTGCCGGATCCACTCAGGTGCATGCTGTAAGGCCCGGGGGCGAGGTCGGCGATGAGGGCCGCATCGCTTGAACCGCTCTCGAGGGCGAAGGCACCGAGTTGCGTGGCGAGTGCGCTCACCGCGGCCGGGTCACTTTGATCGGACCAGTCGTCATTGCTGAGGATGACGTCGGTGCCGGAATAGACATTGAGTTCGGGGTCGTCGAGGGTGGTGGCAGGATCGAGGAAGGCGTCGAGAGCCGGGCCGAGGCCGCGCACCAGCAGTTGTTTGTTCTGCGAACCACCGATGACGAAGCCGGCGATCAGGATGGAGTCACCTGATTCAACGGGACCGCGGGTTGATAGGTTGGAGAGACGGCCATCCGTGGTGGGGGCCACGAATTCCAGCATTTGGCCGGAATCCCAGCGTTGCTTGGCCGGGATCGTGTAAGTGCCGGGCACTTGTTCGGGTCCCATGGAGGGCCAGGGATCCGTGATGTTCCAGAACGTCGGGGCGGTGTTGTAGAAGTAGGAAGCCACCACGGTCTGGGCCTCCCCGGAGCGCCACTGGAGGGTGCTGCCCTCGTTGTTGCCGTGCACGTAGGCGCCCGTGGAGGTGCCGTCCACGATCACAAACGGCGAGGTGGGCGATACCAATTCGTTGCCGAGGATGTTTTGGTTTTTGGTGCCGTCCTCGATGAGGATTCGCTCGGCGGTCGTGCGGTTGCGCAGGTAGGTATTGTTGGGGCCGATGGGACCCCAGAAGTCGGAAGCGTGGATAAACAGGGCGATGTTGCCCTCGATGAGATTGCCGAAGGCGTAGTGACCGTGACCGGAGATGTCCTTGGCGACGGTCGAGCCTTCTTGGTTGCCGTCGGTCGAGTAGTTGTAGGCGATCACGTTGCCGTTGGCGCCTTCTTTCCAGATCATCGCGTGGCGGAGATTCCGGAAGACGTTGTTTTCGACGAGGGTGTGGGTGGTCGTGTCCTGCAGGAGCACGCCGTAGCCGTGGCCGCCGCCGTCGTGGCGGTAGGCGTCGTTGAAATAGGAGTCACGCACTTCGATATGGGCCGAGCCGGAGATGGCGACGTGCGAGCGCATGGCCATGAGGCTATGGACGTTTTTGATCCAGCAATTGACCGTGCGCCGGAAGTCGAAATTGTAGCGACCGGGAGAGCCCAGTGCATTATCGAGGGTGAAGTTCTCGAAACCGACGCCACTGACCGTGCCGAGTTTTTGGGCGTCGGGATTGGGCCAAGTAAGGTCGAGGTGCAGGGGCTGCTCGATGATGACTCCGCCGGCAGTGACGGAGCTGATTTGCACGACTTGACCCGACACGCGGTTGGCCCAGCCCGTGCTGTTGTTGATGGTAGCTTCGTAGCCTGGGATGTCGCGGATGGTGGCCATCACTTCGAGATCGTTGTCCTGCCGGATCCACAGCCAATCGCCCGCGCTCAGCCCGCTGGTGGAATCAAGCGTGATCGTGGTGGAGCCCTTGGTGAGCCCACCGGTGATGTTCTTGGCGCTACCATCATTGAAGCCGGAGAGATTGAAGAGGCCGGTGTCTTCATTGGCCGGGTCTTTGAAAAGGAAACGGGTCAGGTTCGTGCCCGCGCCCCGCAGAATGACGCCGGGGAGGGTGCGGGTCGTGCGGCTGTAGAAATTGATGCGGTCTTCGAACAAGAAAGTCCCGGCGGGGAAGGTGATCACGGTGTCCTCGGTGAGACCGTCGATCAGGGATTGGAGGAGGTCGCTGTTGTCGGAAAGACCGGTGGCGTCGCCGCCAGCGGCGGCAAAGTCGATCGTGGTGACGTAGCTGGGGATGCCGTTTTGCACCCCGGCTTGGGTCCAGTCGATCAGGCGAGCGTTGAGGTCAATGGGATCGGTGCTCCCACCGGAGGCGGTGGTTAATTCGACGGTGACATCATCGACGATGAGATCCAGCTGGGTCGCGCCGGCGCCAATCGTGATGTTGGTGAACTCGCTGATTTCACCACCGACGGTAGCGGTCGAGGTTTCCTGTTGCAGGTTACCATCCCAGTAAAAGCGCAGGGAGTTTTGGGAGTTGTTTTGGCGTTCGATTTCAATGCGGACGGTGTGGGTGGCACTGTCGTTGAGTGTCCAGCCTGAGCCGTTGCCGACGGTGACATCACCGCTGCCGCCCAAGGCGCTATTCCCGGCGTTGTCGAGATCGCGGAAAATCCGCATGCCGGATTCGCCGCCGACGCCGCCGCGGAAGTAGAAGCCATCCCAGCCTTCGGTGATGGTGGTCCAACCATTGCCCGCCGTGGAGGCGTTGATGGGCGAGCCGTTGTTGTGGTGTAGGCCGAAACGGATGCCGCCTTCGTTCGCCGCGCTGAATCGGGTCATGCGCAATTTGAGTGAGACAATCAGCAAATCGCCCGTCTCGGGAATAGAAACGGTGGAGGGAAAGGCCGCCGTCGCGCGCGAAAACCCGCCAGTGCTCACTAATGACAGCGCGTTCCCGCCTTGGAGTCCCGCGCTGTCGTCAACGATCGAAAGGGTGGCGGCACTGCCGACAAACCAATCCACCGCATTGGCATCTCCGCCGCCCACCAGCGCCCCATCGGTAAAGGATTCCTCCACGATTTGGGCGGCAGACGCGGCGTGAATCCAGCCGCAGAGGCCAAGACCGAAGAGGTAGATTGAGGGGCGAAGGAAGAGGGAGAGGTGATTCACAGCAGGGGAAAAGACACAGGTACAATGGGATTAATAAATATTAATCCTCAACCAGAATCCTGCGATAGCGGATCGTTCCTCGCGTTGTTCGTTAACTCCGGTCAATTTTTTAACAATTTGTGAACGTATTAGTCCTTTATAAGGCGAAACATTTCCGTCTTTATGGCGTCTCTTTTAAGATCAGTGATACTCGTTAACCGAGTCCGGCAGTTACTCCCCCTCCACCCCTTCCAGTCATGAAACATCGTTTACATTGGTTAGCGTTCCTTTTCGGGGCGATTTCGGTATGGGCTCAGCCCGGCGATGAACGGTTGTTGAACCTTTCGTCCCGCGGATTTGTGGGCACTGAAAGCGAAGTGTTTGTGGCGGGGTTTGTGATCAGCGAAGGCGCATCGAAACAGGTATTGATTCGGGCGATCGGACCCACGTTGGCGGATTATGGCATCCCCGGCGTGTTGATCGATCCGGAGCTCAAACTCTACGATTCCAGCAACAACTTAATTGCCACGAATGATAATTGGACATCCACGGCGGAAGCGACGTTCGGCACGGTGGGTGCGTTTGCGCTGCCAGCAGGTAGTCGAGATGCGGCGATGGTTGTGACGCTCGAACCGGGGGTTTATTCCGCGCATGCTGCTGGTCTCGGTGCTGATGCGAATGGCGAGGGCATGATTGAGATCTATGACCTTTCAGGAGCGTCGCAGCTACTGAATCTTTCGACGCGAGGCCGCATTGAGTCCAATCGGTCTCTCGTGATTTCGGGTTTTGTCGTCGCTCCGGGCGCCGAGAGTCGCCGTCTCCTGGTGCGTGCGGTGGGACCGACGTTGAGCAACTACGGAGTGGAAAACGCCCTCAGTGATCCGGCCATCGCGGTGGTGCGGGCAATCGATGCCGTGCAAATCGCCAGCAACGATGACTGGGAGACATTTGCGAATCCGGAGAGTCTTGAGGCAATCTTTCAAACGGTGGGAGCATTCGCGCTTGAACGGGGCAGCAAGGACGCCGTGGCGTTGATCGAGCTCGCGCCAGGTGCCTACACCATGCAGGTGAGTGGAGTCGGAGATTCGGCCGGAATTTCGTTGGTAGAGGTCTATGACCTGATTCAGGTGGGCGCCCCGGGCGTGAGTGTGGCGGCCTCGGTAGCAACCACGGATACGGAAGCCAGCACGCCACCCGGAGAATTTACGATTACGCGCACGGGAGACGTTTCCCGGTCATTGACGGTGGATCTCGAATTCGGGGGATCGGCCGTGATGGGCACAGATTTTGTAAATGTCCCTTCGACCGTCACGTTTGCCGCGGGTGAATCCAGTGCGAAGATCAGCATTCAAACCTACGCTAACACGGTTTCTACTCAGTCGAGTAAGACGGTGAATCTTTCGGTGAAACCGGGATCGGGCTACTTACCGGGAACCCATCCGTCGGCGACAGTAGCGATCGTGCTGGTGCCCGGAGAATTGTTTCTGGGCAATATGCGTCCGGCCGCGGGAATTGTCTCGACCGCGTTTGGCTCGATTTCAATCCAGCTCGCCGCTGATGGCAGCACGTCCCTGATCAATATGTCGTTTGCCGGACTTTCTTCGCCGCAAACGGTTGCCTATCTCAGAATGGGTGTTCCGGGCGACAATGGTCCCGATTTATTGCGGTTGCCGAACGGCCAAGTGGTTAACGCGCGCTGGGATTTTAACGCCGCGGGTGGACTTACCTCTGCGGAATTGGTGACCGCTTTACGCGAGGGTCGCATTTACGTGAGCATTGAGACCGCCAATTTCCCCGCGGGGGAGATCGCGAGCAGCCTCGTCCTCAATACGGGTTCGGTGGAATTTCAGCCACCGCCGGCTGTGCCCGTGGCCGCGGACGAAATCGCGGACGACACTCAAGCAGCGCGGTTCCTCACTCAGGCGACATTCGGTCCGATTCGGACCGACATCGATCGGTTAAAATCGATTGGCGTCAACGCGTGGATCGACGAACAGATGGCGAAGCCGATCTCTTATTTAAGTGCCGATACGGTTGCCGAGTGGGAAGCGGTGCCAGCAAACGGGCGGGGCAACAACAACGCTCGCCCCGGATTTTACCACCGCAATTCGGCGTGGTTTAAGGACGTCATGAATGGTGAAGATCAACTGCGTCAACGGGTCGCATTTGCCCTCAGCCAGATTTTCGTGATCTCGATCGAGAACACGCAGCTCTTGAACTGGGAGAATGGGGTGACGGCGTATCACGACGTATTGATGGACCATGCGTTTGGAGACTTCCGGGCGTTGCTGGAGAAAGTGACCTTGCAACCCTCGATGGGGCTATATTTGAGCCATCTGCGGAATGCTAAAGCCGATCCGGAGACGGGATCATTGCCCGATGAGAATTACGCTCGCGAGGTCATGCAGTTGTTCACCATCGGATTGAATGAATTGCAGCCCGACGGAACTTTAAAATTGAACGACCGGGGGTTGCCGATCGCGACCTACACGAACGAGACCATCCAAGAAACCGCGAAGGTGTTCACGGGGTGGACGTTCGCTTCGGCGAATCCGAATAACGACAATCAATTTCGCCGCTCGGCCCGAGACGATGTCACGCCGATGATTCTCTTTCCCCAGTTCCACGATGATAGTGAGAAGACGATTGTTACCGGGCGCGTGCTGCCAGCCGGACAGGGTGGGGTTGCCGATTTGCGGGATACCTTGGACACGCTGTTTGAGCATCCTAACACGGGGCCGTTCATTGCCCGCCGGTTGATCCAGCGCATGGTGACCAGTAACCCGAGCCCGGGTTATGTTTATCGGGTCGCGCAGAAATTTGCCGATAACGGATCTGGGCAACGGGGAGATCTCGGCGCGGTCGTTCGAGCGATCTTGACGGATTATGAAGCGCGTTCGTCGGAAATAGCGGCGAGTGGTTCGTTCGGAAAACTCAAGGAGCCACTGTTGCGGTTGACGGGACTCTTCCGGTTGTTGCCGGTTTCCGCTGCGGATGGCCGTTTGGATATTCGCGGGATGGAGGGCCTTCTCGCCCAGGAGCCGATGCGGGCGCCGAGTGTCTTTAACTACTTTGAGCCGAACTTCACCCGACCAGGTGCGATAGCGGGAGCCGGTTTGTATGCGCCGGAGTTTCAGATCCTCACGGACACGACAGCGATCACTACCGCCAATATGTATTACAATCATATCTATGGTAGCCCGGGTGGTGTCTCGATGAATTTTAGTTCCATCCTGGGCATGGCGAACGATGCGGACCAACTGATTGCCCTGCTTAATCTGCATTTGGCGGCCAATCAGTTTTCGGCCGATACCATCGCAAAACTGAAGGCGGCTCATACCGACCTCATGGGCACCACCTCTGCGATCAATCGCGTGAGGGCCATGGTGCACCTGGCAATGGCTATTCCGGATGCTGCGGTGCAGCGCTAACCTCTGAATCCTGACAATTTTTTAAGTCCGATGAATACACCCAACCCGATCACCGATCTAGGTCGCCGTCAGTTTCTCCGTTCTTGTTGTGCTGCGGTGGGATCCACCGGACTCCTCTCCGCGATGTCACAACTGCGCTTGATGGGCGCGGTGGCTGGTGATGGCGCGGGTGATGACTACAAAGCGCTCGTCTGTCTGTTTCTCCAAGGAGGCAACGATGCGAACAACATGATCGTGCCCTATGACACGACGGGTTATGCGGAATACGCGGCGGCCCGCACGAGTTTGTCGCTGCCGCGAGATATGTTGTTGCCGATTACGCCGCTCTCAACCGATGGTCGCAGCTATGGGCTGCACGGCGCCATGGCGCCAATTCAAAGCCTGTTCGCTTCCGGTCAGGTCGCCATGCTCGCCAATGTGGGCACCTTGGTCGTGCCTACGAACCGGTCGCAGTATGAAGCGCGTTCGGTGCCACTTCCGCCGCAATTGTTTTCTCACAACAACCAACAGGTGCAGTGGCAAAGCAGTGTGGGAGACGAGTCATTCACGACGGGGTGGGGTGGACGCTTGGCTGACCTCACGAATGCGTTTAACGAGAATCCCAGCCTCTCGATGTCCATTAGTTTGGACGGCCAGAACTCCTTCCAGGTCGGAAAGGCTGTTTCACAGTTCTCGGTCAATCGGACTGGAGTGGTGAATATGAGTGGGACGAATAATGCCGTGGGTGAAGTGAGACTCGAAGCACTCAAATCGGTTTTGGCGCAAGAAGACGTGAACCTGTTTCAAACCGCGTTTGGAGGACTGACTAAGGATGCGATCGATACGAGCGCGCTCCTCGGCAGCACGCTGGAAGCGGCGACGCCGCTCACCACCGAGTTTCCCGAAGGCCGCCTGGGTGATCAGCTTTCGATGATTGCGAAACTCATCTCGGTTGCGCCGCAGTTTGGCCTCAAGCGGCAGGTCTTCTTTGCCCGATTGGGTGGTTGGGATATGCACAACAACCAGATTGATGCCCATGCTACGTTGCTCGCCGATATTGCGAATGGGATGAAGTCTTTCTACGACGCGACCGTGGAACTGGGCTGCCAAAACAATGTGACGACGTTCACGGCCTCTGATTTTGGTCGCACCTTTAATACCAATGGCGACGGATCTGACCATGGCTGGGGAAGTCACCACATGGTCATGGGGGGAGCGGTTCGCGGCGGTGACATCTACGGCACGGTGCCGACTTTGGAGATCAATGGTCCCGATGATACGGGCCGCGGTCGATGGATTCCAACCACGAGTGTGGATGAGTATGCCGCGACCTTGGCCAAGTGGTTTGGGGTGAGTGACAGTAATCTTCCGATTGTTTTACCCAACATAGGTCGATTCGCGCAGCCCGACCTCGGCTTCATGCTATGACCCCCCGGCGAACCGCGATAGCAGCGGTTGTTATCGTTGCGGTTTTGGTGATCGGAGTCTGGCGCTCGGGTCCCGCTCCGGGGGATCCCGCCTTCATTCCGGGAAAGCAGGAACCGATTCCGGTGACTGAGCTGGAACCTAGCCGAGTTGCTGAAGCATTCGTCGAGGATCCGCGGTTCTTGGTCTCGGCCGAAGAGGATCCACTTATCGGGCTGGTTGGCGAAGGGCTAAATCAGATAGGAGGGAGCATCGAACGTGATCTCAGTATCGTTGATGAGGTTTTAGCTGCGTGGCAGACCAATTTCCCGGGGCTTGGAAACCCGGTGGGGTTAAATGTGGAAATTACGGCCGCCCTCACCGGGCGAAATAAGTTACGGTTGGATCTGATTCCGGCCGACCATCCCGCGATCAACGAGGCCGGTGAGTTATGTGATCGCTGGGGGACTCCCTTCATTTTTCACCAAATATCCGGAGATAATATGGAGTTGAGATCAGCGGGCTCCGACCGTTTGCCGTATTCGGCGGATGATTGGGTCTTTAACCCGGTGTCACCGTTGGAGGAGTGAACGGCGCTGGGCGCTGAGCCGGTTACCAGATTTTGAGAATTGCTGCGACGTAGGGTTCAACCCAGCGGTGTCCAATAAGCAGATAAATCGCGGCCGCGATCGCTAACATGGGCCCAAATGGGACCTGGGCGCCCATGGCCAACTCAGTCGCTTCGCCCTCGGGGGTTTCTGCCCGCAGTGCAGCGGTGGATTTGTTGGCCGTGACCTTGCCGATGATTGTAGCAATCGCGAACCAGGCCGTGCCCACCATCGCACCGCCAAAGATGGTGAAAATTGCGCCCTGCCAGCCGAGGAAGGCTCCGATGAGTCCCATGAATTTGACGTCTCCGAAGCCCATGGCGTCTTTTCGGAGAATTGCCTCAGCCAGCAATCCGATCCACAGAATTACTCCCGATCCAATCAATGCTCCCAAAATGGCACTGAAGCCGGAACGAATGCTGCCCATGAGATAAATCGGCTCTGGATCATATCCGTGTAAGCCGGGGACCGCAGCAGCGATCATGACGGCTGCTACCGTTCCCCAAATCGTAATCTCGTCCGGAATGATCATGTGATCGAGATCGATGAAGGTCGCGGCGACGAGTAAACTGATCAAAATCATCCCGGCTACGGAGACCAGGGGAGAATGAGATATCCAGCAGCCGAGGAATAGAAGTCCCGTGAGGGCCTCGACGAATGCGTAGCGAAACGAGTAGGGGCTGCCACAACAGCGCGCTTTTCCGCGAAGAATGAGCCAACTTAAAACAGGTACATTGTCATACCAAGCGATCGGTTGGCCGCAGCTGCAGTGCGAACCGGGCCGGACAATCGATTTTCCGGCTGGAACGCGGTAAATTACGACGTTTAGAAAACTGCCGATCATCGCGCCAAATATGAAAACAACGGAGGGCATGAACCACGGAAACTCCGATTCTATGAATGCGATATCGAATCCCATGTTGTTCGTGTTGAAATCGGGTTGGACCGTGTGGTAGAGGCCGCGATCGGCGAAACTATTTTGCTACGCCGCATCACGGGTATGGGGTATCTCCGCTAGAATCCAGGTTCAGCTGGAATGACTCCAACCACCTTGATCTCGATCGGACCAATTTCTGAGGTGAGGCCTAAGTTCTCACGGTAAATGGAAGTGATCTCCTGGGTGAGGTAACCTTGGATCGCGTCGAGTTTTGCCTCCGGTCGGATTTTCAATCGGAGACGCGTGTTGAATTGATCGCCTCGAATGCGAATCGATGCGTTTGCCGAAGCGACTCCCCGAACCTGCTCACAACACGCTTCCACCATCCGATGCAGCGCGCGACGTGAAATTAAAAGCTGGCCACTCTCGTTCGAGGCGAGCGGCAATGAACGCGGTTGGCGTAAAAAAATGAGCACCAGCAAGAGTGCCAATGCGCCCCCCACGACGATCGTCGAAGAGGGAAAACTGAACCAATAGTCGGATAAAAAATTCACCGTAAGTGTGCGTGGAGTTGGACTTAATCAGTTGCGACGGTGTCAGGCCAAAGGTCGTCTTCGGCTTGATTGGCATCACCGGGTATGCGCACGCCTTCGATGATCACGTCGACTTTGCGGACTTCTTTTCCGGTCATCGCCATGACCTGCTTTCGGACGTCAATTTGAACATCATACGCGGTTTGGCCGAGTTCGGAACCGTAGACCACGATCAGGCGCACTTCGATTTCGTAGTCCCCGTCCTCCGATTCGTTTACCCGCACCCCGCGATTGTCGGCGTCCTTCTTGGTGAAGATTTCTCCAATGCCGTCTACGATGCCTCCGCCCACGCCTGAAACGCCCTTCACCTGCAGGGCTGCGAGCCGAACGATACCGGCGATCACATTATGATTGATCTTAATATCCCCGAGGTCGGGTTGATCGTCAAAACGTGGAGGAGAAGGAAACTCAGGAGACTGCATTTCTGCGCAGATTGTGTAACTCAACGGCCTGTGGCAAGGCTGCGCCTTCGTCGGATATCACTGATGGGGCCAATCTGAGTCTTTCTGCAGGGAGAAACTCTCAATCAAACATATCGCTAGGAGTACGATTGAGGAAGTCTTCCATATAGGCCGTGGTGGCTTTTCCCTCCTTGAAGACGGGGTCTTGCATGATGGCCTTGTGCAGCGGAATCGTGGTTTTAATTCCACGAATTAAATATTCACTCAATGCGCGGTAAGTGCGTTGGACCGCAATCTCTCGGGTTTTCCCATAGCAGATCAGTTTTCCGATCATGGAATCGTAGTATGGGGGGATTTGGTATCCGGAGTAAGCATGGCTATCGACGCGAACACCATGACCGCCGGGAGAGTAGTAAAGGCCAATGGTCCCAGGGGATGGGGTGAAGTTACGGGCCGGATCTTCGGCGTTGATGCGACACTCGATCGCATGACAGTTGAACGTAATATCCTCTTGGCGGAATGCTAGTTTCTCGCCGTTAGCGATGAGGATCTGCTGTTTGATGAGATCAATACCGGTCACTTCCTCTGTCACGGGATGTTCCACCTGAATTCGGGTGTTCATCTCGATGAAGTAAAAGTCGCCCTTTGAATCGACCAAAAATTCCACCGTGCCAGCATTCTCATAGTCGGCTGCTTCGGTCGCCTTGATGGCTGCTGCGCCCATGGCTTCGCGGAGCTCAGGGCGCGTGATGAGAAAGGGCGAAGGCGCCTCTTCGATTAACTTCTGGTGACGGCGTTGAATGGAGCAGTCCCGCTCGCCGAGATGCACGACGTTTCCGTGTGAATCAGCCAAGACCTGGAACTCGATGTGTCGGGGATTCTCGACGAATTTTTCGATGTAGACCTCGCCGTTGCCGAATGCTTTTTCGGCTTCGTTGCTCGCCACTCTTAACTCTTTGGCAAATGAGATGTCGTTGTGAGCAACGCGCATGCCGCGGCCGCCGCCACCGGCCACCGCTTTAATAATGACGGGATAACCGATCTCACGCGCCAGCTTGACCGCATCATCTTCGTTGGAAACCGGCCCGTCGGAGCCCGGCACAACCGGGACCCCGGCTTTTTTGACCGTTTCTTTCGCGACCGCTTTGTCACCCATGTTGCGGATGGCCGCGGAGGGAGGACCGATGAACTTGATGTTGCAGGATTCGCACTGCTCGGCGAACTCGGCATTTTCGGAAAGGAAACCGAATCCGGGGTGGATTGCATCCACATCAGCAATTTCGGCTGCGGCGATAATTCGATCGGCCCTGAGATAACTGTCCGCGCTTTTTGGTCCGCCAATACAGATAGCCTCGTCGGCGAGCTGCACGTGTAAGGATTGAACATCGGCTTCGGAATAAACCGCTAGCGACTTTATTCCGAGTTCGCGACAAGCGCGTACGATGCGGAGGGCGATTTCACCGCGGTTGGCGATGAGGATCTTTTGAATCATGCGGGTAGAAGTGTAGTGCCGAGAGGCGCAAGTCTGCGCGCGCGGCGGGATTTATAGCGAAAAAAGAGGAAGAGATAACGCTTAGCCGGTTTTCACTTTGAACAGTTTTTGACCGTATTCGATCGGGTCTCCGTCTTCAGCCAGAATCTCAACAATGGTGCCCTTCACTTCGGCTTGAATCTCGTTCATGATCTTCATCGCTTCTACGATACAGACCACGGTCGTTTCAGTCACTTTCCCGTCAATATCGGCAAATGCCTTGGAGTCAGGGGAGGGGGACCGGTAGAAGGTGCCCACCATGGGTGATTTAATAAACGAGAATCCCGCCTCTTCATCGTTGGTGACGGC
>JABIRI010000277.1 GCA_018667915.1 Opitutaceae bacterium | reverse complement strand
GGCAGCTAGAAGGGGTCAAAACATGCCACAGGAGCGGGCCGAAAAAAATGGCCTTCAACGAAGATTACTTTCTCGTGTATTCGGTGTGCCAACGAGGAAGAGCGAGCAGAGTGCTTGAGGTCGTAGTCCAGGTCCGTAGCGTGGCTTTGGCTTTCGCCCCCTTTTAAGACTACCGTGAAATTTTTCTCTCCACTCAGTGCTTCTATATTCCTGACCGTTGGTGTGAGTCTGGGCCTCGGAGAGACGGCTCGTGAGATTGTTGAACACCGTATTTCGTCTCCCTATCAGGCTGGTGACACGACACTCCGGGTATTGCTGCCTGATCGAATCGTGGAAGGACGCCACTACCGAACACTTTATGTTTTACCGGTCAGGGAAGAGAGCGATGAGCGGCATGGCCAAGGACTGCAGGAAGTTCGAGATCTGGATATCGCCAATCGCTACGATGTGATCTGCATCGCTCCGGCATTTTTCCAAATGCCGTGGTATAACGATCATGCCTCGGATTCGAAACGTCAGGATGAGAGTTATTTCCTGAAAACCGTCATTCCGTTGGTGGAGGAAAATTATCCGGTGCGGACCGATGCGGAGGGAAAGTTATTACTCGGATTCAGTAAATCCGGATGGGGTGCTATTTCGCTTCTGCTTCGGCATCCAGACACGTTTGGCAAAGCAGCCGCTTGGGATACGGGAATTCGAGTAGACTTGGGACCGATGGAAGAAGGGGATCGATCCGAGCGGGTGATGAAGTTTTGGGGCGGCGAAGAAAATTTTGCCCGCTATCGACTGTCGAATTTGGTGGATTCGCCTGGTTCCAAGCTTGGCCCAGATGCCAGAATTTTCTACTACGTTCCAGCCGGAGTGCGCGCGCCCGGCGGGGCAGCGCTTCATCAACAGATGATCGAAAACGAGGTGCCGCATCGTTATCTATTTGAACCCCCGCGCCGCCACAGTTGGACCAGTGGGTGGATCCCCGAGGCCGTGGACTTTCTGCTGGAAGAGGACTGAATTTACTTAGGTTGTGCGGTATTGTCCGCTCCGGCTTGGTCGCTCGATTTTTCATTCTCCGTGTTCGAGGTGAAGGGGGTGGTTCTTTCGAATGCGAATCCAACCCATGCTTTGGCTACCGATTTACTCGGGAACCATGAGGCGTCCGATTTACTGCCGAGGAATTCGTGATGGGGCGAAATCTGCCCGCTCTGGATGTCTCCCAACCATCCTTTCATAGAACTGATTTCGAGCAATTTTACCGGACCTTCTCGAGGATCTGCATTCTTTGGGAGGCGGAGTTTGATCATGTTATCTGTCCAAGGGATGACGATATCATTGGCCGCCCACGCCCTCCAGTCTGCGGGCGTGGTATTGTCTTTTCGAAAGCTCATGCCCTCGGGCCAGTGCTCTTGTCCCGGCAACCAGATCCACGCACGAGGAGATCCTTGCTTACGGGCTCGATGGAAATGTTCCCGAATGTCTCTAGGCTTTTTGTCTTCCTCTCCCATTAAATAGAGTCCGGGGACACGCATGGCAGCGGACTCCTCCTGCATGAACTCTTCGGAACTCGGGTTGCCTCTTAATCCAATATGAAATGCCAAGACTCGCGATGGCCTGAATCGAACAAAATCCTGCGCAACCCGCCCGCCCATCGAGTGTCCCCAGAACACAAAAGGAGCGTGCTTCAGTTCGGGGCGATCCAGTTCGTCTGCGAATTGTTCACACGCGGCTAGGATCGACAAACCATACCCGTTGTCGCGGACGCTATGGGCCTCAAATTTGCAATACAACATGGCCGACGAATTCTTCGCGGCCAAGGCACGCCATTCGAGATCCTTGTAAAAGAGATGTTTTCCTGCCGCGCGCATGTTGATGATGAAAACGGATTTAACAATCGGGGTGTCTTCCGGAATCCAAAGGCTGTAGTCGCATTCCGCAACCAGAGGATCATTACTTGGGGGAACTCGCGTCTCATGCAGCGGCTCCGAAAGCACCTTGGTGTTCGCCGCGTTCACGTGAGACCAATTCAGAAAAACGCAGGCGGGAAATACAGCTATGAGGGCGACGACGTTTTTCGGATTTCTCATGCGATATCCACCTGTTTAGGCAAGTGTTAGGACTCAGACAAGAGTCACCTGTGCCTTTGTTCAAAACCTTGTATGAGCGTCGATCGGTTCTAGGTTCAGGTATGCGACGTTTATTTGCCTCATTGATTTTCTTGTCACTTCTGCCTCCGCTGATGGGCGAAGAGGGTGAGAGCGAATCGAGTCCGATTCCGGGGAAGCGTTTTGTTTACAAAGAGATCGAAGGTAAGCCGGTGGAGATCGAGGTCTATTTCCCGGAAGGATGGGATCCCACGAAGCGAAGTTATCCGGGAATCATCCTGTTTCACGGTGGAGGTTGGGGCAATGGATCGTTGGCGGCGTTTCAATACCAATGCCAGTATTTCGCCAGCCGCGGTTTGGTCGCGGCGACCTCGAATTATACGTTGGTGAAAAGTAAAGGTTACGTGGGTGAGGGCTCGCGGAAGCGGGTTTGCATCACGGACGCCAAAAGCGCGATTCGATGGATGAAGTCGCATGCCGGAGAGTTGGGAT
>JABIRI010000132.1 GCA_018667915.1 Opitutaceae bacterium | reverse complement strand
GAGCGGGAATTCGTTGGGCTGGTGGATCTCCCGGATTTTTTTCGCCAGCTCGAGCCCATTCATTTTCGGCATCATCATGTCGAGGAGAACGATGTCGGCGGAGTTTCCCGTGGAAAGGTGCTCGAGCGCTGCTTCTGGGGAGGTGAAGGCGATCGATTTCATGCCCCAACGATTGAAAAGGTTGGTAAGGATATCGCAGTTGGTCTCGTTATCGTCGACGAGGATAGCCAATTGGTCGCGAAGATCGGTGAGCACTTCGTCGATGTACATGGGATCCTTAGCCCCCTCGGGCGCCGGGCAGGGGCGCGCTGAAATCGTTACCGAAAAAGTCGACCCCGTGGGCGACGATTCGCTCAATTCGATGTCGCCGCCCAATAATTCTGCCAGTCGGCGGGAGATGGCCAATCCCAGGCCGGTTCCGCCATATTCCCGCGTGGTGGAGGAGTCCGCTTGGCTGAAGGGTTTGAAGAGTCGGTTCACGCGATCGGCGGGAATGCCCACCCCTGTGTCCCGGACGCGAATACGGACTTGAGGTGGTTTCGTAGCAGAGATTGCCGGAACGGCTTCGGCTCGAACCTCCACTTCGCCGTCGGTCGTGAACTTGATCGCGTTGCCGACCAGATTAAGCAGGATCTGACGCAGGCGATTTCCGTCAGTGGAAATCTAGGGAGGGAGGGCGGGATCGATCCAACACATCAACTCCACCTTTTTCTCGTTCGCCTTGCTCCAGAGGAGTCCCACCACTTCCTCGATGGTCTCATCGACCGCGGTGGGGATTTGCTCCATATCCATTTTCCCGGACTCGATTTTGGAAAAATCCAGCACATCGTTGATGAGGGTCAGCAGCGTTTCTCCGGATTGCCGGATCGTATTGAGCCAATCACGTTGCTCGTTGTTGAGCGAAGTCTCTTCAAGCAAGTTGGTGAATCCGATCACCCCATTCATCGGAGTGCGGATTTCGTGACTCATCACGGCGAGGAAATCACTTTTCGCCCGGTCCGCGGCCTCCGCCTGCTCCTTGGCGGCGACGAGCGCCACTTCGGCTTCGTGCCGGGCCGTCGCGTCATGATCCATGCCGATGACCAATTGGCGATCTCCCACCTGGGCGAGGCAGGTGAAATACTCAGTGGGGAAACTGGACCCGTCTTTTCGTTTATGGACACTTTCGCCGCTGGAAAAACGTTGCTCCCGCAGGTTTGAAAACCAGTCGTCCCGCAGGTGTTTCCAAGGTGTGAACTCGAGCATGTCCAAATCTTGACCGATGAGTTCATCTCGCGTGTAGCCGTGCAACTCCGCGGCGCGATTGTTGCAATCCAAGATACGAATCACGCCTTCGGGGTCGAAGGGATCGAGCAGCATAAACCCGAGGGGCGACTGTTCCCAAACCGCCGCAGTGCGAAAATCAGTGGCGTAAAAAGGGCGTTGATGGGATTGATACCACTTGCGGCAGGCCCATCCCATGATACCGGTGGCGAGCAAAAGAATGGAAATAAGTATCGGGTCTCCGGCACTCCGCAGGATACCAACGATCGCCAGCAATGCCCCCGCCACCCCGGCGAGAATCGGGACAATTTGCTGAAAGCGAGTGATTCGAGGGGGCATCTCGTCACCAATATGCATTCAGCTCGGCTAATGATGCAACTCGACACTCGACTTCATGATGGGAGGGCAAATGGGCGAACTCGTTCGTATTGGGGAGCTTTGGGGTTGACTAGAACGACCGGCTCCGCGGATGGGCGAAAGCGGCAACGATTGCCTACGCTCGTTTGACACCACTTCTGGAGCGAGCTTACTCGGGAAAGTTCATGGCTTACACGGAAGATCGATCAACTTGGTATGAAGGGCAGGGCCTGTGGCAGCATGTGCCGCAGGAGCAGTGGCAGGATTGGATCTGGCAGCTGAAAAACCGCATCACTTCGAAGGAGCAACTTGAGCAATACATGACGCTCACACCGGAAGAAGAGGCCGGAATCGCTCATGCAGGCCAGAAACTCTCTCTGGCGATCACTCCTTATTTTTTCAATCTAATGAACCGCGAGGACCCGAATTGCCCGATTCGGCTCCAAATGATCCCGCGGGAGGGTGAAGCCAAAATTTCGGCGGGAGAAATGCTCGATTCACTTGGTGAAGATGAGCATTCACCCGTGCCGGGAATCGTGCACCGTTACCCCGATCGAGTGCTCTTTCTCGTCACGGACCGGTGCGCCGCGTATTGCCGCTATTGCACGCGGAGCCGCTTGGTCTCCAACGCCCAGGACTATAATTTCCATCCGGAATACGAGCAGGGCCTGCGCTACATCGAATCACATCCCGAAGTGAGGGACGTGCTGCTATCTGGAGGTGATCCCTTGCTCCTTTCCGACCGCAAGCTGGAACACATTTTAGCCCGATTACGGGAGATTCCTCACGTGGAGTTTATCCGGATCGGTTCGCGGATTCCGGTATTCTTGCCGCAGCGCATTACCCCGGGGCTCTGTGAAATATTAAAACGGCACGGTCCCATCTGGATGAGTATTCACGTGAATCACCCCTGGGAAGCGACCGCGGAGCTCAAGGCTGCTTGCGATCGCTTATCCTTTGCCGGAGTGCCGTTGGGTAATCAGAGCGTGCTTCTCGCTGGGGTGAACGATGATGCTGCTACGATGAAGGCATTGGTTCATCGCCTGCTGCGGATGCGGGTGCGACCTTACTATTTGTATCAGATGGATCTGATCACGGGAGGCTCGCATTTCAAAGTCGATGTGCGGAAGGGCCTAGAGATCATCAAGTCCCTCCGTGGGCACACGACAGGTTATGCTATTCCTCAATACGTGGTAGATGCTCCCGGTGGCGGTGGAAAAGTCCCGTTGAACCCGGATTACGTGGAAAAAATTACCGACGAGGAGATCGTGTTTCGGAATTACGAAGGAAACGAATACCGCTACCCCTTAACCGCGGAAATTCAGCCTCAACCCGTTTCCGATCCCGCCTACGGTTTGATCGATACCGACTAAATTTTCGGAAATTCGGGCCGAAATGCGTTTTTTTTGGCTCGAATGAAAAAAAATCATACTTTTCGCCTCAAATTATTGAGCGAATTGAGAGAATTGGCGTCTACCTAGGAGCAGAATATAGCGCCGTTGGTGCTTTAACGCAGGTTAAAGATCTACGGTTTGCTTGGTGTTAGGTCATAAGGGGCGCTCCTAGGAGCGCCCCTTTATTTTGGAAACCTCACGCCGAATCGTGTCCAAGTTTGATCAAAAAAAATTAAACAAAAATTGAGCGGAATCGGGCAAACCGAGTCTATCTCTGTAATTCAAGGTATAGTTTTTAGGTTTGCTTGGTGTCAGGTCTGAAGGGCGTCCGTATGGGCGCCCTTTATTTTTACCTAAGAAAGAGGGGTTTAAATCACTCATTCAGAGTCATTTAACCATATAATGAGCTTTCTCAAGCCTCGGGTTTTACCCCACTGGCAAGTAACGTTTCGAAATGCGGTGCGGTTTCCTCGCGGCTGACGGTTGCGACTTCGACTTGATCGAAGCCCGCCTCGCGGAGGAATCCGTGCAGGGAATTCTCGCTGAATCCCAACCAAACATCGGCGTAGAGTTCGCGGGCTTTTTCGAAACTGTGCGCTTTGAGGTCGAGGATGAGGAGTTGCCCGTCCGCTCGCAGGATGCGGAAAGCTTCTTTGATCGCAGTTTCAGGGTGCTGGGCGTGATGCAGGGCTTGGCTGAGAATCGCGAGGTCAACCGAGGAATCAGGCAGAGGCACGGATTCGATATCCCCCAGCTTATAC
The DNA here is from genome assembly GCA_018667915.1 of Opitutaceae bacterium. Lineage (GTDB taxonomy): Bacteria > Verrucomicrobiota > Verrucomicrobiia > Opitutales > Opitutaceae > Actomonas. Next base: position 319 of record JABIRI010000132.1, on the reverse strand, counting down.
GAGAGATTCTCTAAACCATTTTTGCGGGCCAAGTCGGTTCCGACTTCAATCATTCGGGGAGAGTTATCGATACACCAAACCTTGGCGGCGCGTCGGGCCAGCAACTGGGATATCAGCCCTTCGCCGGCACCTAAATCTGCAATTTCGATTTGGGGGGTGAGGCGGAGTGCCAGATGACCGATGGATTCCCAAGATCTGCCGGGACAGTAGTTTTTTCCTAACTTGCCGGCGATGAGGTTAAAATACTGCTCCTGGTGGGCGCGGCGCTTTTGGAGCACACGTTCCAGATTGGCGTGATCCTCTCGTAATTCATTTTCTT
>JABIRI010000275.1 GCA_018667915.1 Opitutaceae bacterium | reverse complement strand
CGCCGAGCCGAATCGAAACATCGGATCCAACATATCAATCCGCACCGTCGCTCCCTCCACCGGATCTCCCGCCAGATTCACCACGCGCACAGTCACCTCGTTTTGCCGATGAGAAAGATCAGTCTGAGCCCAAAGCAACGAGGGGCAAAACAGAACCAGCACCGCCAGAGAAAGAGGAGATTTGAAATACATGGTGGAAAACGATTCGAGGCCATTCATGGCTGCGGGGGTCACTTCCATTGGACGTGTCACTGCTCCGGGTGCCCAGCCCTGACAACGGTCTAATACTAGAATCCGATTCGCGGCGGAAAAGGAGTAGGGATAACTGAAAAAGAAAACGCCGCTCCCGGATGAAACTCATCCCTGGAACGGCGGTTAGGTGGAAAAGTCGCGGAGAGACTCCGGTGCTTTGCGTCTTGGCACGGGGCTCAGGCAGCGAGGGCGTGGGTTTCGGCGACCTTGGCGGCCGGAACCGCGGAAAATTCAGCTTCGTAACCGGCGGTGCGGCTGTTGTCGTAATCGAGGCTGAGCATGGCGACGACACTCAGGGTAGTAGTGATAGCGAAGGCACCGAGGACACTCGCTCCCACGAGAGTGAAGAAGGGAACTGCGGTGGCGACGGCGAAGAGGATGAGGGATGTTTTCATGATGTAAGTTATTTTGAAGTGTTGTTGGTTAAGATTCGTTTTCTTTTAATGCAATCCGCGTGCCAACGCGTTCCTAAATTTCTTAATTAGATTTCTATCAACATTTTAAAATTTTATATTATTCCTCCGCTCGATCCAGCGCACCCATTCTTTACACCTTTGGGAAGGCGGAATCCCATTTTCGGAACACCCGTAATCTGGATCACCCAGGAGCAACGATTGCCCTGGGAAGTCTAGGACCGCGATATGAACCGAGGGCACAGGCCTGAGGGGTCGTTTCGTTAATCTCTTAATTTATCGGAAATTGACGCGCGTCTGCTCCATCCACGCTTCCTTCGCCTCTGCGACCGCAGTCGCCCTTGGCTATCTGCCCGGTCACAAACTGCGAAAACGAATTTACGTTACTGCCACCCTTTTTGTATTCGTTGCGCGCTCCCCCATAAGGTGCGTTCCGCACGCTACCCGGTGACCACACCTTGTGGCTAAACCCGATGTAGTCGCCGTCCTCTTGAAGACACAGCGGGTAGGTGCGAGTCTCCGCGTCCCACATCGCCTCCTAAAGAATCGCACCCCAGCCCGTCCGCTAGAAATTTGACCGAAAGGCAGCGAATTGCGGCACGGCGTGCACGACGGCGTGCTCACGTAGGCGTTGGTGAAGAGCACCTCTTCTCGGGCCAACGCATCACAGTTCGGGGGCTGAACGACATCATTGATCGTCCCCGCCCCCTCCAACTCAGCATAGATGCTCGCGTGCCGGCCCCAGTCGTCCGCAAACAGAAAAAGGAAGTTGGGACGCTTCGCCGCCGCGCCTTCAAGCTTCACGGCAAATAATAAAACCACCGCGAGGGAGTATAGCCATCTCATGATTTTCCTTGGTAGGTCTCAAAATACGGAATCATTTGGGAGCTGAAAAGAGATCGAACGCAGAAGATAAAGGTTGAGCGGGGTATAGCGATCCGACGGCGATTCCCCTGCCCCATTCCCATCAGCCCCCCGATCGAATGTTCGTAATGCGAACATTCTTGTAACCTGTCCCTTGAGAGGCCTCTCGGTTAAGCTTAAGTGGCAGCACGCTTTCAGCAGCGCCCCAAGTGACCGTATTTTGAGAAATCACCCCTGACCTACTCCGATGAACCGTCCCCTATTCTTCCTAATTGCGACCCTGTGCTCATCGTGGCTAACAGCCTCCCCCGAATCCCCCCGCCCTGATCGGCTCGTTGATTCCGACCGCGTCGACCGGGCCCTCGCCAATCTCGTGGCGGAACATGGCCTCGTGGGGGTGTCCGGGCTCATCTACGAGCGGGGCGAAGAGGTTTATTTTGGGGCCCATGGGTATGCCATGCGGGAAGAGCAACGGCCCATGCGACGAGACACCCTCGCCTACATCTATTCGATGACCAAACCCATCACCGGCGTGGCGTTGATGACCCTCTACGAGGAAGGGGCCTTCCGCCTCGATGACCCTCTCGCCAAATACGCCCCGGAATTTGCCGACCTGCAGGTTTATGCCGGCCTCGACGACCACGGAGACCCCATCCTCGAAGCCCCCCACCGGGCCCCCACCATCCGCGACGTAACCCGCCACACCGCCGGCTTCAGCCGCGGATCAGGTCATGGTGAAAACATCCCCCTCATCGCCGAGGCCTACCAGAAGGCGGACCCCAAGAACGACCACCACACGCTGACCGAAATGGCGGAGCGACTGGGACGCATCCCCCTCAGCTTTCACCCCGGAACCCGGTGGCTCTATGGCGACTCGGTCGACATCCAGGCCTTTCTGGTGGAGCGCATCAGCGGACAACCCTTCGCGGACTACGTTCGGGAAAAGATATTCCAACCACTCGGCATGCGCGAAACGGCCTACTTCATCGACCCGGAGCACGACCACCGCCGCACCCGCATCTATGAGCGGCAAGACGACGGCAGCTTCGCGCCCGAAGACGCCGCCGAGGCGGCCTACCATTTAGCACCTCGCGCCTTCACTCCGGGCGGTTCCCGACTGATCTCCACACTCGATGACTACATGCGTTTTGCCCGGATGTTGCTCAACGAAGGGGAACTGGAGGGTCACCGCATCCTGCAGTCCAGCACTGTGCGCCTCATGGCGAGCAACGCCCTACCCGCCACCCTCACCGATAGCATCTGGTTGCCATCCAAGGGACAGATGGGTTTTGGCATCGATTTCGCGGTGCGCATCGCCTCACCCGCCACCCCGGATGAAAACTCCGGCGAAATCGGGGAGTTCTTTTGGGACGGACGGGCCAGCACCCTCTTCTGGGTGGACCCGGTCAACGACATCGCCGCCGTGCTCTTCGCCCAGTTCCTCCCCTTCAACACCGTGCCCGCGCACAAAAATTTCCGCGACGCCATCTACTGGGACGATCTCACCGCCGCCGCGCCAAGGGAGTGACCGGTATAATAATCCAGACTCTGCCTGTATTTTAATTGCGGGCCGCCCACGCCTTTGGCCAACGCGTATACTCCCCTCGCTAAATCCTACACGCTGCTTCGATGGGGAACCCCCTGCCTTATTCCTCATCAGCCCCCCGATCAAATGTTCGTAATACGAACATTCGATCACAGAGAGTATAAGTGCTTAAGCCGGTGCCTAACTTGAGGCCTAGACTTAGCATGTAGTCTCATCGCATGATCCGGGTCTCCCAACGCTCAATCTCGTCATGAAATCATTGGTCCTGTTTACCTTATTTTTGCCCAGCCTGTTGCTGGCATCGGATGGAGCGATCGATCCGTTCTTGCGGAAATCGTCGCTGGATATCCGTCCGATTTTTGAAGGGGAGCGGTTTCCGAATATCGTGGTCACCCAATCCGGCACGCTCGTCGCGACTTGGGGCAGCGGGCAGATGCGGGTGCGCCGGAGCGAGGATGGCGGCAGGACGTGGCTGCCAGAAATCGTTGTCGCACCCGAAGCATTTCAAGGCGGCGGAACCACGGTGGACGAGACGACGGGCGACATCCTGCTCTTTTCCGAAGACGGGCATCCTCCGGCGCCCATCACGATGTTTCGGAGTCGCGATGACGGCCGAACGTGGCAGGCCGAAAAACCAAAAATTCTTCCCGATGATCAAGGTAACCTGCCTTCCATGCACATGAATGAGCATGGAATCACGCTGCAGCATGGAGCGCACAAAGGGAGGCTATTGCGTCCGTCCCGGTTTTACGGCGAAGGGAACCGTCCCGAATCGATCTGGTATACCCATTACACGAATGCGGTTTACTCCGATGACGGCGGGCTGACCTGGCAGACCAGTGATCAGTTTCCGGAAAACGGCACCGGCGAGGCCGCCGTGGCGGAGCTTTCGGATGGTCGCATCTACTACAACAGTCGCGTGCATTGGCAGGAGCGCCCCCAGAACACCCGCCGTCGCGAAGCTTGGAGCCACGATGGGGGTCAAACGTGGACGGACTATCGTATCGTCGAGATTCTGCCCGACGGCCAACAGCACCGATCTTACGGATGCATGGGTGGCCTTGTGAGATTGCCGATCGTCGACCACGACATCCTCATCTTTTCGAACCTCGACACGCCCGAGGCCAAACGCGAGAGGGCCACAGTCTGGGCCAGTTTCGATGGCGGGAAAACGTGGCCCATCAAGCGATTGGTTTTTGACGGTCCCTCGGCCTATTCCTCCCTAGCGGCAGGCCGGCACGGCACGCCGAGCGAAGGCTGGATCTACCTCAATTTTGAAAGTGAATCGAAGTCCAAAGTCGCGCGGTTCAATCTCAGTTGGCTCTTAGCCGGAGAGCACACCGGCGATGGCAAAGTCCCCGATAGCTTAAGATGAGGATCGAAGTCGCGGAGCCGAATTAATCGGAACGTAAAGAGGGTCGATCCGTTTTAGGGGAGCAGGTCCGATTGAGACTGACTCAAGGTCAGCGACGATCTGGAATAGGGGCATGAATCTGCCGGACTCCGATCAGGACTTTTTGCGTGGGGTGATCAAATTCGCCCGCCAGCGGCCCAATCCCGTGAGTTGGGTGGACCGTGATGGAACCGCGCGGGTGACCTCCCTCTTGCCCGCGGAGATGGACCACCTCAACCGCCTCGCCCACCAGTTGCGTCTGAGCAAATCAGCCGTGCTGGAACAGGCGTCCTTCCTTTCCGCCAGACCCGCGCCAAAACGGAGACCAGCGGACGACGTAAAAGAATCCTGACCGGGTGGCCTCTAGAAATTTCATCCAGCTATCGCCCTTCCTACTGGCCTTGGTCCGAACAGTTGAGTTTCTGTCTACAATTGGAACTATCGTGTTAGTAAGCGTGCGCTTTGCGCTTTGCTCGTAGGCACAAAGGGCAAAGTTAACCGCCGACTTGAAACGAGTTACTGCTCTCGAAAACCTCACATCTTCCCATGATTACCCGCACTTTGATCACCCTCCTTGTTTTAGCGTTCGTCGCAAACATTCAAGCCAAGGAGAGATTGCCCAATTTCATCATTATCTTTTGCGATGACCTAGGCTACAACGACGTGGGCGCCTACGGGTCCAAACTGCACCGCACGCCTAACATCGACCGCATGGCCAAGGAAGGCAGGACGTTCAGCGACTTCTACGTCACCAGCGGCGTCTGCTCGCCCTCTCGCGCATCGCTATTGACGGGCTCCTATCCGAAGCGAGTAGGACTGCACGAAAACGAGAAAGGCGGTTGGGTTCTCTTCCCCGGCAATAAGAAAGGAATCCACTCCGACGAAATCACCATCGCCGAAATCCTCAAAGATCAAGGCTACGCCACCGCCATCATCGGCAAATGGCATCTCGGCGATCAACCGGAATTCTTCCCGCTCCAACATGGCTTCGACTACTACTACGGAATCCCCTACTCTAACGACATGGGTCTTATGCGAGGGAACGGGGAACCTCATGGCATGTCGCGAGATCGCCCCGGGGAGCGGCGTTATCCCCCGCTACCTCTCATGCGCAACAACGACATCATCGAAGTCGAACCGGATCAGCGCCTCATCACCCAACGCTACACGAGTGAAGTCATAAAATGGATACGTAAGCACAAGGACGAGCCCTTCTTCCTCTACTTCCCACAAACTATGCCCCATGCGCCGCAGTTTTCCTCCGAGAATTTCGCCGGAATATCCGCCAATGGCAAATGGGGCGACACGGTCGAGGAAATCGACTGGTCCGTCGGCGAAGTTTTCAAAGAATTGAAAGCCCAAGGAATCGACGACGACACCCTGGTCGTTTTCCTCTCCGACAACGGCGGCGCCATGAACTTTGGCGCGAGCAACGCTCCGCTAAAAGGCGGCAAAGGCACGACAGACGAAGGCGGACAACGTGTTCCCTTTATCGCTCG
>JABIRI010000313.1 GCA_018667915.1 Opitutaceae bacterium | reverse complement strand
CGTTCAGCCGAGCCGATGCCGGGGGCGCCGATCGTAAAAACGAATGAAATGATGAGAACGACCAAAAGTCCGAAAAACAAAAAGCGGAAGTGGCGTTGGAAGGTAGTCTGAATCCAAGAGATCATGGGCGAAAATGTGCGACGGTAGGTCGTGAAGGGGGGGAGTCAATCGGCGATTGGAACCACGCGCGATTCTCGTCACCGGCGCGGGAGCGCGTGGGTGGGGGTAGCGATCTTCAGGCCGGAGCCGGATCAGCCATGGTTGGTCGGCGTGGAAGGGTTGAGCGGATAACGCTCGAACAGGTCGTCCAGGGTTTCGTTGAAGATGCCCGTGGTGGTGAACTCGTGGTTGGCCTCGTTGTAGAGCTGCAAGAGGGGTTCGTTGCTCTGATGCAGGGGGCCTTGGGGGTCTTGACCAAATTCGTCATCGCCGGTCTTGAAGTGGGCGAGGGTGGTGCGTCCGAGGGGCCGTGCAGGCAAAAAGCACTCTTCGTCCGCCGGACTATCGCGCGGTGGCGGGATCGGGGTAAGGAGCCGCATCTGGACGAGGCGGTGGAGGCATTCGTTGAGGATTTGATCGGGCACTCCGATGAGTTCACTCAACTCATTGGCGCTGGGAGGGGAGGAGCACGAATGGAATTTCCGGCACACCAATAGGAGCACGACGAGCGACAGCCGCTCCCGCATCTTTTCGGCCAAGGTCGCCCAGGCTTCGCGCGAATTTCGGAAACGCACGTTTTGCAAGGCGTAGCTGATTTGCCCCCCTAACAGCACCAAGAGCCAGAATATGTAGAGTCCGAACATGAGCACGATCGGGATGGCCAGGGACCCGTAAAGGGCCTTTTGGCGCACCACCCAGCTGATGTAGAGGAAGGCCAGCTTGTTGTTGGCCCAGAGCAGGACAGCGACGAATATCGCACCGACCACAGCAGGGATCCAGTTGACGTGGGTGGCGGGGATGTGGCGGTAGAAGAGCGCCAACAACAGGAAGAGGAGCAGAAAGCCTCCGAGCGGCAGGAAGAATCCAATCACCCCTACAAGGTGTTCACCGAAAGGTAATGTTTCGGCAAACAACGTCAGTATCGCATTTGCCGAAAGACCGGTGACCGACGCAAAGAGTGCGAAGGGCCCCAGAGACATCACGGCCCAGTAGGCCAGTATTCGCATGTGCCAAGCTCGGCCTTTGCGCACTCCCCAGATCTCATTGAACGCGGTTTCGATCGTGGTAAATAGCTGCAATACCACGACAAAGAGCACAATCGCTCCGACCGCTCCAACCGTGCCATTTTGGGCGCTGGAGACGAACGAATCGATCATGGAAAGTAGCTGCGGATCAAAATCGACGGAAGCAGTGATCGCTTTTTCCGCTTCGCCGGATGACATCCCGGCCGCCTCCGAATCGACACTGTCCAATTGCGTGAGCTGAGGGGCGACGAAGACCAATACGCGATTGAGCGTATCGGTAGCCAAATTGGGATCTTCTTCATCGACCAAAAACCCGGCGATCATTACGCCCAGGGCCACGACCGGCCCCAGGCCAATTAAAGAACTGAAACTGAGCGCGGCCGCTCGACTGGCCGCGCGGTTTTCCTTTACGCCGCCGACCGTGATTGAACCCACCCGGAATACGGCGTGCAGCCAACCTTTGGGGCCGCGTTCGGCGAGGGATTCTGCGCTCCAGATTTTGGAACGAAACAGCGTCTGCAGCGCGGTGATGCGCTGTTTTATCCGAGCAATGGGATTTTGACCCGTCGCGTCGCCCACGGAATTAAGTGGTCAGCAAGGCGTAGGCGAAATAGCCCATGCCACCGAGGGCCAAAACCATCGCGAGTAAGATCGCGGCGAGATTGGTAAAGATGGTCGAGAAATAGAGTCCGACCGAGCCCGCCACGGCCGCGAGTGCGGTCTGGGCATCGCCTTGGGTGTAGAAAAAGATTCCGAGGAATCCGGCCCCCAGCGCGGCCCGAAAGCGCACGAAGGGATAAATGGCCGCGGCCTGCAGCATGAGACAGATGAAAATAAACAGATCAACGGCACCGAGGATCACAAACGGCTGCTGCAGTAGTTTGGGATAATTGCCCGCGACGATGGTGTCGATCGACGGTGAAATCAGTGCCAGGCCGCTGATCAGGACAGCGGCTGTCGAGCATTGCATCCCGATTTTGGCTGCCCGGGCGAGGTCTTCGGAAACGTCCTTTTTATCCTTGGTATCTTCCGTGCGCCCTTCGGCGGCTGCGAGCATATCGGCGACTTCAATAGGCGGAACGGTTTCCTCGGTCTCGTTGAGCGAAGGGATGTCTTCGCGGGCTTTGACGGTGAGCTTCTTCTTTTCGGGGAAAAGTTGAGACTTCAGTTCGGCGTCCGATCCGACGCTGACCCACTGTTCGGCCTCACCATCGTAATAAACCGTGTCATCAGTGACTTGCCCGTTCTCTGCGAGCGAGACGAGTTGCTCGATATCGAACGGCCCGCGGGCTTCGGTATCGGACTCATTGCGGATGTAATACTCCTGCGGGTCCATGGGCCGGAAAGTGTTGGAGGGGTTGCGCGGTCGCAAGGTTGATTTTAACCGCCCCTCGAGGGGTCACATCCGGGTAAGGGTTCGCAAGCCGAGGAGGTGCAGACCCGTTTCCAGAATCAGTAGAGTCCGGGCGCAGAGGCGGAGACGGCGCGCCTGCACGGCGGGATCATCCACCGCGACCTTATCGGCGGCATAAAATCCGCTGAATTCCCCCGCGAGTTCGAAGAGGAACAGGCAAAGCACGTGTGGACGCAGAGGTCCGACTGCAGAGGCCAAAGCTTCCGGGAATTTCGTGAGTTTCCGGGCGAGCGCGATTTCGGTCGGCGTTTCCAGCGCCGTGGCAGCTTCGAATGCCGCCGAACTGTCGGGTGATTGCTCGAGCTTGCGGAATATGGAGCGAATCCGGGCAACCGCGTAGAGCAAGTAGGCCGCCGTATTACCTTCGAGGGAGATCATCTTGTCCCACGAGAACACGTAGTCGGTGCTGCGATTCTGGCAGAGGTCAGCGTATTGCACCGATCCGACGCCCACGACGCGGGCGATTTCGGCCTGCTCTTCAGCCGGAAGTTGGGCGCTCTTTTCGGCGACGAGGGCCGCGGCACGTTCGGTGGCCTCGTGGAGCAGTTCGCGCAGTTTGATGTTTTCGCCCGAGCGCGTTTTGAGCGGCTTGTTGTTCTCGCCCAGCACGGTGCCAAACGAGGTGTGTTCGAGGCGCGGGAGTTTGCGGTTGGTCTTTTCGAACCACTTGGCGGCCGTGAGGAAAAGTTGTTGGCAATGATCACCTTGGCGGGAATCGATCACGTAGATCGCGGCATCGGCGTCGAAATGCTCGCGACGGTAGAGTAGGGTGGCGAGGTCGGTGGACGCGTAGTTCGCCGCGCCGTCACTCTTGCGGATCATGAAGGGCTGCGCCTTGAAACGCGGATGTTCGGCGTGGAAAACAACGAGCGCACCTTGGCTCTCCTCGGCGAGACCGGTTTCGGTGAGCTCGGTGTAAACCTGTTCGACCTTATCGTTGTAGAAGCTCTCACCGAGCGTGTGGTCGAAGTTGATGCCCAGTTGGTCGTAGATCTTTTGAAACGCATCGAGGGACACGTCGTTGATCCGTTGCCAAATCGCGATGTTCTCGGGATCGCCGGATTGCAGCTTCACCAACTCTTGCCGGGCATCTTGCAGGACGGTTTCGTCCTCGTCGGCAGCCTTATTGCCTACCTTGTAGAGACGTTCGAACTCTTCCAAGGGGTCGCTCGCGAGGGCATCAGCGTCCAATTGCCGCTTGTAGGCCCAAATGAGTTTGCCGAATCCGGTTCCCCAGTCGCCGATGTGGTTATCGCGGATGACTTTGGCACCGCTAAAATCAAGCAGGCGGGCAATCGCTTCGCCAATCACGGCCGAACGTAAGTGGCCGACGTGCATCTGTTTGGCCGTATTGGGGGCACTATAGTCGACGACATAGACCTGGTCGGCCTCAGGTTGGGCTGATTTGGCGCCGTCCCGGAGAGCGGTTTCGTCGGCGTAGGCGGTTAACCAGGCATCCAGCGCCGGCTCTTTGAGGGTGAAATTGAGAAATCCCGGACCCGCGATCTGCACATCGCACAGCGCGGTCAGATCGTCCGGCAGCGCTGCTACGACCTTCTCGGCCAGCGCTCTTGGGTTCTGCTTCGTGCGTTTGGCGTAGGGCAGGACGCCATTGGCCTGAAAATCGCCATGACGTGGGTCCGCCATGCGCACCTCCGGAGCGAAAATCGTGGAGTCCAACTCCAACTTAGTCGCAACCTCATTAAGGGCGGTGGCAATTGCCGTGGCAAAATTGAACGGAACGGGCATTTTTTCACTCAACGGATGGCCTCCCCAAGCGCGCAAGCGTGGATTTCGCGGGACATTTCGACTCATTTTGCCACTTTGGAGGGTTACTAATCATAGCTTAAGTTGTTTTAATATAATAGGATAAGGTAGTATTCAGGTTATTAGAATCTGTTATTTCGGCTCGACAGATGCCGAAAATTTGTCCTAACCTTGACGGTTGACGGCCAAAAACGGCCCTCCGCAGTATTCAATAGCAACCATGAGCAAACGCACCTTGCCCGCCCGCAGGTTTATCAAGCCTACCTTCGAATTCCTTATCGAAAAAAAGCGTGATGGCGGCGAATTCTCCCAAGAAGAGATTCGCTACATCATCGACAGCACCCTCGATGGGGACCTCCCTCAGCACCAGCTTTCGGCGCTGCTCATGGCGGTCTATTTCCAGCAGATGTCCGCTCAGGAGACCGCTGAATTGACCGAGGAAATGATGCTTTCCGGGGAGGTTATCGACCTTTCCCACATCGCGAAGCCGAAGATCGACAAATATTCCACCGGTGGCGTGGGTGACAAAACGTCGCTCGTGCTCGTTCCTCTGGCTATGGCCGCCGGCGTGGTTGTGCCCATGATGTGTGGCATTGAGCACGATTATACGATCAGCACGCTCACAAAACTCGCCGCGGTGCCAGGCTTCAAACAAGAGCTTTCGATCGAAGATTTTGTGAAGCAGCTCGGCAAAATTGGTGGTTCGATCGTCAAACAGGACGTCGAACTCGCCCCCGCTGATGCGAAATTCTACGCCATGCGCAAGTCCACCGGGACCATCCCGAGCTTGCCGCTCATCACCGGTTCCGTCCTCTCCAAGAAACTCGCCGAAGGCTCCGAAGGCCTTGTGATCGACGTCAAATGGGGTAACGGATCGTTCATTAAGGACCTCGAACAAGCGAAGCAACTCGCTCGTTCCATGACCCGCGTCGGCCGCTCCATGAAGCGCCGCTGTGTCGCGCTCGTCACCGATATGAACCAACCGCTGGGTGATACCGTGGGCACGTCCCTTGAGCTCAAGGAAGCGATTTCCCTGCTCAAGGGCGAAGGCCCGGAGGATCTTCAAGAACTCGTGCTTAAGCTGGGCATGGAAATCGTTCGTCTTGCCGGTGTCGCCGGTTCGACTCTTTCCGCCAAACAAACCGTGCAACGTCACCTCAAGGACGGCACGGCGCTGCAGAAGCTCAAGGATCTCATCGAGGCTCAAGGTGGCGACACCTCCTACATCGACGATCCTGAGAAATTTCCTGAAGCGAAACATATCCGCAAATTGCCTGCCCCGAAGCGTGGTTATGTTCACACTATCAACGCCGCCATGATTGCCCGTGGGGTTCACCTGCTCGGCGCCGGTCTCACCGGCAAGAGCAAGAAGATCGACTACGCCGTCGGCGTTTCCGAAGTGCGCAAGGTCGGCACCCAAGTGAAGCAAGGTGAGCCGTTGATGATGATCCATTACAACGACGAGGCCAAGCTCGAGCAGGCGCTCGAATACTTCAAGAGCGCCTACCGTCTCGCGCCCAAACGTCCGACTCCTCCGCCGTTGGTGGTCGAGCGCGTGGCCTAAGCGTTCCTTTGTTCCAGACTTGCGAAGGCCGGTGTTATGCACCGGCCTTTTTGCTGCCCGATGACTGACGAATCCGAATCTCCCTCCATCGCTCCTGAAGCGCGTCCCAAGCCTTGGGCGCAACTCAAGTTCTTCACATTCCAGCCGGCGATTTTCCCGCGCATGATGGGGAAGGTCTCCCTCGGCACGAAACCGGGCGAGTGGGTGACCGTATACAATAAGGCCGGACAGGTCATGGGCAATGGCCTCTACAATGGCCGCGCCAAAATTCCTCTGCGGGTCGTGCGCCATGGCAGCGAGACGATGGACGAGAAATCCTACTGGCCGGAGGCTATTCGCCGCGCCGTCGCGTTGCGTCGGGATCTACTTAAACTGGACGAAACCACCGACGCCTATCGGCTCATAAACTCCGACGGCGACGGGATGAGTGGACTTACGATCGATCGCTACGGTGACACGTTGTTATGCGATGTCATGAGTCTCGGAATCGCGCACCGCTTGCCGGAATGGTTGCCGTTATTGCACGAGTTGGCGGGCACAAAATACGCGCGCGTTCACGTCGATCATGATCTTGGCAGCCTCGAAGGAATCCGTCCCTCGGCGTTCAACGAAACCAATGCGGCGGCGCCCCAGAAAGTGAAAATCCAGGAGCATGGAATCCGTTACGAAGTTGATTTTGCCGAAGGACACAAAACAGGTTTCTTCTGCGACCAGCGGGAAAATCGCCACCTCCTGACCAGGTTTACCCAAGGAGCCCGGGTGCTCGACCTCTGCTGTTACACGTCCGGCTTCTCGCTCAACGCCAAACTCACCGGCGGCGCCGATGAAGTTACAGCGGTTGACTTAGATGAGACCGCGATTGCGCAGGCCAAACGTAATGCGAATCTCAACCAATCGCGGATCAAGTTCGTCCACGCCGACGCCTTTGCTTATGCGCGCCAGATGCAGACCAATGGGGAGAAGTTCGATGTCGTGGTATGCGATCCGCCCAAGTTTATTCTGACCCGTGAGCCCGCTGGTGCAGCCGAAGGTCGTCGCAAATACGAAGACCTCAACACGCTGGCCATCTCGCTGGTGAAAACCGGCGGCGTGTTCGTAACCTGCTCATGCTCCGGACTCATGTCGGCCGAGAATTTCGAATCAGCCGTGACGAAGGCCGCCCATCGCTTGGACCGGCGTCTACAGTTCATCGAACGCACCGGTCCCGGCGCCGATCACCCCGTCTATTCCAACGCTCCCGACCAGCGCTACCTGAAAGTCCTTTGGGCCCGCGTCATATAGAAGGGGTCAGGTCGTCAAAAAGTGAAACGAAGCGTAGCGAAGTTCACTTTTTCCGACCTGACCCCTTCGGGACGGTGTCCAAACTCCCCCGAGCCGTTTCGAGGCTGACACTTTTTTCGAGTCGCCCCCTTCGGAGCGGCATTCGGTCACCCGAGTTATTTCGAAATCCTCACCGTTCCCCTCCGCCGCCCCGTCGACCCGCCCACCAAAAAACCCGCGGCAAGAACCGCGGGTTGAAATTGAAGCGGAGGGAGAAAATTACTCCTTGGCCCGGCCCATGTAGGAGCCGTCGGTCGTGCTGATTTGCAGTTTCTCGCCTTCTTTGATGAAGAGCGGCACTTGCACGACCATCCCTGTTTCCATCGTGGCAGGCTTCTGCACGTTGCTGGCGGTGTCACCCTTGATGCCTTCGGCACTCTCGGTGACCTCCAATACCACGGAGGGAGGAAGTTCGATGGTGAGGGGCTTTTCGTCGACGTAGAGCACTTCTACCACGCCGTTGGGCGTGAGGTAGTTTTTGGCGTCGCCCACCAACTCAGCACTCAATTCGATGGTGTCGTAAGTTTCCGGATCCATGAAGGCGAAGATGTCGCGATCTTGGTAGCTGAACTCGAGGCTCTTTCGTTCGGTCATCAGCACGTCCATGGAATCGGACGAGGAGAACCGCTGATCACTCGATTTTCCGTAAATGAGGTTCCGCATTTTAATCTGCACAAAGGCGCGCAGATTACCCGGGGTGCGGTGGGCCGTTTCGAGGATAAGGTGGGGAGCACCGTTGTATTTGATTACTTGGCCGCGGCGGACGTCATTGGCGGAAGGCATGGTCGATATAAAAATTGAAGAGGATAGTCGCTGGTAAAGGCCGAGGGGTAACGAATGCGCCCCTTCGCTGTCAAGGGTGCCCCGGCTTCTATGATCTCGGGACTTGCCCTATCTTGGGGGAATGTCCGAGATTCGATCCCTACTTCATGAAACAACGCACGCTTACGCGCGAGGTTTCGGTCACCGGTCAGGGTTTACATACGGGAGAGCCCGTGCAGCTTACGCTGAAACCCGCAGCTGCTGGTGCCGGACTCGTCTTTAAACGCACCGACCTTCCCGGCCAACCTGAGATCAAACCACGGGTGTCCCAAGTCACTGACTTGGTGCGAAATACCACGATCCAAGAGGGTCATACCAAGATCAATCTCGTCGAGCATGTGCTCAGCGCTTTGTCCGGCTGTGGAGTCGATAATGCGATCATCGAGATGGATAGCTCTGAGCCGCCCATTCTCGACGGTTCGGCTAAACCACTCGTCGATGCGATCCTTTCGGCGGAGCCGGTGGAGCAGGACGCTGAACGCGACTATTACGAATTGGATGAAGCTGTCTCGGTCACGCGGGGCGATTCTTCGATTATCGCGCTGCCTTACGATGGGCTTAAAATCACCTGCACTTCGGCGGATGATCGCGGAATTCATACTCAGCATCTTACGCTCGATATGGATCCCGATGTCTACATGACGCAGATCGCCGCTTCTCGCACCTTCACGATTTACGAGGACATCGAAGAACTTCTCAAAATGGGGAAGATCAAGGGAGGTTCCCTCGATTGTGCGATTGTGATCAAAGGAGATAAAATCATCTCCAAAGATCCGCTGCGATTTAAGGACGAGTTTGTTCGTCACAAGATTTTGGATATCATCGGTGATATCACGCTGCTCGGTAAGCCACTGAAAGCGCACATCATCGCCACCCGCCCGGGACACGCGATTAACGCGGAATTGACCAAGGCGATCTCGGCCCAGATGGAGGGGCACAAAAAGAAAAAGAAGAAGCGTCCGACGATCGTCCAGCCCTCCGACACCGAACTCGATATTCCCCGAATTCTCGACACGCTTCCACACCGTTATCCGTTTCTGATGGTGGATCGTGTCGTGGAATTTATTGGCGATGACGCGCTCATGGCGGTAAAAAATGTCACCATCAATGAGCCCTATTTTAACGGTCATTTCCCGGGGAATCCGGTGATGCCGGGCGTGCTTCAGCTCGAAGCGATGGCCCAAGCCGCCGGAATCATCATGCTGCGCAAAAGTGGCAAAGAAGACAAAGCGGGCAAAGGCGGTAGCACCGCGTTTTTCATGAGTGCAGACAAAGTGAAGTTCCGTCGTCCCGTGCGTCCCGGTGACCAAATCATCATCAACGCCAAGATTGTGAAGACCCGCGGCACCAAGATGGCTCAAGCCGAGTGCACCTGTTCGGTAGACGGCAAAGTTGTTTCGGGGGCTGAACTCATGTTCGCCATCGTGCCCAACGGCGGCGACGAATAAGACTTATCATGGCCACTGAAATTCATCCGACGGCGGTCGTGGAAGAGGGCGCTCAATTGGGCGTTGATATTAACATCGGACCGCTCGCCTACGTCGGGGCCGACGTGCAGTTGGGTGATGGCAGTCGTCTGCATCATCACGCCGCGGTAGAGGGGAAGTCGGTCTTAGGGGCGGGTTGTGAGATTTTTCCCTTCGCCAATATTGGCGGTAAAACGCAGGACTTGAAATACAAGGGCGGTAACCCGGGAGTGCGGATTGGTGAACGTAATGTGTTTCGCGAATACGTCACGGTTCATACCGGCACCGACGACGGCTCTGAAACCGTGCTCGGCGATGATAACATGTTCTTGGCCCAATGCCATGTCGCGCACGATTGCGTGATTGGTAGCCACGTCATCGCGAGTAATAATACGCTCATCGGTGGACACTGTATCGTGGAAAACCATGTGGTCTTTGGCGGATTTTCGGGGGTGCATCAATTTTGCCGTATCGGCGCTCACGCTATGATCAGCGCCTACACGAAAATTGTGCAGGACATCCCCCCGTATATGCTGGCCGATGGTCAGCCTGCGATCATCCGGGCGATCAATCGGGTGGGTCTGGAGCGCCGGGGATTTGAGGGAGAATCGTTGGATCGGATCAAGAAACTCTTCCGGATCATGTTCCGCGATGGTCTCAATCGCAGTCAGGCGATCGAAAAACTAAAAGCGCATGAAGCGGTCGATTCTGCCGAGTTTCGCGCCGTTTTGGATTTCGCCGCCGAGAGTGAACGCGGCCTCGCCCCGGGCGCCTGACCACTGATCTTTGTTCTTTCTCCTTATCCGACGTCGGGCGGAGAGAATCGTTCAGCTGACGAATCTGGGATGACTCAGATAATGAGAATGAGGTGAAGCGCCTCGCCTCTAGCTGACCCAAATCGTCCTCTTACTCGTTCTCTATCCGGAGGAGTGGTAGAAAAGCAGGAGCGCAGAGGCAAGCGGTTCGAGAACGAGTAAGAATTACGAGTGTGGGACGGGTCCCTTGGCCCCGCGCCACTCTCCCGTTACTTCCCGTAGACCTCTTTGGGGTCGAACAAGGGCTTGCTCGTCGTTTCGAGCGGATAGTGCGGATCCTTCAGGTCGCTGAATTTGCGATAGAAACAGCTTTTATAGCCGTTGTGGCAGGATGCGTTGGCGTCGCCCGCGCGTTCGACTTTGATGAGGATCACGTCCTGATCACAGTCGGTGCGCACCTCGCGAACGAGCTGAACATTGCCCGATTCTTCGCCCTTCATCCATAGCTTGCTCCGCGAGCGACTCCAGTAGGTGGCCTTGCCGGTCTGTAAGGTGTGCCCGAGCGATTCCTCGTTCATAAACGCAAACATCAGAACCTCATTGGTTTCGTGATCTTGGGCGATGCACGGAATGAGCCCATCCGGCCCAAATTTGGGCTGAAATTGGGCTCCGAGTTCGACTTCATTGCGGTCGTTGCGAACGGGAAATGAGGGCATGATGCATCAACCTTAGGGTCAGCGAGCGGTGCGCGTCCAGCCTCAGCTTGGTCAAGACCGCGCGTAGGTAATTTTTCCCATAGCGAAACATTGCACTCCTGCACCCGGCTTCTCCAAGTTGGTCCGCTTTGATGCCGACCAGCGACCTCAGCCAACTGCAACTTGAATACGCCGGAGCTTCCGACGTGGGTATGATTCGTGACAATAACGAGGATGCCTGGTGGGTGGGTTCGATGACCCAAACCGCCGTGGGCAATCAGGACGCTTCGTCCGGCACGCTCCGTCTCAGCGAGGGTGCCTGGCTTGGCGTCTGCGACGGCCTGGGGGGAGCCAACGCCGGCGAAGTCGCGAGTCGATTGGCCGTTACAGAGACCCACGCCGCTTTAAAGGAGCTCGAACGGGGAACGGTTTCGATTGCTCAGGCTCACGAATCTCTGGTGAGGGCCAATCGTGCCCTCAATGAACAAGCCAGCGCCAACATGACCTGGTTGGGCATGGGCTCTACGATCTCATTTATCTGGACGGAAGCAACGGGAGCTTTGCTCGGACAGGTAGGGGACAGTCGAATCTATCAGTTGCGTGATAAGCGACTGAAAGAAATCACTCCGGACCATTCTCCGGTCGGACGGTTGCGGCAAAGCGGTCGCCTTACCGAAGCGGATGCCCGGGAGCATCCGAACCGTCATGTGATTGATCAATGTTTGGGCGGGGGCGATCCTGGTCTCTTACCCGATTGCCTGCCGGTGGACTTACAGGTCGGTGATATTCTTCTCTTCTGCTCCGACGGTCTGACCGATGGCGTAAGCGATGCCGAAATCGGCAGCATGATGGGTGAAGTGGCCGATGGTTTTCGACCGCCGGTTGAAATCGCCCGACTGTTGATCAAAAGTGCCAATCGCCTTTCCGGCCGGGATAACGTCACCGTGATTGTAGGCCGGGTAACGGCTGCGAGCTGAGCGCTCGTTTACTTCATTTCGCGGGCGAGGTCCTGCAGGTAGTCGAAACTGTAAAGTCCGGTGCGGTGTCCGTCGCTGAAATCGAAGCGCACGGCATAGTTGCCGACGATCTCCCAGCCTTCGACCGTGACTCCCGGAAACCGCGTGCGAGCATCGCCGCCATGGGTTTGGCCGAGGATATCAGTCTCGCCGACATTGGCCGCGCTCGGGGAAGCCGCACGCAGCATTTCGGAACCGAAATAAGACTCATTGCCATCGCTCCAAGCGACCGCGACTTCCGTGCCGATGAGTTGAATGTTGGCGGGAGAAATCATAGCTTAAAATTCGCGGTAGTTGCGGCGGAGGTATCGATTGGCCGCGGTTAGGTTGGTGATCTTCATGGTTGCGGGAGCCCACTGCAGTTTTTCACCGGGAAAACGACTGGCGACAACCCCGAGTTGCAGGGCTTCGCAGAGTGGTCCGCCGTAACTGAAAGGAGAACCGGTTTGACCATTGCCCAAACATGCTTCGACCCACTGTTCGTGGTGATTGATGGGGTCGAGTTTGGGGCGAGGGATCGATCGGATGAGTTCGGGTGGCAGCGTTTGAGGACCAGCTTTGTGGCCGGTGAGGATAGCTCCTTTTTCGCCGACCATGATGCAGCCTTGGACGGGGAATTGGCGGCCTTCCGGAAGCGTTACTCCCTCGATCGAGGTGGGTGGGGCGTCGGCTCCGTCATACCAGGTCCATTTGAGGTTCTTGGCGGTGTAGCGGGTGGCCGGGAAAGAATATTCGACGACGTTGTGCGACGGATGGGAAAAGCCGTTGGGGGCCCGGCAGGTCGAGCGCACCCAGTTGGGTGCTGTCAGTTCAAGGGTGCGATACGGAGTGTCAAAAATATGAACGCCCATATCGCCCAAAGTGCCGGTGCCAAAATCGATCAGTTTGCGCCATTCCCTGGGATGATAAAAACCTTCCCGATAGTCCTGTTGCGGTGCCACGCCCAACCACAGGTCCCAATCAAGGTGCGGAGGAATGGCGTCGGTTTTGGTCGGCATGGCAGCTTCATCGCGGCCCCATTCCTTGTTGGACCAGACGTGCACGGCGTGAACTTTCCCGATCAACCCCGTGCGGACATAGTGAGCGGTCATGCGGTAACCGAAGCCGGCCGAATTTTGAATACCGAGCTGGGTGGTCACGCCGTGGGCGGCGGCGAGTAATCTAAGTTCACGATTTTCGGTGACGTTGTGGGCCAGGGGTTTTTCGCAATACACGTGTTTGCCCTGTTGCATTACCGCCGCGGAAATCGGCGCATGCATGTGGTCGGGAGTCGAAACGAGCACCGCATCAATCTTGCCATCGAGTTGTTCGAGCAGCTGGCGATAGTCGCGAAATTTCGCCGTGCCGGGCGCACTCATCGCGGCTTCGTCAAGATAGCGCGAATCGACGTCGCATAGGCCAACCATATCGAGCTGTGAAAGTGAGAGGAGCGCATTGAGATTTTGTTTGCCGCGTCCGCCTACGCCAATTTGAGCGACCTGTAATTTCCCATTCGGACTGTTGGCTAGGAGGCCGCTCGGTAAGATTGAGAAAACGGCGAACGCACTGGAACGTTTGAGAAAGGATCGCCGGGAGGGGAGAGGGGGAGCAGGGGGCATGTTGATCGGGCTAGTTGGTGGGCACTTCGTAGAGCTCTACGATCCCAACCCCTTCGCCACCATCGAATCCTTCGACGATTACGGTATAGGGCCCGGGAGCCAAGGTCACCAACATGGCGGATTCCTGCCGATCGGTGAAGGCAAATGCACCGAGTTCGGCCATGATTTCGCGCAACATGCCTTGATGGGCCTGAGGGTGATCCCAGTCGTCGTTGGCCCGCAGACGTTCGGAACCGCGTAACAAGGTCATTTGCGGATCATCGATGGGATCGCTTACCCCGAAGTCGGCCAACGTGTCGCCCGCCACCCGAATGAGGTAGGTCTTGGCGGCCGGGCCTGTCACCACAAGTCCTGCGATCATGGTCGCGTCGTCGTTGCTGACAAATCCGCGGGTGGAGAGGTTCACCAGTCGATTTGCCGAACCATCGGGATCGGCATCATAAGCTTCAACGATGACGAGGCCTTCCGAGTCCGAATCCACGGTCCCCGCGCCGGTTACGGTGGCGGTATACACGCCGGGATCGAGTTCGATCAACATGGCCGCGTCGCCTGATCCTTCCTTGAGGGCGAAGGCCCCCAAGGCGGCCGATGTCTGGCGAAGTTCGGCCACCGATCCGACTTCGGGTTGATGCCAATTGTCGTTTACGGCGACCGCACGGGTGCTGCCGTCCGTATGGGATTTGCGCAGGCTTAGAACGGGGTCGCTCAGCGTATTGTTGAGGTTGAACGGAGCTGCGCCCAGCGTCGGGCCCACGGCGCGGAGCAGGACCCGATGGGGTTGCGTTCCCGAGATTACAAATCCCACGGTCAACGCGCGGTTGCCAGGACCGGTGAATGCGCGGGTCGATAAATTGGCCAACTGCGTGACCGGTGAGACCGGCACCGGATCCACGCTTAAAACGACGTCGGTTCGGGCGAGTCCGTCGGCGTTGGACGCGATCAGGCTGTAAGTGCCGGCATCGTAGGGTTGGGCGAGGCCGATATCCAATCGCGACCGGTCTTCAATGAAGAGATGATTGTCGGGAAAATTTTGCGGCACTCGGTCGGGGTAAAACCAACTGAACGTGACCGATGAGTCGGTTTCCAACGGGGCGGCTCGTCCGCCGATTTCAATATCGATCGTCACCAGATCACCTACCACAGCAGCGATGCTGGTCGGGGCAGCTGTGATGATTGGTGTGACCAGGGTGGTTCCATACAACGCAGTTGCGCCGGCGGTATCATCGTCGGTCAGCCGGTCGGTATGGGTCACGCTGGAATTCATAATCGAATCAATGATTTGTTCGGGCATCGCTTCGTCCGGGTGTCCGAGGCCGAGTAAATGACCCATCTCGTGGATCATGACTCGGCGAAGATCGATTTGAGGCCTGAGCTGACCGCGATACGAATTCCAATCCCGAGAATTGTTGATGACGATATCTGCCTCAATAATCCGGGCGGGGTTTACCGGATCGGGTTCGAGCAGGGTGACACCCAAGGTTGTTTCACCGAACGCGTCCCCGAATACGGTATTGGAAAAAACAATTTCCGACTGTCCGTTGCGTCGCGCGGGCGTGATCGCATCTTCAGGGGTGGCCTCGACCAACTGACTGCGGCCGAGGCGCAGATTCCACGTGGCCATCGCATCCCGGGCGACCTGATTCCACGAGGTGGCTCCATCGAAGAGCGCGGGCGGGAGATTTGGCGCTGTCGCGCCATCCAAATCGACTCGAATGGCGATATCACCCGACGACCACGTGAAGCCGAACGGGTTGAACGCCGCCGCGGGTTGGCTTCCGAAGGCGATAAACGATGCCGCAGCGAAGATACGCCAAAGGGAGGGGTGGGGCGGGCAATTCATGGTCAACGGACTACGACCTTAGATTGCGTATTTTGTTTAAAATAATCGATTTCTAAGTTTGGAGAAAATTCATCTCGGGGTCGAGAAACGGCCGTCGCTTGAATCGTCAATTGCGCGTCCTCGCGAAAGGCCGCCCAGAGGCACGGTTTGGCGTGGACACGATGAACCTGGGGCCATCTGAGGGGCCAAAATTCGGATTTTACCGAATTTTCTCACGATATTGTGAATTTCAGAGGTATCTACTCTTGACCCGAAGGCAGTAAAATGGGTCATTTTGGGGCGAATTGGGGCACTAATGCCTCGAATGCAGATGTCTACTCCGTCCAAAGCTTACCTCGCCGGGAATTTCCGGCACCTCCTCGACGACAAGAATCGTGTCACGATTCCGTCGCCGTGGCGGGGTTTGTTTGCGAAGGGGACTTCGTTTTTGGCCATTCCGAATCCCGGGGGATACGTCTCGGTGCTACCGCCGGCGGAAGCAGACAAACTCTACGAGAAGTTTGCCGAGGTGCCGCTCTCGGATGTGGAGGCTCAAAACGATATCAGCGCCTTCATGGCCCGCACCCAGTCTTTCAGCTTCGATAGCCAAGGGCGCATCGCGTTGAACGATACTTTGTTCAGTTACGCCGGGTTGGGTGGTCCCAAGAGCGAGGTCGTCCTCGTGGGGGGCCTCAACAAGTTCAACATCTATAACCCGACGAAGTGGTCACAAGTGGAGCAAGAATCCACGACCTCTAGTCAGCGCAGCGTAATGCAGCGCTTCGGAATCTGATCATGGCCGCAACCACTCTCAGTTTTTCGAAGCCCCCCATTCATTCTCCGGCCGGTTTCGGAGCCGTCTCCTGTGTCAACGGAGCGAACCGCCCGGAAGCCCGTCGTCGTCGTAGGGAGTTGTTGGAACAGTATTTTTCACCGGTCGTTTCGGAGGCAGCGATGCCCTCGGCGGTCGATCGTCTCGTGTTGTGGAGGAGTCATCATGGGCGCCATTGCGTTTGAATCCCCGATGTTGCGTATGACTCCCGGCCATCAACCCGTTCTGCTCGCCGAGGTTCTCGAGCTGCTGTTG
This sequence comes from Opitutaceae bacterium, assembly GCA_018667915.1. Lineage (GTDB taxonomy): Bacteria > Verrucomicrobiota > Verrucomicrobiia > Opitutales > Opitutaceae > Actomonas. The sequence goes on along the minus strand of JABIRI010000313.1, from coordinate 8,001 downwards.
CCCGCGCCGGGTGCCCGCATTCTCGATGGCACGTTTGGTGGCGGTGGGCACACCCGCGCAATTTTGGCGGCGCACGCCGATGTGCAGGTCATCGCTATCGACCGTGACCCCGCCGCTCAAGAGCGGGCGGAGGAGCTAAGGGCGGAGTTTGGCGAGCGCTTTGAGTTGGTAGACTCTGATTTTGGTCGGCTCGGCCAGCTGGAGATCGGCTCCTTTGATGGCGCGCTGTTTGATTTGGGCGTATCATCCTTCCAACTCGACGAAGCCGACCGTGGTTTTTCGTTCCGCCAGGATGCCCCCGCCGACATGCGGATGGATCCTCGGAGCGGGGTGTCGGCGGCCGCTTGGTTGGAAACCGCCACTGAAGACATGCTCGTGCGCGCGGTGCGCAACTACGGGGAAGAAAAGAGCTGGCGCCGCGTGGTGAAGGCCTTGATCGCCTCACGTGGGACCGGACAACTCGCGCGCACCGCTTCGCTCGCCGAAGTGGTAGCCGATGTGATTCCCGCTGCTTTACGTCGGAAGTCAAAAATCCACCCTGCGACCCGGACCTTCCAAGGTATTCGCATCGCGGTAAACGACGAGATCGGCGCAATCGAGCGCGCGATGCCGGCGGCGTTTGAGCGTCTGAACCCGGGCGGCGTATTGGCCGTGATCAGTTTCCACTCCTTGGAAGACCGTCCGGTAAAACAGTTTTTTCGCCGCCAATGCGGCCAACCCGTCGGCACCAACGATTCCACCCCGCAGGACCTGCGCGAGAAATTCGCCGATGCCCTGACCCGCAAACCCATTACCGCCGGCGAGGACGAACTCGCCGTCAACCCACGCAGTCGTTCCGCCAAACTCCGCGGCCTGCGCAAACTTTGACCTTCCATACCCCATGAAAAAATCAGCTTCTGCCTTCGTCAGTGAATTTATGGTCTACCTGCTCGTGCTGGCCGGATTCAACGGAGCCGTCTGGTTGGGCACCGTGTGGATGCGTCATCAAATTTCGGAAACCGCCGAAATCACCAAGCAAACAGAACGCCGACTCGTGGCGGTAGAGCGACGCCTGGCGGAGACCACCGCCCGGCTCGCCAGCGAGCAATCGCCCCAGACGTTGGAGTCTAAAAACCGCGAGATGCAACTCGGCCTGGTTCGCCCGGCCGAGTTGCACATCGTGCGGGTTGAGCAAGCGCCCGAAGCGCGATTGGCGGCCCTGCAGAATTTTGAGATTTTCGCCAAAGAAGCGACGACCGGAGATGTTTCGGTTCGCTTCAGCTCAGTTAACCCCGGGACCCGCTGACGCTACCACGCATGTCGAAAGGGTTCGCCTCCAACTTCCGTCTCGTCCTTCTCTCCACTGCGGTTCTGCTGTGCTTCGCGAGTGTGGGCGTGCGTCTGGTGCACCTGCACGTGTTGGAGCGTGAACGTCTAGTAAGTTATGTGGATCGCGCCCGGAGCTCGATCACCAAGGAACAGGCGCGGCGCGGTGATATTTTGGATGCCAAAGGTGACGTGCTCGCAACCTCCCGCACGGTCATCCAACTGGGGGTCGATCCCCAGATGTTGCGCGAAGAAGATCGTCAGCACTGGCCGGAACTCGCGCGATTGATTGGTGAGCCGCTGGAACAACTCGTATCGACGTTCAACCGGACTCAACGCGTCTCGAAAACGGGCAAAACCAGCCTCGTGCGTTGGGCCAAGTTAGTGGACGAAATTGAGGAATCGACTTACGACGCCGTGCTCAAATTGGGCGTTAAGGGTGTTTATGGAAATCGCTCATATCGTAGAGCTTATCCTCGAAATCAACTCGCGGCTCATTTGGTTGGATTCGTAAACCGGGAGGATCAACCTTCCGGTGGAATCGAGGCGTTTGCAGATTTTTATCTGCGCGGCCAAGACGGTTGGCGGGAGTCGGAAAAAGACGGCTTGCGACGTGAGATGGCGCAATTTCGTAAACGCGAAGTGCCGGCCAATGATGGTTACAGTGTTACGCTTTCGATAGACTCGATGGTGCAGCACCTGATCGAAACCGAACTCGCTTACATCGGTGAAACTTACCAACCCGCGAAAGCCTCCATCATCGTTACCGATGCCAAAAGCGGATTTTTGTTGGGACTGGCGAATTACCCGACCTTCGATCTCAACGAATATGGCCGAGCGACCATGGATCAGCAGCGTAATACGGCAGTCACTGATCTGCTCGATCCCGGATCGACTTTCAAAATTGTGGCCACATCTGCCGCCCTCAATCGGGGATTGGTGACGCCTCAGTCCAAGTTTAATTGTTCGATTGATTCGATCGAATTTCAAGGCCGCGTTCGCAAATTTATGCCCGATGATCACAGCTATGATCATCCATTGACCGTCGCGGAGATCATCAGTCAATCCAGCAACATCGGGGCCGCGCAACTGGGTATGCGTTTGGGTGAAAAAGGCATGTATCAAGCCGCGCGGGCGTTCGGGTTTGGCGAGGTTACGGGTTTCCCGCTGGGTTACGAAAGCCGAGGTCTACTCAATACTCCGGATAAGTGGAGTGCGCTCGAAATTACCCGCATTCCGGCGGGATACAGTGTTTCCGCGACGCCGATTCAAATTCACTACGCCATGGCGACAATTGCCAGTGGCGGTGAGCTGCTGCGACCGCAAGTGGTGAAGGAAATTCGCGATGCACAGGGCAGGGATGTTTACTCGTTCGGTGGGGTTGCCCGTCGCCGGGTGATTAAAGCAGAAGTGGCACGCCAGATGTCGCGTATGTTGGTGGGGGTGACCGTAGAGGGCACGGCGAAGGCCGCTGCGATTGAAGGGTATGAAGTCGCCGGAAAAACCGGCACCGCCCAAAAGCTCATCGACGGACGTTACTCGAAGCGCAACCACGTCGGATCGTTTGTCGGTTTCTTCCCCGCGTCGAATCCGGAAGTGGTGGTCACGGTGATCGTGGACGACGCCCGCCTTGATCGCGGTCGTCTCAATTATGGTTCCGCCGTGGCGGTGCCTTCCTTCCGCCGCGTGGCTGAACAACTTATCTCATATCTCGATATTAAACCCGTGGTCGCACCAGATGCGCAGCCACGTCTCGCGCTGGAAGGATCCCGCTGGTGATTGGCTATCTTACGCAAAACTATCCCCTCATTCAGGCCTTCGGCGCTCTTTCCTCTGCCCGCTCGTCGGGTGATTCTGTTGCCCAAAAACGCGTCATAAAAATGGCTCCAAAACTCTCCGACTATCTCTCTGAAGACGAGGTTATCGCCGTGAAGGGAGAGCTCTCGCGTCCGATTTCAGGCCTGGCGATCGACAGTCGTCGGGTTGTGCCGGGCAACGTATACTTTGCCTTGCCGGGGCGCCGCACGAACGGGGCGCTTTATATCGATGAAGCTGTTTCCCGCGGCGCTGTTGCGGTTGTCGCGGCGGTCATGCCTCGCACGGCATCGAGTAAGGTCACGTTTGTGCAGGCGGCAGATCCCCGGGCACTGGTGGCCACGGTTGCCCAGCGCTATTTCAAATTCCCCGATCAAGATCTCGCGGTCACCGGCATCACGGGAACCAACGGTAAAACTACCGTGGCCCATCTTGTGCGCCATTTGCTCGGCGGCGAAAAACCGGTCGGGTTGTTGGGCACCATCGCGTATGACTTGGGTGCGCGCACCGTGCCCTCGTTTCGCACGACGCCCGAGGCGATTGATACGTTCGGCATGTTGGCGCAAATGCGCGATGCCGGCTGCGCCGATGCGGTGATGGAGGTCAGCTCCCATGGCATCGATCAACAACGCGTGCGGGGACTTGGACTCAAGGTTGCGGTCTTTACGAATCTCACGCGGGACCACCTCGATTACCACGCGTCAATAGATGAATATTTTGAGGTGAAGGCCCGTCTCTTTACCGGTGAAATCGGCCGACGCCCTGATCACGCGGTGATCAACTTGGACGATCCTTACGGCAGGAAGTTAGCCGAGCGTTTGAATCCGTCACAGGATCGTCTGACGTTTGGCGAGTCGGCGGATGCGGTCATCCGGGCCACGGACATCACGTATGGTTTCAAGAGCACCAAATTCACGGTGACCTGGCCGCAGGGCAGTCGTGAAGTGGAGTCGCCGCTGATTGGTCGTTACAATCTGTCCAACTTACTTGCTGCGATTGCCACCGTGATTGCCACCGGTCGCGAGCCCGCGAGTTTTTTAAACCGGCTGACTGCCTTCGCTGGCGTTCCTGGTCGTATGGAACGGGTAGAGGAAGGTCAGGACTTTAATGTTCTGGTCGACTATGCGCACACCGATGATGCCCTGCGCAATGCTCTGGCGATGCTTAAGCCCGTGACTCCCGGCCGTCTGTTGGTGGTCTTCGGTTGCGGTGGTGATCGTGATCGGGCCAAGCGTCCGATGATGGTCGAAGCGGTGCAAGAGCACGCCGACTTTACCTTTGCTACCGCGGACAATCCCCGCCGCGAAGACCTGACTCAAATTTTCGATGATATGAAGACCGGCGTGACCGCGCCCAACCGTATCACTTGGATCGAAGATCGACGCCAAGCGATCAGCCTCGCGCTCGATATGGCAGAGCCGGGTGACAGCCTGTTGATCGCGGGCAAGGGGCATGAACCGTATCAGGAATTTGCCGACACGGTGGTGCCCTTCGATGACCGCCACGTGGCGCGCGAACTGATCGGCATCAAACAGATCTCCACCGCCTGACGAATTCTAAATCTTCCGTGCCTCGCTTCAACTACACTCAACTCGCCGAATGGACTAACGGTCGCTGGACCGTTGAGCCGACGCAGCCGTTGACGGGATTTGGCATCGACACGCGAACCATTGAGCAAGGTCAGGTGTTTGTCGCCCTGCGCACAGAACGGCGGGATGGCCACGATTTCCTTAATGATGCGGGCGCGGCGGGCGCGGTAGCTGCACTCGTCAGCGAAGAACGTTCCGACAGTAGCATTCCGCAGTTGGTCGTGGGGGATCCGCTGGTGGCGTTTCAACAGATCGCCCGTGAGCATCGCCGGACGTTTTCGGGTAAGGTGATCGGCGTAACCGGAAGTGCCGGGAAGACGTCAACCAAGAATATACTCAAACGCGTCTTGGCTGATCGCACGTTTGCGACCGCGGGTAACTTTAACAATCATCTGGGCGTTCCCTTGATGCTCACGCAACTCGATGCGGCGTCACACGACTACGCGGTAATTGAAGCCGGAATCAGTGGTCCGGGTGAAATGGATTTGCTCGCAAATATGATCGAACCGGATACGGCGATTGTGACCCTCATCGGCCATGCCCACACCGAGAATTTAGGCGACTTGGCCGGCGTCGCTCAGGAGAAATCACGTTTACCGGCCGCGGTGAGTGAGCACGGGAAAATTTACCTCTCCAACCAAGTGGCCAAATTTCCGCAATTCGATGAGCTGAAAGGGAAGCGAGTCGTGGTTTCGGCGGTGGACGTTTTATCGCGATCCGTGGCGGAAGATGCGGTGCGATTCCTAACGATACCGACGGAGGGCACGACCATGTTAAGTGTGGCTTTCGGAATGAATGCGCCGGAGTCTTATACCATCGAACGCGTAAGTGAGGGAATGGCGCAAAACGCAGCGATCGCGATCGCGATTGCGCGTGACGGTGGTGTCTCCTCGGAATCAGTTCAGGAGCGTTTGCGAGAGTGGAAACCCGATGCCATGCGTGGTGAAGTGCGGGACCTGGAGGGTCGTCTTGTCTATTTGGATTGTTACAATGCCAATCCGGCGTCGATGCGGGATGCCCTCGATGCCTTTGTCGGCATGACCCGTGATACAGACCCTCGGCTCTATGTGCTGGGAGGGATGGAAGAGTTGGGCGAAATCTCAGATCAGGCGCATTTCGATTTGGGCGCAAAATTAACCCTACATTCGCACGATCGGCTCTTGTTGGTGGGCACGGGAGCGGAGCAGGTGAAAGCAGGGGCGTTGTCCATTGATGCGGATGAAGCGCAGATCAAAATAATAGCAGAAGTCGCGCTGGGTCTCGAGACCATGGCGCATTGGCAAGGTCCGGTATTCATTAAAGGAAGCAGGCGTTATCGTCTGGAAACTCTTATGGCGGTGGAACCCGTTGCCGTGGGCTGAATCATGCTTTCTTACCTCGCAGAATACGAACACGTTTGGGGCCCATTGCGGGTGCTGCGTTATCTGACGTTACGCACGCTGCTGGCGGCAGGAACGGCCACGCTGGTTGGATTTGTGATTGGACCTTGGCTGATCGCCAAGCTGCAGCGCCTAAAGTTTGGTCAGCACTACGACGATGATCGGACGGGAGATCTTGCGACCCGATTTGATAAGAAAAACACGCCTACCATGGGAGGGGTTTTGGTCTTTGTGGCGGTAGCAGTGAGCACCTTGTTGTGGGCAGCGCCCAATGTTTGGATTCTGACCTCACTCTTCGTTTACGGGTCCCTCACGGCGGTGGGTTTCCGGGATGATTATCTTAAAATCAAACGGGGGAGTCGGGATGGGATTTCGTCGCGCGAGAAAATGTTGTGGCAGACAAGCATCACCGCAGTCGCTCTAATTTTGCTCGCGGTCAGCGATTCCAGTTCGAGTCATATCCGTGAGTTATGGGTGCCGTTTTTGAAGGAACCGATCTTCCTGTTTACGGGTGCAATCGGGATGCTGTTGCTCTTTGTGATGATGTTTTTCTGGGTCGTCGGATTCAGTAATGCGATCAATCTGACCGATGGTCTCGATGGCCTGGCAATTGGTTGCACGATTACGGTTGCACTGGTTTACGGCATCATGGCTTACGCGGCGGGTAATGCGCGAATCTCGGAATATCTCCTGATTGGATATGTTCCGGGGGCCGGAGAATTGGCGGTGATCTGTGGAGCATTGGTCGGGGCCGGCATGGCCTTCTTGTGGTATAACTCGCACCCGGCGGAAGTCTTCATGGGAGATACAGGATCGTTGGCGTTGGGCGGTTTGATCGGAGTCATCGCCTTTATGGTGCAGCAACCCCTGACCCTGGTGATAGTAGGTGGCGTTTTTGTGGTGGAAGCGCTTTCGGTGATCATCCAAGTCGGATTCTTCAAGTTTACGCGGCGCCGTTATGGTGAAGGACGACGGTTCTTCAAAATGGCTCCGATTCATCACCACTTTCAAAAACTGGGATGGCCGGAAACAAAAGTTGTTTTGCGATTCTGGATCATCTCCCTCATGTGCGCGCTCGTTGGGCTAGGCACCTTGAAATTGCGTTAATCTACGATGATCACCGCGCCTCCATTTTTGTTATCCTTACTTGAAGCACCCGTCGCGGTGTTGGGTGATGGCGTGAGCGGACGGGCCGCGGCCAAACTTGTGAATAAGCTCGGGGCTGAAGTGGTCATTTACGACCAACGGGTAGGGGATGGTGTTGATCAGGAATTTGATCCGGGCGCCCATAAATTATTGGTTACCTCGCCGGGTTTCGAACTGGGTCATAGTTGGGTCATGGCCGGGCGTTCGGCGGGATTGGTTTGTTTGACTGAAATTGATTTTGCAGCGCTATTCTGGCGTGGCGAGGTGGTCGCGGTCACCGGCACCAACGGGAAAACCACGGTGACGGAGTTTCTGAGCTTTGCGCTGACCACCGCTGGAAAAGACGCCAGTGCAGTGGGTAATGTGGGCAATGCATTCAGCGAAGTTGTGGCCAAGCGAGATGGTGGTGCGCCTGATTCGATTGCGATTTGCGAAGTAAGTTCCTTCCAGGCCGAAGCACTGCATCATTTTCGGGCCGATGCTGCGATTTGGACGAACTTTGCGGAGGATCATCTGGAGCGTCATGCTTCGATGCAGGGTTATTTTATGGCAAAGTGGCGTTTGTTCGAACGCGCGATTGGGGGGCAAGTTTTCGCTGGTTCGAGTGTAGCGCGCGCGGCGGAGCACTTCGGCCAGTCCTTACCCGAGGCCGCAATTGTGGATACGGAAGAATCGGCTGGAGACATTCTATTGCGCGGCACCGTTTTTGATACGCATCCCCAGCGGGAGAACTTTTTGCTGACGGCCGCTTGGTGGCGGGCGGCTGG
>JABIRI010000314.1 GCA_018667915.1 Opitutaceae bacterium | reverse complement strand
CATGCGCCCCGGTGTCTATGTGTTTGGTGATCTTTCGCTGACTCAAAATGCCGACGTCATGCCGTGGGACGATGTTGCACTGCACGTGCTCTCCACGGTGGTGGACAAACCCACCGCAGACCTCGCGTTAATTGATGCCGGCTCCAAAACATTCTCTTCCGACAAGACCCGCGCGGGCATATCCGCCGTCGCGGCGGATGGCCGCCATCTCGAAGTCTTCGCGGTAAACGAAGAGCACGGTTACCTACGCGGTGCTGATCTCGATCAAGTAAAAGTCGGCGACCGCATCGCCTTCGTCCCCGCCCACGTCTGCACGGTGATAAACCTCGCCGACCACGTCCAAGTCGTCGCCCCGGACCAATCCATCCGCACCAACTGGTCCGTCGACGCCCGCGGCAAAAACCAGTAACTTCGCACGCCAACTACAACGCAGTTTTTTACAGGAGGAAGCAGAGACAATCAGAACTACTCTTCCGGAGATTTTTACCACAAAAAGGCACAAAACCGAACCGCCGCGATGAGCCTATAGGCTCACCCCCAATGAACGCCCTCAACAAGGAGCTTATTGGGCCTTTTTGCGGCATTTCCCCTGCCTGCGCCTCAGCGCTCTACCACTTTAAAAATACAATTCGATCCATCCAGCTTCGTTCTCTTTGTTACCTTCTGTTCTTCAATTACCCTTCAGCTCACCCAGCTCCATTCACCCGTCTTCCCTCTCTCTACCCTCTCCTGTAGAAACTCGTTACCTCTCCGATCTGCGTTAATCCGAGAAATCGGGGGTTAAAACGAATACTGTCTCCAAGCCATGCAAGCTTCCCTCCATATCGATACCCGCCACGAACTCGCCGAAGGTCCCGTTTGGCACAACGACACGCTCTACTGGGTCAACATCACCGAGGGTCGGTTGTATCGCCATGACGCGACCACCGGCGCGATCACCCATTTCGACCTGGACTCCCCGGCTCTAGGCGTCGCGCTCCCTGCGGCCGACGATTGGTGGTGGACCGCTCGCGAACGCGACTGCGCGTGGCTCCATGAACCGACCGGCAAAGTCATTCCGATCGACCACCCGATTCCCGACCTGCCTACCGCTCACCGTTTTAACGACGGCTATACCGGCCCCGATGGACACCCTTGGGTGGGCAGCGCCGCCCTCGCTGGCACTCGCGAGACCGCCGCCCTGTATCGCGCCGATCAATCGAGCGCGCTCCACGTCGCTTTACCCGAGATCACGCTTTCCAACGGTCTGGGATGGTCGCCCGACAATACCCGTTTTTACTACGTCGATTCACCGGCTCACAGTCTGAGTGTTTTTGACTACGACGGGGCATCCCACCAGATCAATAATCGTAAGATTCTACGGAAATTCCCGCAGGACGGCAGCGTGCCCGACGGACTCAGTATCGATATCGACGGCCACATCTGGCTCGCCATCTGGGGCGGATCCGCGGTGCTGCGTTTGCACGGTGAAACCGGCGAAATCCTCGACCGAGTCGAACTCCCCGTCACCCAAGTGACGTCCTGCGTTTTCGGAGGAGAGGACGGCAAGACGCTGTTCATCACGTCCGCTCATGCCGGTTTGAGCGCAGAGGACATTGCCGCCCAACCGCACGCCGGCAGTATCTTCAAAGTGCGCACCGACATCACCGGACTGCCGCGCCCCACTTGCTCGATTGCTCCTCCCAGCAGTTGAGAAATCAGCGGACGCGCTCTGCGTTAAAAGGCGCTAAATCTGTTAACTAATCTTGCCCCGCTGGACGGGGCCTATTAAGACCTTGCCAGAGCTCTGCTCGCCGTCACTCCACCGTTTCCCCTCCACCTCGTCCTCGCATTCTCCATGGCTGAGACCGCTGCCGACCATTTTTCTCATCGTGTCACACTCAAAGATGTGGCCGCCAAGGCAAAGCTGAGTATCGCATCGGTCTCACTCGCATTGCGGGACCACCCGCGCCTGCCGGAAAGGACCCGAAAACGCGTAAAACGAATCGCCACCGAGTTGGGATACGCTCCCGACCCCGCACTCTCGGCGCTCGCGGCTCACCGCAGTCGCGTGCGGGTCTTTCGCGACTTCTCGGTCGTCGGGCTCGTTTCCAATTGGTCGACCCGCGATGCCTGGGTGAACCTTCCGAGCGCGAAACAATTCATCGAGGGCGCAACTGAACGGGCCCGCGAACTCGGCTACAGTCTACAACACTTGTGGGCCCAGCAAGACGGCGCTTCCCCCGCCCGTTTTAGTCGGATTTTGCAGGCGCGCGGTATCCGCGGTCTGGTATTGGCACCGTTCGAAAATCCCGACGAACCCTTTAAACTCGACTGGAAATCGTTCTCGGTGGTGACGAATGAGCGCGCCAACCCCTACGCCCAGTTCCACCACATCACTCCGAATCACTATGGTGATCTTTTGTTGTGTTGGGAGCAGCTGCGTAAACGCGGTTTCACTCGAGTCGGTTTGGCGGTGAGACGCGATTTGGCCTCACGCTGGAGCCACCAGTGGGAGGCGGCCCACGCCTACGCTCAGTCTCATTCCGACAAACGGATCGAACCCGTTCCCACCTTGGAATTAAGTCTCGATAATCAAATTGCTGAAATCCGGCATTGGATCCGAACCAATCGGCCGCAGGTCGTCATCGGCCGGTGCGACAACTTCATTGAAGCCGCCGCCGCGGAGGGACTCCGGGTTCCCAAAGATATCGGTTACGTGAGTCTGAATATCATCGATGATATGCCAAATGCGACGGGTATTGATCAACACCGGGACGTCATGGGCGCCACCGCCATCGACGTGCTCAACAGTTTGCTGCAACGCAATCAACGCGGTCCACAACCCGCGTCGATCGGCACCCAAGTCGACGGCACATGGCACGAGGGTGCGACCCTCGGCCAGGGATCAACCCCGCAACGGCGGAAAACGGCCCCGCCAAAACGCCGCCGTGCTTAACTGATTCACTTGATCGGAGATCGAACAATCACCTACGCCGTGTCGTTTTTACACAATAGCATGTGCCCTGATTATCTATAATTTTCCGCTCAATCGTGGTAACATCGCGCTGACTCTTCCCTCTAACACGCTCCCCTTTGATCGTTCCATCGATTCCCTGCTGATAACTCATGATCCGACACACATCCCTTCGTCGAAATCATCAAACGCTTAACCGCATAACTGCTAAGTCCTTCTGCGCCCGGATACATTTCTCAAGCTCGGCGTATCAGGTCGTATCTTCCCAATCAGCCTGATGGTTCGAGACAGCACAGTGAAGGATCGTAAACTCAGCGGCCGGCCGACCCGAGACCCTTCGTCGCATCGGTTGGGACTGTTCGAGTATCTGCACGATGTGTGCTACTTCGCGAAAAACCGGGCTCATCGTTTTACGGCGGCCAACCGGGCACTCGTTTATATGATTGGGCGACGTGATCAATCCGAAGTGATCGGCAAAACGGACCACGAATTGATCGCTCCATATCTGGCAGATTCCTACGAGAAGGACGACGAGCAAGTGATGAGCACAGGTGAACCCATCACAAACAAAGTCGAGTTGGTGACGCACAACGACCTTTCGGTGGAATGGTATACGACGACAAAAACTCCGTTATATGACGCCTCCGGCACCATCGTCGGGCTCGAAGGATTCACCCGGGAATTCAAAGTAGCGAGTGCAGCCGCCGGTCCTTACCCTGAGCTCTCCAAGGTGATCGACTTTGTGGAGCGAAATCACGCCACCCGCATCACCGTCGCCGACTTGGCCCAGCGCGCCGGCTACACTGTGCGCACCCTCGAACGGCTTTTCCAAAAACGTTTCAACATGAGTCCGTTCGCCTACCTCAAACGGGTTCGGCTCAATGGGGCCTGCCGCAGGCTCACGCAGACCAACCTCCCACTGGCTCAAATCGCGACGGACAGCGGTTTCTGTGACCAAAGCT